>JAKMCX010000019.1 GCA_022428285.1 Flavobacteriales bacterium
GCGTCTTTCCCGAGCAGTTCGGATATGCCCGCAGCGTGCAGCAGGCCCTTTCGGGGGACTCGTTGCGCCTTCCTTTTGCCGCATGGGATGCCGCAGTGGAGCGGGCGGTGGACAGCCGCAAGTCGGCTCGGGATTTTGGCCCCCTGCTCGCCTTGGGCAAAGACCTTTTGAGGGACGGGGTTTTCTATGTCTCCAAATCGGTGACCTGGTCGTTTGACGGACCCATGGCGATCTCCATCCCGGAGAAGGGCGGTCCCCAGTTCACTTTTGGTCCCTCGGGCAGCCTGATGGCGTTGGCCAAAGGGGACACCTTGCTTGTGCAGCGCACTGCGGGCACCTATGATTACGCCAAGGAACTCTTCCTAGGCCGCAGTGGCCGTGTAGATTGGGGGCGCTCTGGTTGGGACCCCGAGCAGAACTACGCGGATTTCAACGGGTACTCGGTGCGGCTCAAGTCGCCCTCGTTGACGGTGGATTCGGCCCGTTTTACCACAGAGCTTTTTCCCGATCCATTGCTCGGGCAGTTGACCGACAAGGCCCGGGTGCGCAAGCGCGACGAGAAAACAGGCGAGGCGACCGATGATGCCCGTTACCCGAGGTTTGACACCTACATCAACAGGTTGTCCATGCCGGACATTGTGCCGGGGGTAGACTTTGACGGTGGTTTGACCGTGCGCGGTGCAGAGCTCCAGGGAAAAGGCAGCGAAGAGGAGCCTGCGAGGCTTCAGTTTAGGAGGGGCGATACGGTGATGGTAGAATGCCAATCGTCGCTGTTTATTCTGCGCGCTGATCAGTTTACAGGCGAAGGGGTTGAGGCGGCATTGCGGATTGGAACGGACAGCTTGTACCACCCTGAGTTGAACCTGCGCTTCAACCTCAGGGCCAAACAGCTCTTCTTGATTCGAACGGAGGAGGGACTCGGTCCCCGTCCATTCACAGACTCTTACCACAATCTGTTTGTCGATTGCAATGTGCTCTCATGGGGAATGGAGGACACCCGAATCCGCCTGGAAGGCCCGCCGGGATCTGTGCGTTCAACGGCCGTTCTCTCCAGTGCAGACTTCTTTGACGTGGACCTTTTTAGGGACATGCAAGGGATAGACCCGGTGCACCCCTTGGTGAGGGTGCGCAACCACGTCAAGGCCACAGGGGATTCCACGTTTAGCAGCATGGAATTGGGGAGCAGCATGCGCTTGAGCGAGCAGAAGTCAAGGGCCATGATGATCAGGATGGCGCACCAGGGTTATTTGGAAATGGACCTCCAAGCCAGGACCGCCACAGCGACCAAGAAGCTGTTTGCCGATTTGGCGAATGCGGCAGGCAGACGCGATTTCGATGTCCTGTTTTTTCGGTCCGAGGCCGAGGGCTCTGGCCACGGTGAGATCAGCTTGCTCAATGGTCAACTCAAGCTCAATGGGGTGGCCAGGGTCAACGTGTCTCGGGACCGCGGTGTGGTCATTGAGCCGCGTGATGGAAAGGTGGCCATCGGGGAAGACCGTGACTTCACCTTTGCAGGAGGCGTGCGTGCGGGCAACCTGCAGTTTGATGGTTCGGATTATGCTTTTGATTATGAGTCGTTTTCCATTGAGCTCAATGCTGTAGAATCCTGCAAACTCCGGGTCAACGAAGAAGAGAAAGATGCCCGCGGGAGGCCCAAGCGCAAACTGGTGAAGAACCGCCTGGAATACATCCAAGGGGTGTTGCGCGTGGACGTTCCCATCAACAGGTCCGGGCGATTGAGTGAGGCCTATCCCCAATATCCCGTGTTGGTCACCGATGAGCCGAGTTACGTGCATTGGGATGACCAAGCCATCGAAAACGGGGCCTACGAGCGCGACCGCTTTCGCTTTGTGGTAGAGCCTTTCACCTTGGACAGTTTGGATGCTTTGGGACGCAGAGAGCTTGTGTTCGAAGGCACGCTTGAGTCGGGCGATTTGCTGCCTCCATTGCAGGAGAACCTGCATGTGATGGACGACCTTCATTTGGGCTTTACAACGTCCACACCATCAGGGGGGTACCAGGTCTATGGCGGTGTCGGAAACTTCGACCAGAACCTGACCTTGGATGGGGGAGGATTGCAAGGAGGTGGAACATTGAACTTCCGCACATCCCATGCAGAGAGCGACCGGTTTGTGCTGCTTCCCGACAGCACCAAAGGAACCGCACAGGTCTTTACCAACAAGGAATCGGTAGGGCCGCCGCCCGTTCCCGAGGTACAGGGCGAGGGGGTCGACGTTTTGTTTGAGCCCCGTTCAAACCGCATCTCTGCCCGAACTCAAGATGTGCCGTTGAGGTTCTTCGAAGGAGCGGGTGAGCTGCAAGGCGGGTTGGTGCTGGGAGACGACGGAATGACAGGCGATGGTTTGATGCATTTCAGTGGCGCCCAGCTGGGCTCGGATTTGTTCCGATACGACCGCAGCCACATCTTGGCCGATACGGCTTCCTTCCAACTCGACCAGACGGTGGAGGGCGCCCTGGCCTTCAAGACCGACAATGTCCATTGCGACATCGACTTTGATGAGCGCATTGGTGAATTCGCGTCCAACGACGGCGAAACCAAAATCGAACTTCCTGCCAACCAGTACATGTGCTTCATGGACGAGTTCAAGTGGTACATGGATGACGACCAGATGGAGATGACCTCCAGCCGGGAGCCCTTGGATGACTTTGTGATCGACTCCGACGAGGCGTCATCGAGTTCCAACTTTTATTCCACGCGGGCCGATCAAGACAGCCTGAATTTCCTTGCGCCCACTGCGGTTTACGATGTGAGCGAAGCGGTTCTCAAATGTGAATCCGTCAAGTTTATCCGGACGGCCGATGCTTTTGTGGAGCCAGACAGTGGCCTTGTTGTGGTGAGGAGGAGGGCCCAGATGGACCAGCTCACAAGGGCGGTCATTGTGGCCAACGTGGTGACCCGGTATCACCGGTTGTTCGATGCCGATGTCAACATCGCCGGTCGGTTTGATTACACGGCCCGGGCCAGCTTGTTTTATGAGGATGAGAATGGATTGGAGCAGTTGATTCAATTGGAAACGGTGGAGGTGGATACCAGCGGAGAGACCGTGGGAAGGGGGGTGATTCCCGTTCAAGACGGATTTGGTTTGAGTCCATTCTTTGGCTTCTCTGGAGACGTGAGGTTGGCTGCCGCACGGCAACACCTCGAGTTCGATGGCGCGGTAACCCTCGAAGCGGCATGCCCAGAAACGGACAAGCAGCAGCTGTTGTTTGCCTCGGTCATTGACCCCAAGGATGTGAGGATTCCATTGGATACCACCCTCAAGACCCCCATGATGTCCCATTTGGGTGTCGGTGCTTATTTCCGAGATGTTGATGAGCCTGGAGGGGGCCCATACGGCGCCTTTGTGGATGAGGTGCGCAGCCACAACGAATACCGGCTGTTGGCGGCACAAGGAGAGCTCCGTTACGACAAGCGCGATGCGGTGTACCAAGCGGGTTCTCCAGAAAAGATGATGCAACCGAATTTGCCCGGAACGCTCATCGAACTCAAAGCAGGGGACTGCAGTGTGACCGGCAGCGGTCCGGTAAGCCTTCCGGTGGATTACGGGTTGGTGACGCAGCGCTCGGCAGGATCCGTAAAAGTGTTTCCAACGGGGACTGGAATCGAGGCGTCGGTTACGGTGGGAATGGACTTCCCTTTTGACGACCAGGTTTGGAAGTCCCTGGCCGAAAGGTTGCAGCTCTATGCGACAGCGGTCCCCTTGGACATCACCGAGACGACCTTTGAATCGGCCACCCGAGAGTGGTTGGGATTGGAGGGCGCCGATGAGGTCCTCGGAGAGATGACGCTCATGGGTGCATTCAAGAAGACCCCAGAGTCTATACAGCACCGCTTTCTGTTTACTGGCCTTGACTTGACCTGGGACCCTTCCGAGGACGCATTCGTGAGCGGAGAGAACGGCATCGGCATTGTTTCCATGGGCAAGGTTCCGGTCTTCAGAAGGCTGCAGGGCCGCATCGAATGGAGCCTGGCGGGGACCAACGGTATCCTCAGGATTTACTTGCACTTGGACGACGAGAACTGGTACTTCTTTGAATACCGAAACGGTGTCATGAACATCACCTCAAAGGACCAGCAGTTTATCGATGGCATTACGGAGCTCAAAGACGACAAGCGCAGGATCAAGGAGGGCGATGGCCGTTTTATCTATCAGATTTTGCCCTCTCGGGGACGCCGCAATGAATTCGTAGACCGGTTCCCGGAATTCGACTGAGGCCACAGGTGCACGGGCAGTGGGTATCTTAGTGTCCCTTGAGTTTGAACCCCTCCATCAACTTCCCTGCTTGGGTGTGGCTGTGCTGCATCTGTGCCTGCGCATCTGCAACTGAAGTGTCGGCGCAATGGAATCCATGGCCCGCGGCACCGGATGCAGAGGCCTACACCAATTTTTCTGGGCAAGGGATGAGTTTTGTGGACTTCAACTTGGACGGATGGGATGACCTGACCGTGAGCAATGCTTCCAATGCATTGCTTTTCTATGCAGGAGGACCCGAGGGTTTGGAGGCTGTGGACTTGGGCATTACGCCGGGGACTGGAAGGCCCATCGCCTTGATGTGGCTCGACATCGACAACGATGGTGACCGTGACTTTGTGCACACGGCGGCCATGCCCTTTTCGCTGTTTTCTGGAGGTGGCTTGGTGTCACAAAGCCAGGTTTGGATTTGCGAGGACGGTGGTTTTGTAGACCGCACGGCAGAATGGGGGTTCGGCGTTTTGGAGGACCGCGCGGCCAATGGGATGGCTTGGAACGACATGGACCTCGATGGCGACCTCGATGTCATGGTGTCCATTTATGCGATGGAATGTCAGTCTTTGTGGTTGACCGAAAACGTACTGTTGGAGCAGGATGCAGGCACCTTGGTCGATGTGTCCGAGCTGTCGGGCGTGGCATCGGGTCTGCAGCCTTCTTTTCAGGGCACTTGGTTGGATTTGAATGCAGACGGGCGTCAGGACCTTTTTGTGATCAATGACGCGGGCATCGACCCCACTTGCCCCGTCTTTAATCAAGCCTTCATCAACAATGGTGATGGCAGTTTTACAGAGTCTGGAGCAGCATTGGGATTGGAGGTTTCCATGTCATCCATGTGCGCAGCAGTGGGTGATCCCGATGGGGATGGGGCAGAAGAAATCTTTGTGACCAACCAGTCTTTAGGGGAGTTTTATTATCCATTCACCCAATTGACGGGGGCTTATTTCGACCGCAATGATGCCGGGATTTATGAGGAGCGATCGGAAGAGGTAGGGTTGGACACGGACCGCTGGTCTTGGGGCTCCATGTGGGTCGATCAAGACCTCGATGGTTGGGAAGACCTGCTGGTGGCCACATCACCGTGGAGTGTATCGGGAGCCGATGTAGAGACTTATGACAATTATTTTTTCCGGCATCCTGGTGCATCGCTCAACAATGGCGACAGCTTCGAAGATGTGACGGGTGCATGGTGGGGCAAGAATGCGCTCTGGCAAACGGCGGTGCGCGGCGACTTTGATGGTGATTTGCGGCCCGATGTGGTAGGAGCAGGCGGCGGACAGTATGCCACTTTTCTGCTCAATGCAGCTGCCGATGACCACCCGGAGCGTCACCGGTTGACGGTGTCCGTATGCGGGACGCATTCCAACAGCGAGGCCATAGGGACGCGCATGGTGCTGCATTCCAATGGCCACGCCCAGCAGCGCTTGCTGCGCGCAGGTGAGGATTACTTTGTCCAACACAGCGCCACCCAGTTCTTTGGATTGGGCACCCTAGAAACGGCAGACTCCTTGGAGGTGTTTTGGCCCATGGGTGGCAGGTCATGTCTCTATGACATTCCGGCCGACAGCGCTGTTTCTGTCATTGAAGGCGCAGAAGAGGTGGCCGTTCAGTTCGAATCAGTGGGTGACTCGGTGTGGTTGCACTTAGACGTTCCACCGCGTTGGACCTCTGTGGTGTGGAATGGGGACACCCTCGACACCCTGTCTGTATTGGTTCCCGAGGGAACGCCCATGGCCTATGAGGTTTTGTGGTTTGGCGGCTTGTTTGACCTGTCAGGGGCAGTGGATTGGTCTGGTTACGGGGGTGTTTTGGGGTGCACCGTCCCCATTGCCGACAACTACGTGCCTTCGGCCACAGAAGATGACGGCTCATGCACCTATGAGGGGCTCTGTGGGCCCGGGACGGTGTGGTCCGTCGACCTGCAGCAGTGCGTGGTTCAATCGGCATCATGCGCGCCTGACATCGATGACAGCGGGGCAGTCGATGTGGCGGATATCCTCCTGATTCTCGGGGCTTTTGGCCAGCAATGCCAGGATTGAACTAAATCGGCTTTTCGGTCAGATTATCGTGGGGTAAAGTCGGATTGGACGAATTTTTTCGGGACTTACAAGGACCGAGAAGCACATTTAATCCATGCGATTCTTTCTGCTTGTGTCATTGCTGCTGCCTGGGCTTTTATTGGCGCAATCCAACCCCAATTATGACCCCGATTTTGATGACAACGGGTGTTACACCGTCATGGACATTTTGTCCTTGCTGGTGCTCCTCATGCCGGAGAATGAAGGCATGGAACCCATGAACCCCGATTACGATCCCGATTCCGACGGTGACGGCACCGTGGGCATAGGTGATTTGACCCATTTGTTGACCCTGTTTGAGACCTGCGAAGAGGTGCTGCTGTGCAGTTCTGCTTCCATGAATGGATACACTTACAATGCTGTGGAAATAGGCGGCCAGTGTTGGTTTGCAGAAAACCTGCGCACCGAAGTGTATGCCGATGGTACCGCCATTCCGGAAGTGAGTGACTCTTCCGGTTGGGCTGCATTGAGCACAGGGGCCCGATGTGATTACAACAACGACAGTGCCAACGTGGCCATTTCAGGGCGCAGGTACAATTGGTTCGCGGTGGACAACAGCAGCGGATTGTGTCCCAGTGGATGGCATGTTCCGACCGACGAAGAATGGACGGTTTTGGAGCAGGAGGTGGCCTCCCAAGGCTTTGGGGATGCTGTGGGTACGGCGCTCAAATCAACGGAAGGTTGGGACGATGGTGGAAACGGCACGGATGATTTCGGTTTTGCCGCTTTTCCCGGCGGGTTTAGGGATTACACCGGTGCATTTGACAATGTCGGTTTTAGTGGAGATTTCTGGACTTCATCGCCCTCATTTGAGGAATTCGTGTGGTACCGCATTTTTGTTGCCAGCATCGAGACCGTAGACCGGGGGGGCATCAACAAGGAGTTTGGACTCATGGTGAGGTGTCTCCGGGATTCGGACTTCACAGAAGTTCTGGGGTGCACAGACCCTGATTACCAGGAATACAATCCTGCGGCCAATATCGATGACGGAAGTTGCGCGTCCTTGCCTTTGGAATGTGTGGCCCCCTCGATGGATGGTTACACCTACAGCGTGGTAGAAATTGATGGCCAATGTTGGTTCGCAGAAAACCTGAGAACCACATCGTACCGCAACGGCGACCCCTTGGACTCCGACCTCACGGAGGCAGAGTGGTCCAATGCTGCAGGGGCTATGGCCACCTACGGAGAGGGAGCCGGGACATGTGTGGATGACGCTCCAGATCTCGATGCGTGTGACCCGGCCATGTCGCTGGATGCAGTGGGCAGGTTGTACAACTGGCATGCGGTCAACGACGATCGTGGCTTGTGCCCCTCGGGTTGGCATGTGCCGGCTCAAGACGAATGGATGGCCTTGGAAGATTACCTCTCCACCCAAGTGCCCGTAGGAACAGAGGGCAATGCCATCAAAACCACCACAGGCTGGTACAATGGAGGCAACGGAACAGACAGTTATGGCTTCGCGGGAATGCCCGCAGGCAGCCGAGCGGTCAGTGGCGACTTCGATTTTGCCGGTAGGTACAGTTATTGGTGGAGTTCCACCCCCGATGGCGACGGTGCTTCGGTTTGGTATTTGTACTTCATCAATTCAGACATTCGCTCAAATGCATTAGATGCCAGGTATGGCTTCTCTGTGCGCTGTCTTCAAGGCGAGGACTGAGCCCGGCGGTCAAGCGGGAACTTTGTGCCAGCCTTGGGACCGCTCGGGATGTTCCATGAGCCTTTTGCCAAGCCGCGGGTCCAAAGGGAGGTGAGCGGTTGCCCAAGTTGTCCGAACTTGGGGGCATGACCGGAACTGCGCCCCGACATCCAAAGTATCCCCATTTGTTGCAGCCGCTTGAAGTGGCGGGCATGACCATGCCCAACCGGTCCATCATGGGCTCCATGCACATGGGCCTCGAAGAAGAGCCGGGCGGATTCACCAAGCTGGCCAAGTTCTATGCCGAGCGCGCAGAGGGCGGCGCTGGGCTCATCGTCACAGGCGGCATCAGCCCCAACCGCGCAGGCAAGCTCGCTCCACATGGTGCGGCCCTCATGCGTTCCAGCCAGGCCGCCAAGCACCGGGAGGTCACCGATGCCGTTCACGCAGCCGATGGTCGCATCGCCCTGCAGATTCTGCATGGCGGCCGGTACAGCTACCATCCTTTCTGCGTCGCGCCCTCCAAGGGCAAAGCGCCCATCAGCAAATTCAGCCCTTGGGCGCTCAGTGGCAGGGGTGTGGAGCGGACCATCCAAGCGTATGTGCGCTGCGCCACGCTGGCCCGCGAAGCCGGTTATGATGGCGTGGAGATCATGGGCTCCGAAGGCTACCTCATCAACCAGTTCCTGGTGCGCCGCACCAACCACCGGTCCGACCAATGGGGCGGCGATTTCGCCAACCGCGTGCGCTTTCCAGAGGAAATCGTGTCGCGCATCCGACAGGCCTGTGGGCCGGACTTTGCCATCATGTACCGCTTGAGCATGCTCGACCTCGTGGAGGAGGGCAACGGCTGGGGCGAGGTGGTGGAACAGGCGCAGGTGATCGAGGCCGCTGGCGCCGACATCATCAATACGGGCATCGGTTGGCACGAGGCCCGCATCCCTACGATTGCGGCGATGGTGCCGCGTGCTGGATTCGCCTGGGTGACCAAGAAGCTCATGGGCCAAGTGGGCGTGCCGCTGGTCACCACCAACCGCATCAACATGCCGGAGGTGGCCGAGCAGGTATTGGCCGACGGCTGTGCTGACCTGGTTTCCATGGCGCGGCCTTGGCTGGCCGATGGCGACATCATGGCCAAGGCCATCGAAGGCCGGGAAGGCGAGATCAACACGTGCATTGCATGCAACCAGGCGTGCCTCGACCGCACCTTCAAGGGCCAAGTGGCGGGCTGCGTGGGGAACCCGC
>JAKMCX010000228.1 GCA_022428285.1 Flavobacteriales bacterium
CATACACCATCACCGTCCACGTCGGCGGTACAACCTCCACCGCAAATGCCCAAAACATCCGTGTAGTCACAGCTGTCGTCCTCGGCATCCGCATTCGCATCATAGTTGCAAGCCACAGGATCGGTGCACCCCGGTGTTGCCCCCGGAATCGTCAAGGACAAATCGGTCATTGATGCAGAACCGCCGCCTTCTAAGCTGAGGGTGATGTTGCCTGACAATCCGATCGTTCCCATGGAACTCACTTGCGCCAGCAGCACCCTTTGTTCTGCGTCTGGATAAGCGGCGCCAATGCCCGGCATGGCGGCCACGGCACCTCCAAAAATAGAGTCGCTCACCAGGCCTCCTCCGCTTTCAAACTCATCTTGACTTAAACCTGCGACAATCAACGGACTCAACCCTCCAAGAGCGACCCAACTGTCCGTTTGAAGCACCGTCGAATCTCCAAGTTCACCGGGATAAGTAAATGCACTTTCTTCGGACTGGTAGATGACCGTTGTGCTGGTCAATTGAAGAGGCGACTCCGCTGTGCCATACCAACTTGTGACCCCTTCATTGGGGTTCAAAACCTTGGCGTAAATCCGATATGTCGGTGGAAGTGATTCTGTTGCAGGAGAATGCAGCTCAAATTCTAACCCATCAAAAGAACCAATGGGCCACTCGCAACTTCCATTGTCGATGGTGGCCATGCTGTCAAAATTCAAGGCGGACGAATCTGTGCAGCCCAAGCCCTGTGGCAGCAATTCGATGTTCAGGCCCTCAGAATAGGTGGAAGACGCTCCAGGGGACCCTTTCCATTGAAGGTTCAGGGTCAGAGAAACCGTGTCTGGTGAAACAAACTGCCCAATGAGAACCACACCTCCTGTCGACAGCATTTGACTGGAACCCGGAAGAAGATAAAAGGCCCCTCCAAAAGAGTCGTCACAAATGAAGCCTTGACCCGAAGCAAAGTCGTCCAATGCATTGGACCAATCCGCCCCTCCTGTTTCTTGAAGATTATTGTTGCCGTCTGGCTCACCAATGGTGAACCAACTGTCCTCATTCATCATCTGATCGGAAGACAGAAGAATGGCCTCATTGTCGCTTTGGTAAACCCCTCCGGGGGCCTCCAGAGAAAAGGCATTTTCACCGTCCGCGTACATGCTCAGCACACTGGCTCCTTCTGGAAGATGGGCATAGACCCTGTGAGCCGCCCCGTTGGTTGAAGCCCCAACCCACTCAGAGGTCAATTCAATTTGCGCATCCAATGCGGGCATAAAGGCGAAAAGGCCTCCTAAAAACAGGAAAAACAAACGAAGCATGGCAAGTATCGGTTCGGAGGAGAAGTTCCGCTTTTGCTTCTTCTACCTATTTGAATTATACTATAATTAGACCAGCAGACCTTAAGACTAACTGTATCAGAAATAAAGGTGTGTTTCATGATTTATGAAATGCGATAACCCGGTCATTCGCTTTTGAAAAGAGAAGAGATAACAAGACCGGAAACCTTCTCGGCAGCTTCTTTCGCCCTGAATGAACCCGTCCAGTTCCAAGACCGTTTTGGCGGGCGGGTCCCCGGTGGCGTTGTCTTAGTCGGATGCAAGCAGTGCGGTCAATCGGTTTAGCCCTGCTGGCAAACCGACAATCTTTACAACTGGAACAAGTCGGGCGACCACTCACCGGTGCATGTGGAAGGCGCCGGTTGCCGGGGATTTCCCGACTTTTGTCTGCAACATGAGTCGGGGCTTGAATCCAACGCGCGGTTTTTTAAACCAATTCCTGGAACGGCAGGGGCACTGGATGCTGGCGTCCCATGGCGCCGTCAAGGTGTTCGGCTTTGCCGCAGTGGTGGCTGTGACCAGGCTCGTGACCGAAGCCGACTACGGACTCTATGCGTATGCCATGGGATTGGTGGCCTCTGCGGTGCCCTTTATGGGGTTCGGTGCCTTTCAGGCCTTTGTGCGGTTCAGTGCGCTCGCTCCGTCACAATCGGTCAAGTTTGACTTGCACCGATACGCACTCGGGTGGGGTTTGCTGGGGTCTGTCTCCCTTTCCTTCCTCGTTTCCATGCTGGCGCCGTTCATCTGCCGCGACCTTCCCGACAGCGCCCCGGTGCTGAGTATGCTGGCCTGGGTGATCGCCTCGACGTTCATCATGGAACACACCAAGGGGCTCGCCCGCTCCCTGCACCTCAACAAGATGAGCGCACAGATTGACCTCACGTTTGCCTCGCTGCTTGTGGTCGGTACTTTTATAGGGACGCGCGCTTTTGGCATCAACGGCTATGCCTTGGCTGTGGTTTTGAGTCCGTTTTTGGCTTCCGTGCCCTTTATGGTTC
>JAKMCX010000066.1 GCA_022428285.1 Flavobacteriales bacterium
ACTCAAAGGCATGGCCCGACAGCAACCGCCCCACGAGCTCAGAGTCCAGCGTCGCCTCCAAATGAACCGGGGCCTCGGACTTTTTTGGGACCGCTTCTGACGAGGTGAAGCGCAATGTCCCCACCGAATCTCCAGAAAGCCACAAACCAAGGCGGCTGTCTTGAATCTGCACAGCATATCCATTGGGGTTGTACAACACCAGGTCCACCCCCAATTCAGTTTGGTCCGTTCCCAGGCTGGTCAAATTCGAAATGGACACCGCGCGGACCTCAAAATCTTCTGGCGAGAAACACCCCGCCAAAAGCAAGGTCAGCGCCAAAAGCCCAATGGACTTGAACCCAGAAAGGCCCTTATCCCGCATGGAACTCCGCAAAACGCGCATGGAATTCCGGAATGGTCTCGATGCCCTTGAAGTAGTTGAACACCCCGTAGTGCTCATCGGGAGAGTGGATGGCGTCGCTGTCCAAGCCAAAGCCCATCAAAACGGTCTTCAGGCCGAGGATCTTCTCGAAACTGGTCACAATGGGGATGCTGCCGCCGCCTCGGAAAGGCACAGGCTTGCGGCCAAACGTAGACTCCATAGCTGCGGCTGCGGCTCGGTATCCGGGATGGTCGATGGGCGTGACCGCTGGATGGGCGCCATGCATGATGCTAACCTCCACCTTGCAGCTCTCCGGACAAATTGACTCGAAGTGGTTCTTGAACAGCTGGGTGATTTCGTCCGGATCCTGGTCGGGCACAAGCCGCATGGAAATCTTGGCATGGGCCTCGGAAGCAATGACGGTTTTGGCGCCCTCGCCGGTGTATCCCCCCCAGATGCCGTTCACGTCCAACGTGGGACGAATGGACATGCGCTCTGGCGCAGAATACGCCGGCTCGCCTTCTGTGGCGCCAATGTCGATGCTGGCCTTGTATTCCTCTTCGCTGAATGGCGCTTCGGCCATGGCAGAGCGCTCCTCCAAAGAGAGTTCGATGACCTTGTCATAGAAACCAGGCACCGTGATGCGCTGCTGGTCGTCCTTCAAGGACGCCACCAGCTCGCACAAGATGTTGATGGGGTTGGGTGCTGCACCTCCGTACAAGCCACTGTGCAGGTCCCGGTTCGGGCCCACCACTTTGACTTCCACGTAGCTCAAGCCACGAAGGCCTGTGGTGATGCTGGGGATGTCGTTGGCAATGATGCCGGTATCGCTCACCAGCACCACATCGGCTGCCAAGCGCTCCTTGTTCTGCTCCAGGAATTCGTCGAGGTGATCAGACCCCACTTCCTCTTCACCCTCAATGACAAACTTGAGGTTCACAGGCTGGTTTCCGGCATTGACCATGGATTCCAAAGCCTTGACATGCATGAACATCTGTCCCTTGTCGTCGCAAGCACCACGGGCGAAAATCGCCCCTTCTGGGTGCAACTCCGTCTTTCGGATGACCGGCTCAAAAGCGGGTGAGGTCCAAAGGTCGAGTGGGTCTGGCGGCTGCACATCGTAGTGGCCATAGACCAAGACGGTGGGCAGGTTGGGGTCGACGATGCGCTCGCCGTACACCACAGGATAACCGGGGGTGGTCATGACCTCCACATTGTCCGCCCCTGCCTTGCGCAGGTGATCGGCCACAGACTCCGCACAGCGGATCACGTCGTCCTTGTAAGCGGGGTCGGCGCTGATGGAAGGGATGCGGAGCAAATCAAAGAGTTCGTTGAGGAAACGGTCTTTGTTGCCGTTGAGGAAATCCTGTGCAGTCATGCCTGCAAGTTCGCATCTGATGGGGTTCCGGTCAATGAAACGGCAAAAAGAAGCAGGGGCGACACCTCATCCGGTATCGCCCCTGCCCTGAGGAGCACAAAGCACTGGGCGCGAGGCCCAATGAAAGCGCCCAAGTCAGCCTATAAATTCGAAGACGACCTCTCCACGGGCATTTACAAACTGAGCCCGCAGCAACTGCGCTCCGTAAGGCAGCCCAGTCAAGAATTGGGAGCAATCGTTGACCGCTTGCGTCATGCTGCGGTATTTCTGTGACTTGCGGCGGATGCTTCCATCGGCGAGTTGCACCACGAGTTTGGCGGTAATGGAGCCATCTGCGAGGTTGTCGGACAGGTCCAACTGCACGGCAGCACCGTTCAAGTCAAGGGTGGTCGCTTCATGGGTGGTCGCGCTGGCATTGAAGGCGAAGAAGGCGAAAGCGACGGCGAGGAGGGAGGAAACTTTGTAGTTCATGGTGGTGTGGGTTTTTGTGTTGTTGTTCGTTGACAGAGCAAACATGAAGCAGACTTTAAGCCCCGGATTTGACGTCTGTTCATGTCAGACATGACTTTCATCAGTTTGTGCCGAGCATCCGAATTGGAAGAGGTCCGCGGTATCTTGCGCCGCGCGCGTTTGGCTAATGACCTCTCCGAACTCCTCTCCGAATCCCGCTGTCTCCACAGCAGAATCAGCCGCTGGCCCCGCGCTTGCGTTTGATGATACCCGCACGGCCTTTGCCCACAGATCGACCCGCGATTTGCGAAGGGCCCGTTGGATGTTCGGTCTAATCGGCGCCCCTGCTCTTGTGACATTGGGTGCCCGGGCCATCCGCTTGGCACTGGCCTTGAGGCTTCCGTTGAACTGGGCTTTGCGGCCTGTCTTCGATTATTTCTGCGGTGGAGAAGACATCGAAGAAAGCCTGGATACCGCGAGGAAACTGTCCCGATACGGGGTCAAGACCATCTTGGACTACAGCGCCGAAGGGCAAACCGGAGAAGGCGCCTTGAACGCGGCTCACGACCAAATCATGTCCGCAATTTTGTCGGCCAAGGGCGATGCTCGGTTTGCTTTTGCCGTATTCAAAGTCAGCGCCCTCTCCGACAATGCACTGCTGGAAAAAGTCAGCGGTGGCGGCGCGCTTACAGCCAACGAGCAACTTGCCTGGCAGCAGGTCGAGGACCGGGTGTCTTCGCTGTGCACAGCGGCCTGCAACCATGGTGTACCCATCATGATGGACGCCGAAGAAAGTTGGCTCCAAACCGCCATAGATGCCTTGGCTGAAACCATGATGCGGCGTCACAACACGGAAGGCTGCCGCGTCTACACAACGGCACAACTCTACCGCCATGACCGCTTGTCCTATATCAAGCAACTCCAGGAGTCGGCGCAGAAAGAGGGGTGGGTCGTGGGCGTCAAACTCGTCCGAGGCGCCTACATGGAAAAAGAACGGGAACGGGCCATTGCAGAAGGCCGAACCTCTCCCATTCAGCCAGACAAAGCAGCCACAGACCGCGATTTCGATGCTGCAGTGGACTTTGCACTCCAGCACTTGGAGCACGTCAACATCGTCTGTGGCACCCACAACGAAAAGAGCACTTTTAAGCTCTCACAAGACATGCGGTCGAAGGGCCTGCAACCCGGCGATGGCCGCGTGGCCTTTGCTCAGCTGCTGGGCATGAGCGACAACCTGAGTTTCAACTTGGCGGCCGCAGGGTTCCAAACCGCGAAATACGTGCCGTACGGGCCGCTTCGAGAAGCCATTCCCTACCTCATTCGCCGGGCGGAAGAAAACACTTCTGTCGGTGGACAGACCTCTCGCGAGCTCGAGCTCATTCGCCAGGAGTTGCGCCGCAGAAAGGCACAATGACCCCACACGCCACCTGATCAGGGGCAGTCGCACGAATCCGGAGCTTCCGGCAGCGCCAAAGACCGCACCAAGGTCGTCGTGTCCGTGACCACAAATTCCGCCGCGCTGTTCTCTTGCTCAATGCGATAAAACTTGCCAGTTCCTTGCTCATTGCGCACGTCGCTGGCGCTGTACTGGATGTCCCCTTCTTCCAGCAAGGCCCTCAAATCTGCCATGGTAACCGCGCCACACTGCATCAGACAGCGCGTGCGCTCGTCGCCCATCAATCCCGCATCTCCGAGGAATTGTCGGACCTGTGGATTGGGCATCCATTTCGTACAGGAGCGGCTACCGAAAAAGAAGAAAGCCAGCATGGTCCCGATCGCGATTCCGATCATGTAGCGCCACAAGCGTTGGATAAACGTCATGGTGCAAAGATGGGCGCTGCGCCATCGTAACTTTCACCCATGCTGAAGACCGAAGGGCTTCGATACCGATACGAAGGGGGAGACACCGAATTGACCTTCCCTGACCTCCGCATGGAAAAAGGCGAAGAGCTGCTGTTGCTGGGCGCTTCTGGCACCGGCAAAACCACCATGCTCCACCTGGTGGCCGGCATGAGGACACCTACTGCTGGAACGGTAGCATTGGCCGGTGAGCCCTTCAGTGCATTGCCCACGGCTGAGCGTGACCAGACCCGCGGACGTCATATGGGCATTGTCTTCCAAACCGCCCATTTCGTGCGCAGCTTAACGGTTGGCGAAAACCTCGCTTTGGCGCGCTCCCTCGCGGGATGCTCCCCAGACGAAGCCGCCGCGAAAACCGTCCTCAAAGAATTGGGGCTCGCGCACAAATGGAACGCCCGTGTCGACGCCCTTTCCGTTGGCGAACAACAGCGGGTATCCATCGCTCGGGCAGTGGTGCACGGCCCGGGATTGATCCTTGCCGACGAGCCCACAAGCGCCTTGGACGACGCCAATACCGACGCCGTGCTGACCCTCCTGCGCGGACAGGCTGAGCGAACCGGCGCTGCGCTGCTCATTGTCACCCACGACCAACGACTCAAGGACCGCATGTCCCAGCACGTCGCATTGAACCCCATCACATGAAGGCCGCCCGACTCGCCCGACGCAACGTACTGCACCGGCCACTGGAAACCGGTCTCAGTGTGCTTCTGCTGTCTTTCGGTGTCGGCATCATCAGTCTGATGTTGCTGATGCAACGCAGCTTGACCGAAGACCTCGACCGCAACATCAAGGACATCGACCTGGTCCTCGGCGCCAAAGGCAGCCCCTTGCAATTGATCCTCGCCAACGTCTACCATGTGGACGTTCCTACAGGCAACATTCCCCTCGCCGACGCTCAGAAAGTCATGCGCCACCCGTACATCGAGGAGGCGATTCCATTGGCTTACGGCGACAACTATGAACTCTTCCGAATTGTGGGTACAGAGGCCTCGTACCCCGCCCATTACAATGCAGAAATAGCGTCGGGCAAAATGTTCGATGCCCCTTTCGAAGTCGTGTTGGGACAGGAAGTGGCCGCCGCAACCGGTCTTGAACTCGGGGACACCTTTTACAGCGCACATGGTTTGACCGATGGCACAGACGTCCACCGCGACAAGGCCTACACCGTGGTAGGCACCTTTGCCCGAACCGGTGCTGTCATAGACCAGCTGATCCTCACCCCCATCGCTTCGGTCTGGGGCGTTCACGAAGACATCGAAGACGCCGACGAAGAAATCACCGCCGTCCTTCTCAAAAAGAAGAACCCCCTGGCCATTTTGACCTTGCCCAATTTGCTGAGGGACACCCCCATGCAAGTGGCCCTGCCCGCCATCGAAATGAACCGGTTGACCCAACAGTTTGGCATCGGCTTGAAAACCCTGCGCGCAGTAGCATTGCTCATCATGGGGCTGTCCTTCATCAGCGTTTTCATTGCGCTGTATGCATCGCTGCGCGACAGAAAGTATGAACTCGCATTGTTGCGCACCATGGGCGCACCGCCCAAAAGGTTGTTTGCGCTCGTTCTCTTTGAAGGCCTTTGGATGACCGCGGCGGGCATCATGGCCGGACTTCTGCTCAGCCGGTTGGGCGTTGTGGCCCTGGGACAAGTTTTGGCTGACCGATTTCATTACGATGTCACGCAATTGGCTCCCGTTCAGGGAGAATTTGTCCTCGTTGCAGCCGCCCTGCTTGTAGGCGCTTTGGCCGCTGGAATTCCCGCCCGATCGGCGTTGCGCATCGACATTTCGAATACGTTGGGGCAAGGACGTTAACCGTACTCAGCACTCCTGCTTATTTTCACACCATGGTACTGACCCTTCAACGCTTCGCTTATGCCGTCCTTGGCATTG
Organism: Flavobacteriales bacterium; assembly: GCA_022428285.1. Classification (GTDB taxonomy): domain Bacteria; phylum Bacteroidota; class Bacteroidia; order Flavobacteriales_D; family Sanyastnellaceae; genus UBA8752. Next base: position 5,939 of record JAKMCX010000066.1, read on the forward strand.
TAGCCCTTGCTGCTATGGACCTCAGTTCATATTGTCACCCTGCACCTTCAGCCCCGGACATGCCCGTCATCGCCAAGGCCAGGGCCACAGAGGTTTCACTTCCATCCTCTACAGCCACTGCATCTGCATCAACGCCAGCTGACCATAGAGAATTGACATGGGCAGAACTGGCCGATGTGGACTTCAAAGACGTCTACCTCGAAGAGCTGGACAGCTATTATTGGAAGCCTGTATTTGGCGAACAAGTCCTCGCTGCTGAAAGCCAAGACGTGTACATCACCGGCTACGTGATCCCGGTCGACCTCGATGAGGACTTCTATGTGCTCTCCCGGTATCCTTTTGCGAATTGCTTTTTCTGCGGTGGTGCAGGTCCAGAAAGTGTCATCGACCTGCGTTTTGCCGACAGCGACCACAGAACCTACCAGACCGATGAACGCCTGACCTTTCACGGCAACGTCCGCCTGAATGCAGACGACGTCTATCAGATGAATTACATCTTGGAGGGCGCCGAAGAGCACCCCCTTTGAGCAGACAATCCTGCACAAAAAAGCCCGACTGGACGGATCCAATCGGGCCTTGAATTTCTTTGATTCCGGTGTTATCCGGCGATTTGTGCTGGGAACGATGCCATGATGATGTCCTGGTAACGCTGTCCGAACTGCTCTTGGCACCATTGCCGCAACCGCTGCACGTCTGAAAGCTCCAACCTCTTGATGCTTTTGGCCAATTCCTTGGCGAACAGATGACGATCAAAGCTGACCTTGGACAGGACACGCTGGCAGTATTCCAACATTTTCATAGGCGGTGAATCACGTTCTGGGAACAGTAAGGTGGGTTCAATATATCCTCAATGGCAACGCCCTCCAAACGGTGGGCAGCCATGATTTCGTATTCGGGGACATTCCTACAGCCCTGTGCGGGCTATTTTTGTGGCCGTGTCCAAGCATCACCTCCACAATAAATGGGACAAAGAAACCCTGCTCAACAACCTGGAGCAGGATGGCCGTCCCCGGACTACACTGAGCTTCTACCGCTACGCCAAAGTCGCCAATCCCGACTTCTTGCGGAACCACCTGTTCTCGGTTTGGAGCACCATGGGTGTCCTTGGGCGCATCTATGTCAGCAATGAAGGCATCAATGCACAACTGAGCTTGCCCACTGAAGAACTGGAGGCATTCCGCGGCGCATTGGAAAACATCGATTGGCTGCGAAATACCCGGCTCAACATCGCCATTGAAGGCAACGACAAGAGCTTTTTGAAGCTGATCATCAAAGTGCGCGACAAAATCGTTGCCGACGGCCTGAACGACGATGGCTTCGACGTGACAGATTGCGGTCAACACGTCTCTGCAGAAGAGTTCAATGCACTGGCAAGCCAGCCGGATACGGTCATCGTGGACATGCGGAACCACTACGAAAGCGAAGTCGGCCATTTCAAAGGGGCCGTTTTGCCGGCCTCCGAGACCTTCCGCGATGAAATCAAAGAAGTCGAAGCCCTGCTCGAAGAAAAGCGGAGCGAGAACATCGTTCTGTACTGCACTGGGGGAATTCGCTGCGAAAAAGCCAGCGCCTACCTCAAGCACAAAGGGTTTCCCAACGTTCATCAATTGGAAGGCGGCATCATCGAATATGCCCGCCAAGTCAAGGCGCAAGGGCTCGACAACCAGTTCAAAGGCGTCAACTTCGTCTTTGACGAGCGCATGGCTGAACGCATTTCTGACGATGTCGTGGCAGAATGTCACCAATGTGGCACCGCCTGTGACCATATGACCAACTGCGCCAATGCAGCGTGCAATGTCCTCATGGTCCAGTGCCCTGCGTGCGCCGACACCATGAACAACACCTGTGGGAGCGCATGCAAAGGGTTTGTCGCCCTGCCCTCCGAAGTACAGAAAGCCCAACGTCAGGGCACACGGCCCGAGCGCCGCACATTGCGGCAGCCCCTCAAGGCGCGCACCGCCAAAAGAGACTAGGCGTCTTCGTCCGTTTTGCGTTGGGCGTCCAAAAACGCAATGTTCCGCTTGAGTCCCGCATATCCCGTACGTTGAACCGGGCTCTTTTTGAAGAGGGTATCGAAGGTGTCTTCCTGAAGGTCCACCCAGTCTTTGCGGGTCATCCGCAACAGTTCGGGCTTGGGCGCAAAAGCGGGCTCCGAATGGGGCGTAGCGTGGCGGTTCCAAGGACAGACTTCTTGGCAGATGTCACAGCCAAACATCCAATTCTCGAATTTTCCCGCCATGGCTTCTGGCAAACCATCGCGCAGTTCAATCGTGAAATAGCTGATGCACTTGCTCCCATCCAAAACCTGCGGCCGGATGATCGCACCCGTTGGGCATGCATCAATGCAGCGGGTGCAGGAGCCACAGTGATCGGTCACGGGGCCATCGGCAGGCAACTCCAAGTCGACCAAGATCTCGCCCAAAAAGAAATGGCTGCCCCCCTGTTTGTTGAGCATGAGTCCGTGCTTGCCGATCCATCCTAGCCCAGAACGGGCCGCCCAAGCACGCTCCAGAATCGGTGCCGAGTCCACAAATACCCGGCCCTCCACCGCGCCCCAATCGCGGCGCATCCATTTGAGGAGCTCTTTCAGCTTCCACTTGACCACAAAATGATAGTCCTCGCCGTATGCATACGATGAGATTTTGGGCGCCTCAGGGTCTTCCTGAACATCTTCAGAATAATGGTTGAACAGGAGGCTGATCACCGTCTTGGTGCCCGGCACCAGCAGGGTTGGATCAAGCCGCTTGTCAAAGTTTCTCTCGAGGTAGCCCATCTCACCGTGCTTGCCCTCGGCCAGCCATTTCTCCAAACGGACTTCTTCGGATTCCAAGCGCTCGGCGCGCGAAAATCCAACAGCAGTAAAACCCAGCTCCGCCGCCCACATTCGGATGCGGTCTGCGCGCTCTTCACCAATGTGTCGGGTGCGTCCCATCGCCTTCAGCCCGCATCGAAGAGTCCACCTCCTGCATTGGGCACCCGGCCCAAGTGGCGGTAAGCTGCATCTGTGGCTTGGCGGCCCCTAGGGGTCCTCACCAAGAATCCTTGTTGAATCAAAAACGGCTCGTACACCTCTTCCAACGTGCCCCCGTTTTCTCCCACAGCCGTTGCGATTGTGCTGATGCCCACGGGGCCCCCTTTAAATTTGTCGATGAGGGTGCCCAAAATCCTGTTGTCCATCTCATCCAGGCCTTTGCGGTCCACATTCAATGCATCCAACGCAAACTTGGTGATGCCCGGTTCAATGGTGCCGTCGCCTTTGATCTCCGCAAAGTCCCTCACCCGGCGCAGCAGCGCGTTCGCAATTCGGGGAGTGCCCCGGCTGCGGCCCGCAATTTCAAATGCCGCCTCGTGGTCAATGGGAATGCCCAACAAGCCCGCACTGCGCTGCACAATGCCAGTCAACGTTTCTGCGTCGTAGTAATGCAGCCGCAGATTGATGCCAAAACGGGCACGCAGCGGCGCCGTCAGCAAACCGCTCCGGGTCGTGGCTCCGATGAGCGTGAACGGGTTCAAATCGATCTGTACGGTGCGCGCATTGGGACCCGTATCGATGACCAAGTCAATCCGATAGTCCTCCATGGCACTGTAGAGGTATTCCTCTACAATGGGACTCAACCGGTGAATCTCATCAATGAACAGCACGTCCTTGGAATCCAGACCCGTCAACAGTCCAGCCAAATCACCCGGCTTGTCCAACACGGGTCCGCTGGTCGTCTTGATCGAAACGCCCAGCTCGGCCGCCACGATATTGGCCAGGGTGGTCTTGCCCAGTCCAGGTGGTCCATGAAACAGCACGTGGTCCATGGACTCTCCGCGGCGCGATGCCGCCTTCACAAAAATCTCGAGGTTGTCCAGCGCCTCGCGCTGTCCTGCAAATTCATCAAACCCCGACGGCCTGAGCACCCGCTCTACTTCACCGTCGCTGTGGCCCTCTGCCGCACCCCGCAAATCGAAGTCCTCCATGGCAGCAAGTTCGGGAGGCCCGACGACATCACACCGCCTCCACGGCATTCCCTTGTAAACAAAAAGGGCCTTCCCCGGTGGGAAAGGCCCTTTTTGGTGTGATGCAGCACCCGATCAGTGCTCCTCCTCACCGTCACCAAGCGGGACGGTTTGGGGCACGAAATCCTCCTCAAAAGCAGGGTTGCTGTAATCGTATGCCCAACGGTGCACTTCAGGAAGCGCTCCAGGCCAGTTTCCGTGGACGTGAGCCACAGGAGTGGTCCATTCCAATGTGTTCGACGCCCAGGGGTTCTCAGTGGCCTTCTGACCGCGGAAAATGCTGTAGAAGAAGTTGAACAGAAACAACAGCTGCGAGATCGCACCTACAATCGCGAAGAGCGAAATCACAGGGTTCAAATCTGCCGTTGTATTCAGAAATTCAAAGGCGCTGTATTCGTAGTAACGGCGGGGAGCTCCTGCCATACCCACGAAGTGCATGGGGAAGAACACACCATAGCCGCACACAATGGTCAACCAAAAGTGCGCAAAGCCCAGCTTCGTGTTGAGCATCCTGCCAAACATCTTAGGGAACCAGTGATAGACGCCCGCGAGCATGCCAAAGATGGCCGACATGCCCATCACAATGTGGAAGTGGGCCACAACGAAATACGTGTCGTGCACTGAGACGTCCAAAGCAGAGTCTGCCAAGATGATGCCCGTCACTCCTCCCGTTACAAACGTGCTCACCAATCCAATGCTGAAGAGCATCGCAGGAGTGAACCGCAGGTTGCCCTGCCACAGCGTGGTGATGTAGTTAAACGCCTTGACTGCAGATGGAATGGCGATCAGGAGCGTTGTGAACACGAAGACTGAACCGATGAATGGGTTCATCCCTGTCACAAACATGTGGTGACCCCACACGATGAAGCTCAAGAAACCAATGGCCAAAATCGAACCGATCATCGCCCGGTAGCCGAAGATGGGCTTCCGTGCATTGGTTGCAATCACCTCTGAGCTGATGCCCAATGCAGGCAACAAAACAATGTACACCTCAGGGTGGCCCAAGAACCAGAACAAGTGCTGGTACAAAATGGGAGAACCACCTGTTACATCCAATGCCTCTCCACCAATGAAGATGTCGCTCAAGTAGAACGCCGTTCCCATGGAACGGTCCATGAGCAACAGCACCACTGCTGACACCAATACGGGGAAGCTCAAAACGCCCAAAATCGCAGTGATGAGGAAGGCCCAAATGGTCAAAGGCAACCGGAGCATCTTCATGCCTTTGGTACGCAAATTGATCACCGTCACGATGTAGTTGAGGCCTCCCAAAAGAGAGCTGGCCACAAACAGCACCATCGATATGAGCCACAACGTCATCCCTGTGCCCGATCCAGGCATCGCCTGGGGCAATGCACTCAACGGTGGATACACGGTCCAACCCCCTGAGGCTGCACCTCCTTCCACAAAGAGGGAGAAGATCATGATGAGGCTCGACACCAAGAAGAACCAATAGCTCAGCATATTCAGGAAGCCCGAAGCCATATCGCGGGCACCGATTTGCAGAGGAATCAGCAGGTTCGAGAAAGTACCGCTCAGTCCTCCTGTCAAAACGAAGAAGACCATGATGGTACCGTGAATGGTCACCAGCGCGAGGTAGGCATTGCGGTCAAGCACGCCGCCTGGCGCCCACTTTCCGAGGAAGGTCTCCAACACGCTGAAAGGCTGGCCTGGCCAACCCAACTGCAAGCGGAAGAATACGGAGAGGGCCACAGCGATGATGCCCATGAAGACAGCAGTTACGAGGAACTGCTTCGAGATCATCTTGTGATCCTGACTGAAAACGTACTTGGAGACGAAACTCTCCTTGTGGTGTGCGTGTGCTCCCATAATTTCCTATTCGACGGGGTTCAGTGGATCATCGCCATTTCACCGCCTTCTGTATCAACATCAGCGGATGGCATGGGTTCGTTTTCTGGCTCGGACGGCGTTCCCTCGTCCACGAGGAAGGCATCCTGTTGCTCAAGCCATGCATCGTATTCCTCGCGGGATTCGATGATGATTTCCATTTTCATGTTGAAGTGGGCTGCGCCACAGACTTTGTTGCACAACAGGATGTAGTTGAAATCGGGGTCATCCAAAACCGTCCGCATGCTGTCCGTTGTGATCGTCGGCGTCATCTTGAAGCGCGTCGGAACACCCGGCACCGTATTCATCTGCGCCCGGAAGTGGGGCATGAACGCGGAGTGAATCACATCACGGCTGCGGAATACAAACTCCACTTCTTCCCCAACGGGAAGGTGAAACTCACCTTTGACAACCTGGTCGTCCCGACCCGTGTCAAAGCTGTTCATTCCATTCTCAAATGTGAAGCTGCTCAGCTCAGAAATCCGCTGGCGGTGACGCATCAAGCGCTTGAGCTTGTCTTGCTTGGCCTCCACCTGCGCATCGGTCATGATGAGCAGCTCATCGGCCATGTGCATCAAAATGTGGTCAATCTCGGCGATGCGCCCTTCAGCTGCAGCCTGCAACCCGTGGCCTTCGTGGCCATGGTCAGCGTGGTCGTGTCCATCGCCGTGATCTGCGTGGTCGTGTCCATCGCCGTGATCTGCGTGGTCATGCCCGTCAGCGTGGTCATGTCCATCGCCATGGTCAGCATGGTCACTGTGGTCGTCACCGTGGCCATGATCACCATGGTCAGCGTGGTCGTCACCGTGGCCGTGGTCACCGTGGCCGTGATCGACCGCGATGCTCGCCGCCAAACGCTCGCGCTCAGCCAGCAAAAGCCCTTTCTCCATTGCGAGGTCTCCCTCCAAGGTGGAAATCTGCTTCTCGATGTCCGCCATCGCATCCTCTACGCCTTCACCCGTGATGATCCCCATGGGGTTCATTGGAGTAATAAGGTTGTAATTGGACTGGCCAAACTCACCGTCGTTTCCAGGGTAGCGTGCCGTCCAGTCGAATTGCTTGGAATACAATTCCACCCTGAGGGCCTCGGCCGATGCGTCTCCCGTCATGGCATTCCATGTCTGCAGGCCGTAGATGATGATCACCGCCAAAACAATGGACGGAATGACCGTCCAAATCAGCTCCAAGCGGTTGTCGTGCGGGAAAAATGTCGCCTTGCGGTCCTTGTCATAGGCGTACTTCCAAGCGAAGACGAACAAAGCGGCATTGACCACAAAGAACACGGCCGTGATGATCCAGATGTTGAAGCTCATCAGCCAGTCCAGCTGCACGCCGTGCACAGAGGCAGGGGGTGGAGCATAGTCACCGTAGGCGATGTACAGGTAGACCACAGAAGCAAAGAAGCCGAACATGAAGACCAACCAGAGGTTGGCGTTCAACCGGGTGTCGGCGTGTGAGATGTCTTCTTCTCGCCGTCCAGAGAGGCGGGAGGAGAGTTCGTAAACCTTCGCAAGCTGCCCTAGAGCAACAATGCCAACGATGACGACAAGGAGGATGAGCAATTGCATGGTGCCTCAGTGATGGGTCAATAATGAAGGGCTTTTGATTCCTCCAGATATGGGTGGTTCACCGGGATGAGTGGAGCGGAAGCCAGCCTCCGCAACGTCACATGGATGAACAATCCCAAGAATCCGAGGAAACTTCCCCATTCAAAGAACCCAAAATGCGCGTGGTCGTGCAGGGTTCCGGGTACGACGAGCAAATACACGTCCGTGTAGTGCCCACAAAAAATGAGAAATGAGACTGGAATGAGGAATTTCGGGTTCCGCTTCGCATCCCGCGCCACCAAGACGTAGAATGGAATGGCAAAATTCACAAAGAACATGGCCATGAAAGGCACCTTGTAATGGGTGAACATCCGGGCGATGTAATAGGTCACCTCCTCTGGGATGTTGGAGTACCAGATCAACATGAACTGAGAGAACCAGAGATAGCTCCACAGCATTGAAATCGCGAAGACCCACTTGGCCATGTCGTGCATGTGGCTCTCATTGACCTCGGGGAAATATCCCTTGGTCCGAAGCCAGGTCAAACACACGGTCGCAAAAATCAGCATGCTGACCCACATTCCACTGAAGATGTACCATCCAAAGAGGGTGGAGAACCAGTGGGTGTCAATGGACATGATCCAGTCCCAAGACAAGGTCGAGCTGAACACCGCAAAGAAGACCAAGAACAAGGCTCCACGGCGGTACATCTTGAAGTGCAAATCGGTGCCGCCCACTTCGTCCTCGGCCAAGCTCCATTTGCGGAACATGCGCGCGAAAATCAAGAAGGTCGCGATGTAGACCAAGGTCCGCGCCCAAAAGAAACTGCCGTTCAAATAGGCACTCTTGTTGGCGATGATGAAGTCAAAGTTGGGATTGGCCACTGCTCCTGCTGCGTCCTCATGGCTGTAGGTGCCATCGGGAAGCAAGAACTCGTAATACAAGGTGTGGTCCATCCAGTGGTACAAGTGGTGCAGGTGGAACTGTCCGGCAAGCAACACAATCAGGATCATCGCTGCACCATAGGGCAAGAACCCGTAGATGGCCTCGAACAGGCGCTTCAACACCGCACTCCATCCACTCTCGGTGGCATACTGCAATGCATAGAAAAAGAGCGCACCCAAGGCGAGCGAGAAAAAGAAGAATCCATTGACCAACATGTTGGCCCAGAAACGCTGGTGACCATGGCTGTCATCGGTCAGGAAGCCAGAGATCAGCGCCACAACACCAAGCCCCATCAAAGCATAGGTCAAGGTCTTGGCACGGCCCTCAAAACGGAAGTTCATCGTATCCATGATGGCTCAGTATTGTGCGTTGTCAGCCATCCCTTCCATGCCCGCTGGGGCAGAAGGTGCAGCTACAGGTTCGTCGTCATTCGAAGGCGCCTCAGATGGTGCAACGGGCAGGCCGTTCTCATCAAACTCAGGCATCTCGCCTCCATTCTGCAATACTTTGATGTACTCGATCACCTCCCAGCGTTGGCGCTGGCTCAACTGACTGGCGTGAGAACCCATCAGGCCCTTTCCCCATGTCAGGGTGTGGTACATCTTGCCTTCTGGCAAATCCTTGAGCTTGTCGCTGTAACTCGGAATGCCCGCGATGTGGCCATTCCTGCTCAGCGCACCGTCGCCTTTGCCCTCCACTCCATGACACTGGGTGCACATGGCCTCATAGACGAGCTGTCCGGCCTCGATGTTGGCTTGATTGGTGATCAGCGGTGTGGTCAATTCAACCCCTGCGCGCTCGTAATCCTCCACGGTTTGAGCAAAGGCATATGGCAAAGCAAACGCCAGTTGATCCTCACCCCTAAACGGGATGGTGCCTGGAACGGGCTTGCGGCTAGAGGGGGTGTTGCGCTGCGCACGCGCCACTTCCTCTCCCACTTCGTAGGGCTCCTGGCCGTAGTCGACATAGGCTTCCACTGCAGGACTGCGGTACATGTCAGGCATGTACTCCAAGCCCGGGCTGTTCGGGTCGGTCACACAAGCCGTCAACCAGACGGCTGCGAAGGTGGCCAACAAGGTGTGCTGTATGGTCTTCATGCGTCGTACTCCTTGATGCTGAGCTCCAGCAAATCAGTATCATTCACAGCGGCCTCGAGTGCTGCTGCATCCATTTCATTCTCTTCCGTCAGGATTTCCATCACAAACTTGTCGTCCGTGGTGCGAGGATCTGGGTTGGAAGCCGGCATACCGGGCAGGGTTCCATTGCGCAAGAGGTAGGTCAAAGCCATGCCATGGGCTCCGCACAGCACGCTGAACTCAAACGTTACAGGCACGAAAGCAGGCAGGTTTTCGATCAGGCTGAAACTCGGCTTACCACCGATGTTCATGGGCCAGTCCTGAATCATGAAGTACCACATTCCAAACAAGGCCAAACAGGTCCCTGTGGTGGCATACATGAAAGAGGCGATGGCGAGGCGCGTGCGCTTCACACCGATGACGGGATCGATCCCGTGCACCGGAAACGGGCTGTAGACATCCTTGACCTGGATGCCCTTGGCGACGAGCTGCTTGGCCGCTTCGAGCAGCTTGCCGTCGTCGTCGTACATGACGTGGAGGACCTTCTTGGATTCCATATTCTCGTCTTAGTGGTTGGACTTACCGTCGGATTGGATGCGCTTGTGCTCCTCACCGCTTGACTTCAAAATGGTCTTCAATTCGTTCAAGGCCAACACCGGGAAGAACCGGGCGAAGAGCAAGAACAAGGTGAAGAAAATGCCGAGGGTGCCGATAAAGACGCCGACGTCGATGTTGGTTGCATAAAACTCACCCCAAGAGGAGGGGTCAAAGTCCCGGTGCAGAGAGGTCACGATGATCACGTAGCGCTCAAACCACATTCCGATGTTGACCACAATCGAAAGGGCAAAAGTGGCCACAAGGCTGCGGCGGATTTTTTTGAACCAGAACAACTGCGGCGACACCACATTGCACGTCATCATGATCCAATAGCTCATGCTGTAAGGACCACTGAAACGGTTGATGAACGCGTAGCTCTCGTATTCAACACCACTGTACCATGAGATGAACAGCTCTGTCAAGTAGGCCACTCCTACGATCGAACCCGTCACGATGATGACGATGTTCATGTACTCGACGTGCTTGGTGTGGATGTAGTTCTCCAGGTTCATCGTCTTGCGCATGATGAGCAAGAGCGTCTGCACCATCGCAAACCCAGAGAAGACCGCACCACTCACGAAGTAGGGTGGGAAGATGGTCGTGTGCCAACCTGGAATCACCGACGTGGCAAAGTCCATCGAAACGATGGAGTGTACGGAGAATACCAACGGAGTCGCAATGCCTGCAAGCACCAAACTGACCTCTTCGAAACGGGTCCAGTGTTTGGCCCGTCCGCTCCATCCGAAGCTCAACAAACCGTAGATCTTCTTCTGAAGCGGCTTGGTCATCCGGTCGCGGATGGTGGCAAAGTCAGGGATCAAACCGATGTACCAGAAGACCAGTGATACCGAGAAGTAAGTCGAGATGGCAAATACGTCCCACAACAAGGGGGAGTTGAAATTCACCCAGAGTGATCCGAATTGGTTTGGAAGCGGAAGCACCCAATAGCTCACCCAAATGCGGCCCATGTGAATGCCGGGGAATACCGCCGCCATGATCACCGCAAAAATGGTCATGGCCTCCGCTGAACGGTTGATCGCCATCCTCCACTTTTGGCGGAAGAGCAGCAACACCGCAGAAATCAACGTTCCGGCGTGTCCGATTCCGACCCACCAGACAAAGTTGGTGATGTCCCAAGCCCAACCAACGGTCTTGTTGAGGCCCCAAACACCAATTCCTGTGCCGATCAAGTACAGAATGCATCCCACTCCATAAAATGCGATAACGCTGGAGATGGTGATCATGATCTTCCATCCCAAGGGCGCTTTGCCTTGGATGGGGCCCACGACATCATCCGTGATGTCCTTGTAGCTCTTGTTCCCCAGGATCAGGGGTTCCCGAATGGCGGCTTCCTGCTGCATGGTCTCAGGCCTTAGGGGTGTTGCGGACCTTCGTCAAGTAGGCGACGTTGGGCTGGATGCCCACCTCCTCCAAGGCGTGGTAAGTCCGATTGTTGTCATAAGTGGCGCGCACCTCACTGGCGTTGTCATTGAGGTCGCCAAACGTGATGGCGTTTGTAGGACAAGCCTCGGCACATGCTGTAATGGCACTGCCGTCTTCCAATGGCGTACCCGCCTTCTTGGCCTCAAGCTTGGCAGACTGGGTCCGCTGCACACACAAGCTGCACTTCTCCATCACTCCACGGCTCCGCACCACCACATCGGGGTTGAGCACCATGCGCTGGATGGCGTCTTGGGCCGGGTTGAAATTCTGGAACTTGTCGTATCCAGGATAGTGGAACCAGTTGAATCGGCGCACCTTGAAGGGGCAGTTGTTCGCGCAATAACGCGTTCCGATACAACGGTTGTAAGTCATCTGGTTCACCCCCTCGTTGGAGTGGGTTGTAGCCGCCACTGGACACACCGTCTCACAAGGAGCGTGGTTACAGTGCTGGCACATCATGGGCATGTGGACCGTCTGCGGGTTGGCACCCGGCTCTTCCATTTTGCCGTAAGTCGAAATGACACCTACTCCTTCTGCCTCTCCGCGCTCCATGTTCCAATCGGAAGCATAGAAGCGGTCGATGCGCATCCAGTGCATGTCGCGGTGGCGACGCACCTCATCCTTTCCAACAACGGGAACGTTGTTCTCGATGTGACAAGCCGTCACACAAGCGCTGCAACCGATGCAGCTCGTGAGGTCGATGGCCATGCCCCAACGGTGACCTACACCGTCAACGGCATGTTCGTGCCACATGTCGAACTCACCCGCTGCTTTCTTGTCGAGGGCGTTGATTTCGCCGTCTCCATTGATGTCGTCGTGGACATTCAGACCGATGGTCTTGTTCCAGCTCGCATCTCCGCGCTTGGCGTCAGCCTCGGCCAAGAACGCATCGAAGCTCGTTTCCTTGACAACAGAGTCGCGCCCCATATAGGTGTGCTGAATCTGTGTGCAAGCCAGAGGGTAGGTTCCTCCTGTCGCTTCAACGCTCACATCATAAGCAGCACGCGAAGGCATGCCGTCTACAACGGGAGTGAATCCAAAGGCGTTCTTTCCAATCGGCACAAGGTTGCCTTCGGCATCGGCCAGGTGATCTCCACCTTCACCGACCTGATAAGCCGCCTTTCCAATGGCTTCATTGCCCGCACCACGGCCGTATCCAAGGGCAATGCCCATGGTGCCTGGTGCCTGACCTGGCTGCGGGAATGCAGGCAGCTCAAGGGACTTTCCACCGACCGTTACTTTGACCACTGAAGCGGGGTCTTCCTGTGCGATGTAGGTGTTCAACCCCATCGCCTCCATGTCCACGCGGGCCATGGTGACGTAGTTGTCCCAGGTCGTTTTTGTGATGGGATCAGGCGTCTCTTGCAACATGGGGTTGCCAGCCTGTTGTCCATCACCGATGGCCACCTTTCGGTAGACATCAAGCTCGAAAGTGCCTCCCTTGCGGGCAGCCACTGAACGCAAAGCTCCACCGAGGTCAGCCCCAGTGAACACCGGGTCCGCCTCTTCCGGCACCGCAATGGCCAAGAAGCCGTTGTGCACGCCCGTATTCCAATTCTGGTCGGTGTACATGGCGTCCGCCGTGTAGGCAGCGCTGTGCGTCTGACGCAAGAACGTGTATCCGTCCACTGGCTGACCTGCCCAATGCATCAGGCTCTCTGCCGTCTGGCGGGTGTTGTACAAGGGCTGAATGGCTGGCTGAACCAGGTCCATCCGGTTGGGATCAATCTGAAGGTCGTTCCAACCTTCGAGCCAGTGGTGTGCCGGAGCCATCGCTGTGCAACGGCTGGCCGTCTCATCGGCAAACAACGCCGTCGCAACACTGAAGCCCACTTTGGACAATCCCGCGTTGAACGCCGCAGCGTCCGCCGCATGGTATGAGGGGTTGATCCCGTCTACGATGAGCGCAGAAACCTTGCCTGCATTCATGTCGCCGACCAGTTGAGCAAACGCCTGGTCGTCTCCTTGGTACAAGCTGGGCTTTTCGTGCAGTTCTACTGTGGTGCCCACTGCACCCAAAGTGCGGTTGATCGCGCTCACAATGCGCTGGGTAGCGAGGTCGTTGTCGCCAGCGACCACAAGTCCCTTGGCTCCGGAACGCTTCAA
>JAKMCX010000102.1 GCA_022428285.1 Flavobacteriales bacterium
TGGAGAGCATGACGTTCCCCGACCCCGTTATCGGTATTGCCATTGAGCCTAAGTCTCAAGCAGACATCGATAAGTTGGGCAACGGCCTCGCCAAGCTTTCTGAGGAGGATCCAACCTTCCGCGTTCATACAGACGAGGACAGCGGTCAAACCGTGATCTCCGGTATGGGTGAGCTGCACTTGGACGTTCTCGTAGACCGCCTGCGTCGCGAGTTCAAGGTGGAGTGCAACCAGGGCCAGCCACAAGTGGCATACAAAGAGGCCATCTTCGGTGAGGTTCGTCACCGCGAGGTTTACAAAAAGCAATCAGGTGGTCGCGGTAAGTTCGCCGACATCATCATCAACATTGGACCATCGCCTACTCCAGAGGAGGAAGGTTTGGTGTTCAAGAACTCTGTGAAGGGCGGTAACGTCCCCAAGGAGTTCGTTCCTTCCGTCGAGAAGGGATTCAAGGATGCGATGGTGACAGGTGTCCTCGCGGGCTACCCCATGGACAGCATGTCTGTCGAGCTGCTCGATGGTTCATTCCACGCAGTCGACTCCGACCAGCTCTCCTTCGAGCTTGCAGCCAAAATGGCTTACCGCAATGCCATGAAGAGCTGCAACCCCAAAATTCTTGAGCCCATCATGGCATTGGAGGTTCGCACTCCAGAGGCCAACATGGGTGATGTCATCGGTGACTTGAACAAGCGCCGTGGCATGGTTGAAGGCACCGACGAGCGCGGTGGCAAGACCGTCATTAAGGCAAAAGTCCCATTGAGTGAAATGTTTGGATATGTGACGGACCTGCGTACGCTGACTTCAGGTCGTGCGGACAGCAGCATGACGTTCAGTCACTATTCAGAAGCCCCGAACAGCGTGTCCGAGGCGGTAATCGCAGAAGCTCAAGGCAAGTAATTAGAGTATCAGATGGCCCAGAAGATTCGCATCAAGCTGAAGAGCTACGACCACAACCTGGTCGACAAGTCCGCCGAGAAGATCGTGAAAACGGTCAAGTCGACGGGAGCTGTCGTCAGTGGTCCCATTCCGCTGCCTACGCACCAGCGCATCTACACCGTGCTGCGCTCGCCGCACGTGAACAAGAAGTCGCGTGAACAGTTCGAGTTGAGTGCCTACAAGCGCTTGCTCGACATCTACAGCAATTCTTCCGCTACGGTCGACGCGTTGATGCGCCTCGAGTTGCCAAGCGGTGTTGAAGTTGAAATCAAAGTCTGACGGATATGCCCGGATTGATTGGAAAGAAAGTTGGTATGACCAGCATGTACAGTGAGGAAGGCAAGAACTTGCCTTGCACTGTACTTGAAGTGGGGCCCTGTGTGGTCACCCAGGTGAAGACCGCAGACAAGGACGGCTACGATGCTGTGCAGGTGGGATTTGGTGACCGCAAGGAGAACCGCACCTCACAAGCCATGGCGGGCCACTTTAAGAAAGCCAAGGTCAACGCCAAGCAGCACCTCGCTGAGTTTGCTGGCTATGGTCAAGACTATAACCCCGGAGACGAGGTGAAGATTGAGGATGTTTTCGAGGAAGGCGAGTTCGTCTCCGTCGTGGGCACCAGCAAGGGTCGCGGTTTCCAGGGTGTTGTGCGCAGGCACGGATTTGCTGGTGTAGGTCAAGCGACCCACGGACAGCACAACCGCATGCGTGCCCCGGGTTCGATTGGTGCTGCGTCTACCCCAGCGCGTGTCTACAAAGGCATGCGTATGGCTGGACAGATGGGCAACGGTCAGGTCACCATGGAGAACCTCCAGGTGCTCAAGATCATGTCTGAAGAAGGACTCATCGTCGTCAAAGGTGCCGTTCCCGGTCACAAGGGAGCCACTGTCATCGTTCGCAAGCCTCAAGGATAAAGCCATGAAAGTCGACGTATACAACCTCGAAGGCAAGAAGACTTCCAAAGCTGACCTCAGCGATGACGTCTTCGCTATTGAGCCCAACGATCACGCGATCTATTTGGATGTGAAGCGTTACCTCGCTGCACAGCGTCAGGGAACGCACAAGACCAAAGAGCGCGCAGAAATTCAGGGTTCAACCAAGAAGATCAAGAAGCAAAAGGGCACCGGTGGCGCCCGTGCTGGATCTATCAAGAACCCACTCTTTGTCGGTGGAGGTACCGTTTTTGGTCCCCGTCCCCGCAAGTACGAGCTCAAGCTGAACAAGAAGGTCCGTCAATTGGCGCGCAAGAGCGCTTTGGCCTACAAAGCCAAAGAAGACGGCGGAATCCGTGTGGTCAAAGGACTCGCTATGGAGACCCCAAAGACCAAAGAGCTCTTGGGCACCTTTGGAAAGTTGGGTTTGGAGAACCAAAAGACTTTGGTTGTCGTTCCCGAGCAGAATCCAGGACTGTACCTGAGCAGCCGAAACTTGCCCAAGCACCGTGTCATGACGGCCGGAGACTTGAGCACTTATGATATCATGAACTGTCAGAACATCGTCTTCGTGGACAACGCACACGAAGTCATCACTGGCATCCTCACCGCCTGAGCCATGAAGAACATTCTCATCAAGCCGTTGATCACCGAAAAGATGACCGCCGAGAGCGAGCGCATCAATGCCTACGGGTTTGTGGTGAACGACGACGCGAACAAGTCCGAAATCAAGGACGCGGTCGAGAAGACCTACGGCGTGACTGTAGCTGGCGTCCGCACCATGCGGGTCGACGGCAAGGTTCGCAGCCGTTTCACGCGCACGGGTGTCCTTCGCGGGCGCTCAGAGTGCTATAAGAAAGCCATCGTCCGACTCGCGGATGGTGAGACCATTGACTTCTACGAGAACATCTAAGGGAAAACATGGCAGTACGCAAGTTCAACCCGATTACGCCTGGAATGAGGCACAAGGTGTTGTCGAAGTTCGACAGCATTACGACCGACAAGCCGCACAAGCCGCTGTTGGAGCCCCTCCGTAAGAACGGTGGTCGTAACAACGATGGTAAGATGACCATGCGCTACCGTGGAGGTGGTCACAAGCGGATGTACCGCGTGATCGACTTCAAGCGGAACAAGCATGGAGTGGCCGCTGAGGTGATGACCATCGAGTACGATCCCAACCGCAGTGCCCGCATTGCATTGGTCAAGTACGCCGATGGAGAGAAGCGTTACATCGTAGCTCCAGAAGGCCTGCAGGTCGGACAGACCCTGATGAGTGGTGAGAAGGCTTCTCCAGAAGTTGGCAACACACTCTTCCTGTCGGACATCCCTCTGGGAACCATGATCCACAACATTGAGCTCCACCCAGGCCGCGGTGCGAACATCGCCCGCTCTGCAGGAGCATCAGCTCAACTGAAAGCCCGTGACGGCAAGTATGCGGTAATCGCATTGCCCAGCGGAGAGGTTCGCATGATCCTCACGACCTGCCTCGCGACCATTGGCAGTGTCGGCAACAGTGAGCACAACCAACAGGTTTCCGGTAAAGCCGGTCGCAGCCGTTGGTTGGGTCGCCGTCCGCGTGTCCGTGGTGTTGTCATGAACCCTGTCGATCACCCCATGGGTGGTGGTGAGGGCCGCAACGCTGGAGGCCATCCTCGCAGCCGCAACGGCATTCCTGCGAAGGGCTTCAAGACCCGCGACAAGCAGAAGCATTCGTCTCAGTATATCATCGAACGCCGTAAGAAGTAAGCCATGGCACGTTCGCTCAAAAAACCCCCCTTCGTCCACTACAAGCTCGTGCAGCGGGTAGAGGCCATGCAGGAAAGCGGAAAGAAGTCTGTTATCAAGACTTGGAGTCGCTCCAGCATGATTACGCCGGATTTCGTCGGCTTGACCATCGCCGTTCACAACGGCCGCCAATTCATTCCGGTGTTTGTCACCGAGAATATGGTGGGACACAAGCTCGGAGAATTCTCGCCGACCCGGACCTTCCGCGGTCACGCTGACAATAAAAAAGACAAGGGACGTCGTTGACGGCCGCCAATCATCAGAGCTATGGGAGCCCGTAAGAGAAACGCAGCAGCAGCCCGCAAGGAGGTGATGGATAAAACCGCCATTGCCAAGCTGAACGATTGCCCGACTTCACCTCGGAAGATGCGCCTTGTGGCGGATACCATCCGCGGCAAAGACGTAGTCAGTGCATTGAACATTTTGAAGTTTACCCAGAAGGAAGCTTCTGGTCGCCTGGAGAAGTTGCTCCGCTCGGCCATTGCCAACTGGGAAGCCAAGAACGAGGGTGCACGCCCCGAAGAAGCCGGTCTTTACATCAGTGAAGTCAAGGTGGACAGTGGCCGGATGCTCAAGCGCATCCAACCTGCGCCTCAGGGCCGTGCGCACCGCATCCGCAAGCGCTCCAACCACGTCACGTTGATCGTAGATAGCCTCAAGAAGTAATGGGACAGAAGACACACCCCACCGGCAATCGCCTCGGTTTCATCAAGGGATGGGACTCCAATTGGTACGGCGGCAAGAGTTACGTCGACAAGATTGTCGAGGACGACAAAATCCGCAAGTACCTCCGTGCGCGTCTGGTCAAGGCCAGCGTTTCACGCGTTGTCATCGAGCGCACCATGAAGCTTGTGACAGTGACCATCCACACAGCACGTCCAGGTGTCATCATTGGCAAGGGCGGCCAGGAGGTCGACAAGTTGCGTGAGGAGCTCAAGAAGCTCACCAAGAAAGAGATCCAGATCAACATCTTCGAGATCAAGCGTCCTGAATTGGATGCGCGACTCGTAGCCGAGAGCGTGGCACGCCAACTCGAGGCGCGGATCAGCTACCGCCGTGCGATCAAGATGTCCATTGCAAGCTCCATGCGTATGGGTGCTGAGGGCATCAAGATTGGCATCGCCGGTCGTTTGAACGGAGCAGAGATTGCCCGTTCGGAAACATTCATGGAAGGCCGTGTACCCCTGCACACCTTCCGTGCTGACATTGATTATGCTCTGGTGGAAGCCCACACGACTTACGGCCGCATTGGCGTCAAGGTCTGGGTGTTCCGAGGAGAATTGTACGGCAAGCAGGATTTGAGTCCAGCGAACCCAACAAAAGACGACAAGCGTGGCCAACGCGGAGGCCGTGGAGGAGAGCGCCCTGAGCGCCGCCGTCGTCGTCGTGAACCCCGCAGCTAAACTTCGGAAGATATGCTTCAGCCGAAACGAACGAAATTCAGAAAGATGCAGAAGGGCCGCGTGCGCGGCCTTGCTCAGCGTGGCAGCTCCATCGCCTATGGCACTTTCGCCATCAAGACGACGGACATGGGGTTCATTTCCTCTCGCCAGATTGAGTCTGCACGTATTGCCATCAACCGCTACATGAAGCGTGAAGGCCAGGTATGGATCCGGATTTTCCCGGACAAGCCGATCACCTCCAAGCCCCTCGAAGTACGTATGGGTAAGGGTAAGGGTGCGGTGAGCCACTGGGTGGCTCCCGTGAAGCCTGGACGTGTGCTTTTCGAAGTAGACGGAGTTCCAGCAAACGTAGCACAGGAGGCATTGCGCCTTGGTGCTCAGAAGCTGTCAGTTCGCTGCCGCTTCGTAGCCCGTTACGACAACTGATAATTGAGGGAATCATGAAAATGAACGAAATCACCGGTCTGAGTGACCTCGACCTCAAGGAGCGCATCGCTGGAGAGCGTGAAGCCCTGCAGAAGTTGCGGTTCAATCACACCATCGCGGGCCTAGAAAGCCCCTTTCAATTGCGTCAGAAGCGCCGCGACATTGCGCGCATGATGACGGAATTGTCCGCACGGAAGAACGCTAAAGCTGAAGAACAGAAGTCATGACCGCCGAGCAAACCGCAACTGAGCAGTCCACGGACAAGCGCAACCTCCGGAAGGTGCGTCAGGGCATCGTCACCTCCAACAAGATGCAGAAGACCATCACGGTGACGGTCGAGTACAAGGAGAAGCATCCTCAGTACTCCAAGTTCGTGAAGCGTACCACGAAGTTTACCGCGCACGATGAGCAGAATACCTGCGGCATTGGCGACACGGTGCGCATTATGGAGACGCGACCATTGAGCAAGAATAAGCGCTGGCGCCTCGTAGAGGTGATTGAAAGGGCCAAGTAATAGAGGTCCTCTAATAAAGAAAACTGAAGAGCCATGATCCAGCAAGAATCCCGGATGGATGTTGCCGACAACAGCGGAGCACGAGAAGTGTTGTGTATCCGTGTGCTCGGTGGTACCCGTCGGCGCTACGCCAGCATCGGCGATAAGGTGGTCGTCACCGTAAAGGATGCGGCACCCAATGGCGGTGTGAAGAAGGGAACCGTCAGCAAGGCGGTCATCGTAAGGACCAAGAAGGCGGTTCGCCGTCCTGATGGGTCCTACATCCGCTTTGACGACAATGCCTGTGTCCTCCTCAACCCTACCGGCGAAATCCGGGGTACGCGGATCTTTGGCCCAGTGGCCAGGGAGTTGCGCGAGAAGGACTTCATGAAAATCGTTTCGCTTGCACCTGAGGTGCTCTGAACCCTACGACCATGTATAAGCGAGTCAAAATCAAGAAGGGCGATACCGTAAAGGTGATCGCAGGCGGAAACAAGGGCAAGACCGGAACGGTGATGCAGGTGCTCCGTAAGGAAGACCGTGTCCTCGTCGAGAGTGTCAACGTGGTGACAAAGCACGTTAAGCCAAGTCCGGCGAACCCCCAGGGAGGCATCGAGAAGAAAGAGGCCCCCATTCACATTTCCAATGTGATGGTCATGGACGGAAACGGAGACACCACGCGTGTCGGTCGTCGCCGTGGTGATGACGGGAAATTGGTCCGCTATAGCAAGAAATCTGATCAAACGCTGAACTGATGAGCTACGTACCCCGACTCAAAGAGCAGTACGACGCAGACGTCGTACCCAAGCTTCAGGAACGCTTCGAATACAAGAGTTCCATGCAGGTCCCCAAGATTGAGAAGATCTGTCTCAACCAGGGCCTCGGAAAAGCCATTACCGATCGCAAGATTGTGGATGGTGCCATTGAAGAATTGAACCAGATCTGTGGTCAGAAGGCAGTGTCTACTGTGTCTACCAAAGACGTCTCGAACTTCAAGCTCCGTAAAGGCATGCCCGTAGGTGCCCGCATCACGCTCCGCCGTGAGCGCATGTACGAGTTTCTCGACCGTCTCATCAACGTGGCTTTGCCACGTACCCGTGACTTCCAAGGTGTAAAGGCCACTGGATTTGATGGGCGAGGCAACTTCAGCTTCGGCATCCAAGAGCAAATTATTTTCCCGGAAATCGACCTTGACAAGGTGAAGCACCTGAACGGGATGCACATCACCATTGTCACAA
Source organism: Flavobacteriales bacterium (assembly GCA_022428285.1). Lineage (GTDB taxonomy): Bacteria > Bacteroidota > Bacteroidia > Flavobacteriales_D > Sanyastnellaceae > UBA8752. The sequence goes on from JAKMCX010000102.1 coordinate 7,213, forward strand.
ATGCCCGGACCAACGAAGAGGCCAAAGAGCTTCTCGCCGCGTTCGGTTTCCCTTTCAAGAAGAACTGAATCCCCGATAACGACCAGATATGGCCAAGGAATCGATGAAAGCGCGTGAGCGCAAGCGCGAGCGACTTGTCGCCCGATACGCAGCAAAGCGTAAGGCGTTGAAGGACGCAGGAGATTGGGACGCATTGCAAAAGCTGCCGAAGAACTCTTCTCCGGTGCGGTTGCATAACCGTTGCCAACTCACTGGACGTCCACGTGGGTATATGCGTCAATTCGGCCTGAGCCGTGTGACGTTCCGTGAAATGGCACTCGAGGGCAAGATCCCGGGGGTGAAAAAAGCAAGCTGGTAAGCCATGCATTCAGATCCAATCGCCGATTTCCTGACGCGCATCCGTAACGGTCAAATGGCCGGCCACAAAGTGGTGGACATTCCCGCGTCCAATATGAAGAAGGAGATCACCAAAATCCTGTTTGACAAGGGATACATCCTGTCTTACAAGTTCGTGGAGGAAGGTCCACAAGGCACCATCAAAATCGCCTTGAAGTACCATCCCAAGACGCGCCGTCCTGCCATCACTGAGATGCAGCGGACGAGCAAGCCAGGTTTGCGTACCTACCGCGGTGCCAACGACCTGCCACGTATCTTGAACGGATTGGGCGTTTCCATCCTGAGCACCTCCAAAGGGGTGATGACGGACAAGGAGGCCAAACACATGAACGTCGGAGGCGAAGTCCTCTGCTACGTCTATTAATCCGAGTAAAGAGAACGACAATGTCCAGAATTGGAAAAGCGCCCGTAGCCATACCATCCGGAGTCACCGTAGTGGTCGACGCATCCGTGATCAAGGTGAAGGGTCCCAAAGGGGAGCTCAATACCCCATTTGATCCTGTCATTGCGGTGGAGGTTAAAGACGATGAAGTGTTGTTTAGCCGCAGCTCCGACTTGCCTGATCACCGCGCCAAGCACGGTCTTTACCGTTCGCTGTGTGCAGGGATGGTAGAGGGCGTAACCAATGGTTACAAGAAGGAGCTCGAGTTGGTAGGTGTTGGTTTCCGTGCCCAAGCGTCAGGTCAACAGCTGACTTTGGCTTTGGGATACAGCCACCCCATCATCATCGAGGTGCCCAAGGAAATTAAACTGACCGCGGAGTCTCAGAAGGGTTCGAACCCTAAGGTGATCCTCGAGTCGCACGACAAGCAGCTGCTCGGAACAGTGGCTGCTAAAATCCGTTCACTGCGCAAGCCCGAGCCATACAAAGGCAAAGGTGTCCGCTTCACTGACGAGTACATCCGTCGCAAGGCCGGTAAGTCCGCTGCCAAGTAATTGCATTCGACATGTCTGTAGCCAGCAAGAAACTCAAGACCCGCATGCGCATCAAAGCGCGCATCCGTGGCAAAATCAGCGGAACGGCCGAGCGTCCCCGCTTGTCCGTATTCCGTTCCAACAAGCAGATCTACGCTCAAATCGTAGACGACCTGTCAGGAAAGACCATCGCCAGTGCCAGCTCGCGCGCCATCCCGGAAGCCCAGGGTGTTGCAAAAGCGGACCAGGCCAAGTTGGTCGGTACCAAGATTGCAGAGGCCTCAAAGGCGGCTGGAGTCGAGAATGTGGTCTTCGACCGCAACGGGTACCTGTACCACGGTCGTGTGAAGAACCTCGCCGATGCCGCTCGCGAAGGCGGCCTCAAATTCTGAAGTCATTATGAGAGACAACAACAACCGTCGGCGTGACGACCGGAACAACCAACCGGAGAGCGACATCAAGGACCGCTTGGTCACGATCAACCGTTCGACCAAGACCACCAAAGGTGGACGCACATTCACCTTCACAGGTATTGTCGTGGTCGGTGACGAGAAGGGCAAGGTGGGACATGGGTCCGGCCGCAGCCGCGAAGTCGTGACAGCGATCCAGAAAGGAATCGAGGACGCCAAGAAGAACATGGTGGAAGTGCCCGTGATCAACGGAACAGTTCCCCACGCTCAAGAGGCTGTATTTGCTGGAGCACGTGTTCTGGTGAAGCCAGCTTCTCCAGGTACTGGAGTAATCGCAGGTGGTGCCATGCGCGCCGTGCTCGAGAGCGCCGGAATCAAGGACGTTTTGGCCAAGTCATTGGGATCTTCAAACACGCAGAACGTGGTGAAAGCCACTTTCAAGGCACTGTCCATGATGCGCAGCGCATCTGACGTCGCTGACCTGCGTGGCATCTCCGTCACCCGCGTATTCAACGGATAAGCACCATGGCCAAGATCAAGATCACCCAGGTGCGCAGCGCCATCAACCGTCCAAAGCGCCAAAAGCTCACGCTTCAGGCACTCGGTATCAAGAAATTGCACAACCCTGTGGAGCACGAAGCCACCCCCCAGATTTTGGGAATGGTGCGCAAGGTGAACCACCTCGTCAAGGTTGAAGAACAATAATCCCCATCCAGCACAATCATGAATCTCAATAGCCTCAAACCGGCAAAGGGTTCCATCAAGCAGCGCAAGCGAGTTGGTCGTGGTGAGGGCTCCGGTCACGGAGGAACCTCTACACGCGGTCACAAGGGCGCCAAGTCCCGTTCCGGTTACAAGTCCAAGATTGGTTTCGAAGGCGGTCAAATGCCGCTCCAACGCCGTGTTCCTAAGTTCGGTTTCACGAACCCGAACCGCGTTGAGTACAAAGGAATCAACCTCGACACCCTCCAGGAATTGATCGACCGCAAGTCACTCACTGAAATCACCCCCGAGCTGCTCGTAGAGAACGGCATCGCCCAAAAGAAGGACCTGGTGAAGATCCTCGGACGTGGCGAGCTCAAGGGCGGCATCAAGGTGACGGCTCATAAATTTTCAGCTTCCGCTCAGACGGCCATCGAGGCCGCGGGAGGCAGCATCGAAGCAATCCACTAAAGCATGGGTCGGTTCTTAAAAAAACTCAGGGACATTTGGGCCCACGAGGAATTGCGCAAGCGCCTAGGCATCACCTTCGGATTTATCCTGGTGTACCGCATTGGTAGCTTCATCGTCATTCCCGGTGTCGACAGTGACGCGCTGCAAGAGCAGATGAGCGCACTTGGCGGCGGCGGTCTTGGCAGCATCCTTTCTTTGTTTACTGGAGGAGCTTTCTCTCGCGCTTCCATCTTTGCTCTGGGCATCATGCCCTACATCTCCGCAAGCATCATCATGCAATTGATGGGACTTGCTGTTCCGACCATCCAAAAGATGCAATCGGAAGGTGAGAGCGGCCGGAAGAAAATCAACCAGTGGACCCGATTCTTGACCATCGCCATCACCTTGGTTCAAGCACCCGGATACTTGGCTTCAACCGTCGTCTCTGTTCCAGGAGCGGTGGCTGACCCATCCAGCTTCTGGTGGTTTAGCGCAGTGTTGATCTTGACATCATCCACGTTGCTCATCATGTACCTCGGTGAGCGCATCACCGAGCGCGGCGTGGGCAATGGCATCAGCTTGTTGATCATGATTGGCATCATCGCCACGTTCCCACAGGCGATCATTCAGGAATTCAACCACCCCAACACCAACTTCTTCTTCTTCCTCGTGGAGATTGCAGCGTTGCTTGTGGTGATCGGTTTGTCCGTAGCCTTGGTACAGGCGGTGCGAAGGGTTCCAGTAGAAATGACCAGGTTGACAGCCAATCCTGGTTCATTTATGCCCCAAGGTGCAGCTGCGCGCAGCTACATCCCCCTGAAGGTGAACTCCAGTGGTGTCATGCCCATCATCTTCGCACAAGCCATCATGTTTGTTCCACTGTATCTCACACAAAACGAGAGCTTGGCAGACAACGAGGTCTTGATTGCTTTGGGTGATTTCAACGGTTTGTGGTACAACCTGTTGTTCTTCATCATGATCGTGGCCTTCACTTACTTCTACACGGCCATCACGGTGAACCCACAGCAGATGTCCGATGACCTCAAGCGTCAGAACAACTTCGTTCCTGGTGTGAAGCCGGGTCGTCCGACGATGGAGTTCTTGGACAATGTGATCTCGAAGATCACTTTGCCGGGAGCCATCTTCCTGGGTCTGATTGCGATTTTACCCGCTATTGTCTTCACCATGGGATTGACCCATGCGCAGGCCTTTAGCATTTTCTTCGGTGGCACGTCGCTGCTGATCATGGTCGGTGTCATTCTCGACACCCTCCAGCAAATTGAAAGCTATTTGTTGTCCCGTCAATACGACTCCCTCATGGAATCCGGAAAGCTCCGGGGCCGTCAGGGTACGAGTGTGAGCGGTATGGCAGGCTAATTGGAATGGCAAGAGGACGGATACAGGTTCGAACCGAATCCGAAATCGAGTTGCTCCGAACGAGTTCTTTACTTGTCGGAAGAACCTTGGCCGAAGTGGCCAAGCTGATCCAACCCGGTGTTACCACCGCGGAGCTGGATCAGGTAGCAGAAACCTTTATTCGGGACCACGGCGCTGAGCCAGGGTTCAAAGGATACAACGGTTTCCCAGCTACGCTCTGCACCTCTGTGAACCATCATGTGGTTCATGGAATTCCCAATGACGATCCACTGCAGGAGGGGGACATCGTGTCCGTCGATTGTGGAGTACTCAAGGAAGGGTATTACGGAGACAGCGCATACACCTTCATGGTGGGCGATGTTAGACCCGAAGTGCGCCGCCTGTTGAAGGTGACGCAAGAATGCCTTGAGGACGCCGTTGAAGAAGCCATTGCGGGCAACCGCATCGGTGACATCGGATGGGCCGTTCAAGAACACGCCGAAGCTTCTGGCTACGGTGTTGTGAGGGAGTTGGTCGGTCACGGTGTGGGTTCCAACCTGCACGAGCCGCCAGAAGTGCCCAATTACGGGAGGCCTGGAAACGGCATCAAACTCGTAGAGGGCATGGTACTTGCCATCGAGCCCATGATCAACTTGGGGAAGAAGCAAGTGGTGCAGGAGAGCGATGGTTGGACCATAGCTACTGTAGATGGTTTGCCCAGTGCGCACTTCGAACACGACGTTGTCGTGCGGGAAGGCAAATCAGAAGTTCTTTCGACATTCAAATGGATTGAGGAGGCCCTAGGGGCAGTGAGACAGGATTGAGGCGTCACACCAAAAACGAAACGGAAAACAAACATCCATGGCCAAACAAGCGTCGATAACGCAGGACGGAACCATCACCGAAGCACTCGGGAACGCTATGTTCCGCGTTGAGCTCGAGAACGGGCACGTCATCACGGCGCACATCTCCGGAAAGATGAGGAAGTTCTACATCAAGATTCTTCCTGGAGATCGGGTACGGGTGGACATGAGTCCATACGACCTGAGCAAAGGCCGCATTTCCTTTCGATACAAATAAGAAACTAGACCGATATGAAGACCCGTGCTTCCCTCAAGGTCCGCTCCGCGGATTGCAAGATCGTCCGACGCAAGGGACGACTCTTTGTCATCAATAAGAAGAACCCCAAATTCAAGCAGCGTCAGGGTTAATCCTGAAGCTTAAACGCATTCGCCATGGCCCGTATCGCCGGTATCGACATCCCCCGGAATAAGCGAGGAGTAATTGCCCTGACATATGTCTACGGCATTGGACACTCCCGCTCCGCGGATATTCTCTCCAAGGCCGCTGTCTCTGAAGACAAGCGCGTCCAAGATTGGTCCGATGAGGAAATCACCAAAATTCGCGAGATCATCTCTGAGATCCGTGTAGAAGGTGAGCTTCGCTCAGAAGTCCAGATGAACATCAAGCGCCTGATGGACATCGGTTGCCAGCGCGGCATCCGGCACCGTCTAGGCCTCCCACTGCGAGGGCAGAGGACCAAGAACAACTCCCGTACCCGTAAAGGAAAGCGGAAGACTGTAGCCAATAAGAAGAAGTAATTCCTGTCCCTGACCCGGGACTCAGAATCGATCAACTCCCCATAAGATGGCCAAGACCACCAAAAAGTCGAAGAAGAAGGTTAAAGTAGATGGCACGGGCCAAGCCCACATCCACGCCTCCTTTAACAACATCATCATATCCCTCACCAATGCCACCGGACAGGTTATTTCCTGGTCCAGCTCAGGCAAGATGGGATTCCGCGGTTCCAAAAAGAACACTCCCTATGCTGCGCAATGCGCCGCAGAAGATTGTGGCAAGGAGGCCATGGAACATGGTTTGAAAAAAGTGAAGGTCTTCGTCAAGGGGCCAGGAAGTGGACGTGAGAGCGCCATCCGCACCTTGCACAACATGGGGATTGAAGTGACGGAGATCATGGACATTACCCCCATGCCTCACAACGGCTGCCGCCCACCCAAGCACCGCCGCGTCTGATTCCAGGGAACCGAAAGAAACAAGCAAGACAACATGGCACGTTACCGCGGACCCAAGTCCAAGATCACCCGCCGATTCAAGGAGGCCATTTTTGGCCCGGACAAGGCGCTTGAGCGCCGTCCTTATGGACCAGGCCAACACGGCCCGAATCGCCGTCGTAAGAAGGAGTCAGAGTACTCCGTTCAGCTCGCAGAAAAGCAGAAGGCGAAGTATACCTATGGTATTCTCGAACGCCAGTTCCGCAACATGTTCGAGCGCGCTCAAAACAAACCTGGCATTACAGGTGAGGTGTTGCTCCAATTCTGTGAGCTGCGTCTCGACAACGTCGTGTTCCGTTTGAACATGAGCCCTACCCGTCGTGGAGCCCGTCAGTTGGTGGGCCACAGGCACATCACAGTCAATGGAAGTGTGGTCAACATCCCTTCTTACCGTGTGCGTCCTGGTGACGTGGTCGGTGTTCGGGAGAAGTCCAAGTCCCTTGAAGTCGTTACCGAAGCATTGGCCGGAGGTGGTCAGCGCCACGAATGGCTGGACTGGGATGGAAATTCCATCGCAGGAACGGTCATCTCCGTACCAAGCCGTGACCAGATTCCTGAGAACATCAAGGAGTCACTCATCGTCGAGCTTTACAGCAAGTAATCACAACCCAGCACAACCGAAATGGCGATTCTCGATTTTCAGCAGCCTGACAAGGTCATTATGCTCGAGTCTGATGACTTCAGCGGACGGTTTGAATTCCGTCCCTTGGAGCCAGGTTTTGGTGTGACCATCGGCAATGCGCTCCGCCGCATCATGCTCTCCAGCTTGGAGGGTTATGCCATCACACAACTCCGCATCGAAGGTGTGGAGCATGAGTTCAGCACCATCAAAGGAGTGGTGGAGGATGTCACCGAAATGGTGCTCAACCTCAAGCAGGTTCGCTTCAAGCGTCAAATCGAAGATGTAGACCACGAGGTGGTCAACATCGTCATTGGCGGCCAAGATTCATTCGTGGCAGGCGACATCGGCAAGTTCACTTCTGCATTCCAGGTGATGAACCCGGACCATGTGATTTGCAACCTCGATTCAGGGGTTCAATTGAACATGGAGATCCGCATCGAAAAGGGACGTGGATACGTTCCAGCGGAGGAAAACAGAAATGAAGAGTCCGCAGTGGACGCCATCTTCATTGATTCCATCTTCACGCCCATCCGAAACGTCAAGTACGAGGTGGAGAACTTCCGTGTGGAGCAAAAGACCGACTACGAGAAGCTCATCATTGAGCTCCAGTGTGACGGATCGATTGCACCGAAGGATGCCCTGCAGGAAGCTGCGCGCATCTTGATTGAGCACTTCATGTTGTTCAGCGAGGAGCGGATCACGCTTGACTTTGTCGAGAAGAACGAGTCCGAGGAATTGGACGAGGGGTCGCTTCACATGCGCCACTTGCTCAAGACCAAGCTGGTCGATATGGATCTGAGTGTTCGTGCCTTGAACTGCTTGAAAGCAGCGGACATCGACTCGCTCGGAGACCTCGTGGCTTACAATAAGAATGACCTGTTGAAGTTCCGCAACTTCGGCAAGAAGAGCTTGACCGAGCTCGAGGACCTCGTAGAGAGCAAGGGCCTGCAATTCGGCATGAACGTCAGCAAGTACAAGTTGGACGCGGAGTAATCCGAGTCCTCAAAGTCCGTCACCATGAGACACGGGAAGAAATTTAACCACCTCGGTCGCAAGACCGCCCACAGAAAGGCGATGTTGGCCAATATGGCCTGCAGCTTGATCGAGCACAAGCGGATCACGACGACTTTGGCGAAGGCCAAGGCGCTTCGCGGATTTGTGGAGCCACTCGTGAACCGTTCCAAGGAAGATTCAACCCACAATCGCCGGATTTGCTTCCGCTACATGCGGGACAAGAATGCCATCAGCGAATTGTTCACTGCAGTGGGCCCAAAGGTTGCTACCCGTGAGGGAGGCTACACCCGCATTGTGCGCATTGGAAACCGTTTGGGTGACAATGCCGAAATGTGCATCATCGAGCTTGTTGATTTCAACGAGCTCTATGGCAACGAAGCGAAGACCAAGCGCAAGCGCAGCCGCCGCTCTCGCCGTGGTGGAGCTGAAGCTGCTGCCGCTCCAGCTGCTGCTGCAGAAACGGCAACGGCAGAAGCGCCAGCCGCCGAGGAAGCACCTGCTGCCGAGGAAGCGCCTGCTGCCGAGGAAGCACCTGCTGCCGAGGAAGCACCTGCTGCCGAGGAAGCGCCTGCTGCCGACGACGCGCCTGCTGCCGACGACGCGCCTGCTGCCGACGACGCACCTGCTGCCGACGATGCTGCTCCCGCTGATGGCGAGGAGGAGAAGCCTGCAGAATAAGCAGTGTACTACACCATTGAAAAAGGAGGCCTCTTGGGCCTCCTTTTTTCGTTTGGGGTCCTAGGACAGACTGTTCAAATCCTCTTCTGACCTTGCCACCTTTAAATGGGGATAAGGCTGCGGTTGCGGACTATCTTCGCGCTCCGATGATGCACAACGATTCACAAGGCGCCTCAAGGCGGGCCATCCTCTTGTTGGAGGACGGGACACGATTCGAAGGGGCCGCGATCGGTGCCACAGGCACAACGACGGGCGAGGTCGCATTCAATACAGGGATGTATGGTTACCAGGAAATCTTCACCGACCCCAGCTACAAGGGGCAGGTACTGGTGATGGCCACGCCGCACATTGGCAACTACGGCGTCCACAGCCAAGAGAACGAAAGCGGCAATACGCAGATCGCAGGACTGGTGGTACGCAACTTCAGTGAAGTCGCCAGCCGCATTGGAGACATTGAACCATTGGCTGACCGGTTGGAGCGCGATGGCATCGTGGGCATCGCAGAAATTGACACCCGCGGGCTGATTCAGCACATCCGTGATTGCGGCGCGATGAACGCCTTGATTTCGAATGATGGTACACCTGAGGCCGACTTGTTGGCCCGGTTGAAAGAAACCCCCTCTATGGAGGGCCTGGAGTTGTCCAGCGGCGTCACGCGCCAAGAGGCAGAGGATGCCGGCGACGCAAACAGTCCTGTGCGCATCGCATTGTTGGACTTGGGCAACAAGGAAAACATCACCCGCTGTCTCACAGAGAGGGGAGCATTTGTGCGACAGTTCCCCATGTCGACGGGTTTGGAGGAAATGAAGGCTTGGAATCCTACAGGCTGGATGATATCGAACGGTCCCGGCGACCCTTCGGCGATGCCCGAGACCATTTCGTTGATCCAAGACATCATCGCCCTGGACCAGCCGGTATTTGGCATTTGTCTCGGCCATCAGTTGATCGCCTTGAGTCAAGGACTGCGGACCGAAAAGATGTTCCAAGGCCACAGAGGTGTCAACCACCCGGTGAAAGACCTTGAAAGTGGCAAGTGTGAAATCACTTCACAGAACCATGGATTTGTGGTCAGCCGAGACTCCTTGTCTGAGGCGGCGGGTGTCACCGTGACCCATGAACACCTCAACGACGGAACGGTAGCGGGCATCAAGCTCGAGGGTCAGCCCGTTTTTTCTGTTCAGTTCCACCCAGAGGCAAGTGCAGGACCGCACGACAGCCGACATTTATTTGACCGTTTTATCTCGCACATCACACAACAAGGCGCAACACAGCCTGTCTGAACATGCAATACATTGATCACATTCATGCCCGTGAAATCTTGGATTCCAGGGGCAATCCAACCGTTGAAGTCGAAGTCGTTACAGGCGAAGGCGTAGTAGGGCGTGCAGCTGTTCCTTCAGGGGCGAGCACAGGCATACACGAGGCCGTAGAGTTGAGAGACGGGGACGAAAGCCGTTACCTCGGCAAGGGCGTCAAGAAGGCGGTCGCCAACATCAACGTGACCATCGCCGAGGAGCTCGGTGGCATGGACATCTTTGACCAAGTTGGAATCGACCACACGCTCATCGACCTCGACGGAACCGAAAACAAGGGCAACCTCGGCGCCAATGCGCTGCTCGGTGTGAGCTTGGCTGCTGCGAAAGCCGCTGCAGGATCCCTCGGTCAGCCCCTTTACCGCTACATCGGTGGTGTCAATGCCAACCTGATGCCCGTCCCCATGATGAACATCATCAACGGGGGGTCGCACGCAGACAATGCGATTGACATCCAGGAGTTCATGATCATGCCCGTGGGTGCGGACACGTTCGCAGATGGTCTCCGCATGGGTGCAGAAGTGTTCCACCACCTCAAAAAGGTGTTGAGCAGCAAAGGCCTCAGCACAAACGTGGGAGATGAAGGCGGATTCGCTCCGAACCTCAACTCCAACGAAGAGGCGCTCGACACCATCTTGATGGCCATTGAAAAGGCGGGCTACAAGCCCAATGAGGACTTCCAATTGGCCTTGGACGCAGCGAGCAGTGAGTTCTACGACAAGGAAAAGGGCCTCTACATTTTGTCCGGCACTGGACAAGAGATGGACGGCGCAGCTTGGGTCGATTACTGGAAGGAGCTTCGTGGCAAGTACCCGATCATCAGCATCGAAGATGGCTGTGACGAAGACGATTGGGCCGCTTGGAAGCTCATGACCGACGCTTTGGGTGAGAACACCCAGTTGGTCGGAGATGACCTCTTTGTGACCAACGTGGAGCGCCTGAGCAGGGGCATCGAAGAGGGGGTGGCCAATTCCATCCTCATCAAGGTGAACCAAATCGGAACCCTGACCGAGACCATTGAGGCGGTTCAGTTGGCCAACCGGTGTGGTTACACCAGCGTCATGAGCCACCGCAGCGGTGAGACCGAAGACACGACCATCGCCGACTTGGCGGTAGCCCTGTCCACAGGTCAAATCAAGACGGGAAGTGCGTCACGCAGTGATCGGATCGCCAAGTACAACCAATTGCTCCGCATCGAAGAGGAGCTTGGAGACAACGCTTACTATCCTGGCCCGCATTTCGCCTGAGTAGCGGGTGGCTCACACACCTTTCAAGAGGTGATTAAAAAGAAAATGGGGGACCCGCGGGTCCCCCATTTTCTTTTGGTGGTTGGTTACTTGGTAAAGGTCGAAGGGGCTTCAATTTTCGCGGTCCGGGGTTCGGATCACGAGGAATTCAGTTCTTCGATTTTCTTGGTGCTTGGCCTCAGAGCAGGGAATGCCATTGCCGCATTCATTGCGCAACTCTCCTTCGCCGACGCCGACGGGGGAAACTTGATTTGCGGAAACACCAAGGTCTTTGAGGTAACGCGCTGCAGAGGCAGCGCGGCGCTCACTCAAGCGCTGGTTGTAACGGTCGGTTCCGCGTGCATCGCAATGCGAACGAAGCTCGACTTCGATACCGGGACGGTTGCGCAGGAATTCAGCCACCAAAGAGAGGGCTGGCTTGGCTTCATCGCGCAAGCGATAGCTGTCGTAATCCCAACGAATTTCAGGCAGTTCAAAGCTGTCGCCTTCTCGGATGGCGCTGGCATACTCATCGCTGTTGAGCTCACTGGTGGGGGTCAATACAATGGTGACCTCCATGTCGCGCACCAACACATCCTCAGGGGTGTCCAAGGTGATGTTCTCTGCGAAATAGGTGTCCATGGTCGCTTCGGCGCGGAAGCTCCTTCCGTGGGGAAGGTTCAACTCGAAACGGCCTTCATCGTCGCTTTGAAGGGACACCGCACTGCCATCCTCAGCATCGAGCAGGTCGACATTGGCATTGGCAATGGGTTCGCCAGTTTCGCTGTCGACGACCATGCCACGGATGGTCAGGGGCCGTTCGACGATGCGGAACTTCATGATCCGGTCGTATCCAAAACGGTCTGAAGACACGAAGCCAGATTAGCCGCCGTCATCGAAGGAGATGCAGAAATCATCGCTTTGGCTGTTGAGCGGATAGTCCAAGTGGACAGGGTTTCCCCAAGAACCGTTCTCATTCCTCACGGAGTACAACACGTCCAATCCTCCGAGGGTGATCTGAGCATCAGAAGCAAAAAACAGGGTGTCACTGCCTTTCATGCTGGGGAAAACATCGTCTCCAGCGCTGTTGACAGCGGAGCCCAGATTTACAGGAGGGAATGACCACGTATCTCCGTTGCGGTCCAAGCGGTAGAGGTCCATCCCGCCATAGCCTCCAGCCATATCGCTGGAAAAATACAGGCTCTTGCCATCGGGGCTATATGCCGGGTGGGCATACATGTTGGAACCGTCACTCAGACCGATTTCAATGTCGTTGGTCCAAGCTTCTAGGCCTTTTCTCGCATAGAAGATCGTGGTGTTGTTGACAGAGGCGTCATCGAGCAACAGTTTGCCTGACTTTTCAGGGGCACTTGAGCTGCGGGTATAGAAAATATTCGATCCGTCGGGGGAAATGGTGGCAATGCCATCGTGGTAGGGGCCATTGACGCCCGGAACCAAAGTGGGCATGCCTCCAGCCACAGGAATCTGATAGAGGTCCGTATAGCTCAAGTCGGTGTAAGGGTCACGGGCACCTTGCTTTTCGAGGGCACCTGTGAAATACAAAGTGTTGCCGTACCGGAAGGGCGCAAAAGCAGAGCGAATGCCTTCAGTAGCAAAGGGCTCTAGCTCAAAGGCTGTCGTGTCTCTGGAGCCGTCTTGGGCCAACAGTGCACTTTGACGCAGCGCAGCAGCGACTTCGTTGCCGGGGTCGCGTTGGCTCACAGCATTGAGCAGGCGTTCAGCCTCAGTGTAGCGCTTCTGTTTGAAGAGCGTTTCGGCATAGGAAATTCGATCTGCATCTGTTGCCTCGGGCTGCGTCACCAGAATCGCATAGGCGGCCGAAGCTTCCTGTGGTTCATTGATGAGCGCATGGGACGAGGCCAGCATTCGGTATGATTCAGGGCTGGGAATCCGCTGAACGGCCTTGCCAAAGTGGTGGATGGCATCCTGATAGCGGAGTTCATCAAAGGCCGCTTGGCCTTCTTCTACATGAAGGCGGGCACATCCAGAGATGGCGACCATGCCGCCCAATGCCACTGCAATCAGCAGGGATGGGGAAAGGGAGAAAATTCGCGCGAGCATGGGATCAGAAATAACGGGGAGAACGCTTGGCACTGTTGCCCTGTCCAAAATCAAAACCAATCAGGATCTCGTTGGACCCAGTGGAGTAATTCCGAATTTCACTCAAGGTGAAGTCGTGGGCATATCCAATGCGCAATTCAGAGGTGACTTGAATTTCCATCATGCTGACAATCGCATCGCCCGACCGCCATCCGGCACCGAACCAGATGCGCTCTTGGAACAGAGCGTGCAGGTTCAGGTCCAGCTGGGCTGGGGCTCCTTGGACCGCCTTCAGCAAAAAGCTGGGCTTGAGCATGACGCCGTCAGAAGCCTTGAGGACCACGCCAGCTGTCGTCAACAGGTGCGGTTCAATGGTTTCTGCGTAGGGGCCAAGTGCAGTCAAAGTGGGTATGGAGACACCGCAATAGAAGCGCTGCATGTGGTAGTAAGCACCAAAGCCAAACCGGGCAGACTGCGTGATCTGTTGGTTCTCGCTGTAATTGGGGTCGCCTGGATCGGTCAATTCCGCTGCGAAGAGGTCCGCTCGGGTATTGGCCATACCTCCTTTCAAACCCAGGGCAAGGCGACCAGCGCCCAACCGCATCCGGTAAGCGAAGTTTACCGCCACATCGGTTTGTGTCGTGAGGCCAATCTGATCGTGCACCATCAGGATGCCCACGCCCATGCTGTTGTTGCGCAAGGCGCCATCGAGGGCGACGACACTGGTGGTCGGAGCGCCATCAAACTGGTTCCATTGGCTGCGGTGCAGCAGGCTAGAGGAAGTATACGGGTGAGAACCAGCATATCCTGGGTTGATCAACAAGCCATTGAACAAGTACTGGCTGATCATGACATCCTGTTGCGCCCAAAGTGGGGCAGTCCCCAACAGTGGCAGAATCAGGAGGAAGAGCTTTATGCGTTTCATCTGAATGTCTTTCTTCAATTCAAGTCAGTGGCCCAATCAGTCCTTTCGGACATCTACATACGAGCCAAACTTCCGGCCATCCTCAAACCGCAGCAAGACGAAATACGTGCCATCGACAACTTGGTTGTCTGTGGTCGAATTCTTGCCGCTCCAGTCGTTCCGGTACATCACCCC
>JAKMCX010000236.1 GCA_022428285.1 Flavobacteriales bacterium
CACACCACCAGGGGGTGTACTGCCTCTTCCGGCGGGGCCAAGTGAGAGCCAGGGCTCTTCTGCTCTCAGGTTGGCAGCCATGCAGGGGGTGGAAATAGGACACAACTTGATAAAAAAAACTATCCCACCCAAGAGGGGGGTTGGAATTGAGTTTGGGCGAAAGAAAAAAAAACGGAAAAAGGAAAAATGGAAAATTGGGAGGCGGAATTGGGTGAAAAATGCCCGGTTCTGCAAGGTAAAAAGAAGGACTAGAAAAGAAACAAGGGGCTTTTCGGGAGCCCCTAGGCAAATCAGAGGCTCAAATGGGGACGAAAACACCCTCAGTCGGACTGGTCGTGGGGACGACAGTCATCCCAACCGGGAAGGGGAGGGTGGAAAATGCCCCCACAAAAAAAGTAGGATGAAAGAAAAGTGCCGGAAAGGCGGAAACTTTTCAAAGTCAGTGAAAGGGGCTTCGGCCATTGCCCCTAACCGCGGACACCAGGTTGACCAGGCGGACTTTGACAAGCCCGTGGACGGTGCGGACACCCACCACGGTGCGCATGTGGCGTCAATCCGGAGCAAGGACATAGGGTCGGCCTCAACGGTGTCCATTGGAACGTTGAGGCCGCAGAGGCCATCCCGGCACCTCGAGGTCGAAGCTGAAAGCTCCCTGGGTGATTCGGACGATGGCCTCCCCGAGTTTATGTCCGCTCCTTGGCGTGCACATCCAGAAGACCTGGATGGTGGAATGTCCCATGGGATTCGGGACCAATACCGGAGGTTTGTCCGGCACATTGGGGATGTGCTTGATGACAAAGAGCGGCCTGATGAAGAAGTATTCCAGGCCCCCGGCGTCCCAAAACCCATCCAAATCATGATTCGAGTTGATTTGCAGGCTCCTGGCCATGTCCTGACCCGGTCCTTTTTGGTACCGGCGTTGGTTGATAGTGGCCAGAACATGAGCCATCCTGGCATACTCCTGAGCAAGGAGTTTGCGGAGCAAGCAGGATTCGACCTCAAGGGTCTCAAGGAAGGAGGAGGATCAGTAGGAACGGCCAAATCCGGTTCAGACATCCCGATATTGGGCAAGCTGCCCAAGGGATCCTGCAAGCTCATCTTCCCCAACATCGAGAAATCGTTCGTGGTCCAGCCATGGGTGCTGCCAGGCCTCAACCACCAGGTTAACGTCGGTGCGGCGTTCCTGAAGATGGTTGGGGCACAGATCGATTTTCAGCAGGAAACAATCAATCTGCCATACCTGGGGGCAGTGATGCCCTTCCTCAAGAGAACTGATGATCAAGTCCAAGAGGTTACTGCTGCCCTGGTCTCTCCACTCCCGGAGTTAGATGTGCCCCTCCATGAGGAAGAAGTAGAATCCCGAGCCTGCAAGTCATCGGAGACGGGAGCCAGCGCCTCAGCGGCCAGCATCCCCGACTATGTCGAGAAACTGAAACAAGGGGATCCTGGCCAGATGAGTCAAACGATTGACCTGATCACCCTGGAGGCTGTAGCCAGACGAAATCCAGGAATATTCACAATGAAGATGCCTATCCCGCCACCGATGGCTGGCCACAAAATGCTAATGGTGGAAGACGTGGGGGCCATGGAGACTGATGGAGTGGAGGTCCTCAGCGGCATCGTACCTCCTAGGCAAAATGAAGACGGTATCTGGGAGGTGGAGGTAGTGCTCTGCGCCTACCACCCCGAGACCTACGTCCAGCCATTGTCCAAGGTGGCTGAGGTCACGGGATTGACACCAGAGGAACTGGTGCCGAAAAGCAGATCAAAGACGTCCAGGGTTGAATCAATGTCTAATCCCAGGTACACCAGCGGTCTGCAGGTGGGCTGGAACGACGTAGACGGTTTCCCCCTGGGAACAGAGGCAAAACCAGTGGAAATCCCCAAGGTAGAGAGGATTCAGCAGCAGCTGGACCAGAAATCTCAAGAGGAGAAGCTGGAATCTGTCATTCAGGCCCTGAGGTTGGAAGACAACCCCTGCCTGAAGGTGGGAGACCGGTTGCAGAGAGTGAAGCAGATGGTTGCCAAGTACCAGCATGCCTTCGTCACTGAAGACGCCAGGGTGGGGCACGTGGACAACCCTGAACTGGCCGCAGCACTGAAGCTCAAGACAGGAGTAAAACCAGTGTGTGCTAGGCCACGTCCAATGCACCCCACCATGCAGGATGCCTTAGATGCCCAGGTCCAGGAGTGGCTGGCAGATGGTGTCATCAGACCTTCAACATCCCCCTGGTCCAGTCCAATCGTCCCCGTGAAAAAGAAGGACGGACGGACGAGGTTTTGTAT
>JAKMCX010000120.1 GCA_022428285.1 Flavobacteriales bacterium
TTGGAAAAGAGGGCTCACCCGGACTGACCTGGGCAGCCATCACCGAAGACCAGCTCTTCTACGACGTATACGACCCGGCTTCTGACCGGCACTATGTTGGCGCCCGCATTGGCGATGCCGAAGTGCAAGAAGGACAGCAAATGGCCGGTTCACAAGGGCGCCTCTGGCGCACCTCAGAAGAAGGACGCATCCTCAGCTTCGGCAATGCAGATGTGGCCGTCCCGGAAAACCCCGTGGCGCCGACGATTGACGGCTTCACCATCGTAGCCCAAACCGATTCTTCGGACTACTTCGTGAGCGACGACATCAACCTGACCTACCTCAATGCGCAAGCCGCATGTGAGGCCAAGGGAGGGCGCCTTGCGACCTTTGAATCGTCATCAGAAAGCGACCTGATCCAGAACGCCGCAGAAGGCCACATCGGCCTTTGGAAAACCGGCGCTGGAACATGGGGCTGGAACAATGGAACTGCGCTGACCTACGCCCCCCTGTGGTCACCCGAAGACACGGAGAATCCAGCTTCGGATGTCGCCGTGGTGCTGACCAATGCAGGATGGGACCGCAAGTCCGCCATCTCTGTTAGCCGCGCGATTTGCGAGTTTGAAGCCCTCGAAGACTTCTCGACCGGAAGCACGGCTTACATGGTACCGACCAGCACCAACACCTTCCCCATCTCATACGAAAGCAACACCTCCTTCACCCTGCCTACCATTGTCCTGCTGGACTCTGCAGGCATGGCAGCAATGGACGGGCCGGCTCACTTCGGTGAATCCGACTGGATGCTGGCTTCGCAAACGCGTCGGCGCACCCCAGCTTGGGAAGTGCCCGTTTTGATCGCTCCGGACCCCATTGAGCTGGAAGAACTCATGGATGCCAACCACGGTGTCTACACCTCACAGTCGAGTGCCGAGGGCGTGTTGGGGAACGTGCAACAGTCCATCTCTACCTATAATCTGGGTGAAGTTGTCCTGTCCAACCTTTGGACGACAGAATCCTCAGCCGAAAACGGAACGCCTTTGACTTTGGTCGATGCCGCAGTGCATCCTGACTCCATCGGTGGATTGGAAAACCTCCTCTCCGACTATAATGCTGGCGAGTTCTACCTGACTCCACCTCCTGCCAACCACGGCATGTGGCGCGAAGGCAGCGACGTCAAGATGTTCAATGCGAACACGCTCAAGACCACGATTGCGCTTTCTCCCACGGGCGACTTCAACAACCACGAAATTCACGTGGCCTTCCCAATCAGTGCGCCCAAATTCAACCCGGAAACCCTCGCTGACCTCAGCTACAGTGGTGCCGATGCGGTCAACAACGGACTCCCATACTGGGGCATCCCCAATGGCATTCCAGCCTATGCAGAGATGTACATCCGGGTGCGCAATGAGCTCACCGGTGCGCTGTTCGATACGGTTCTGACCACCTCACAGGAGCCCCTCCTGCTCAAGAACTGTCCGCACATCATGAACGACTCCATTTACATGGACATCAAAGTCGGTCAGATGAACAATTCTGACGGCCAGCTCAAATTCACTGGAGGAGATCCTGTCGTGATCTCCGCAGCCGTTCTCTGGGTCACCGAAGGAAGGCGCACCGTGCTCTGGAGCGACCGCGACCTCGAGCACAACACGCTCACCATGTGCACCGACATCGCACCGAATTTCGTGATGCAGGCCGATCCCCAGGAGGAGCAATTCCTCACGGATGTCGACCGCGTATTTACCGACGCCAATGGCACGGTCATTGAGTACCTCGCCGAAGATTCTGTTGGGGTCAGCCAGGTCACACTGACGTGGAACCACTCGGCTTCGAGCTACAGCTCGGGCGGCAGCATGTACCTCCAACGCAGGAATTATGAAGATTATGGAGGGACCAATCTCGGTTGGGAATACGCCACGGGCGATCCAACCAAACCCTGGTCTTTCGAGCAAGCTGACGCAAAGCCATTCTACAATTTAGACGCCGATTTCAATGGGAACCTCGACCCCATTTTCTATACCGACAGCACCTTGTTCCACAATGTTTGGAGTTGTGAGACTGCAGAATACCGCGTGGAGCAAGACATGTGTGGAGACATCTTCCACACCCCGACCATCCATGTCAACATTCAAGGATCTGTAACCGATCCCTGGAAATACGTGGACGACATCACCGATGGAGTGGTGGTCTCGGAAGGACGGTATTGGAACAAGATTCAAATCGACTGGTCCTCTGCTTTGGACAGCGAAGGCTTGATTGACCAGTTCAGGGTGTTCCGTCGACTCTACACCCCCGCAGACGTCAACAACGACGGGTGGGAGCAGATCTTTGCCTCTGAAGACATCAACACTTGGATCGATTGGGATGTGGCCGCTGGAACCTTGTATGAGTACAGGGTCGGGGCCGTCATCACCTGCGGCACCGGAAATAGTGCCCAGCAGTATTACAACCCCACCCCATACCCCATTGGTTTCCGCTCAAATTATGGCGGTGTCCAAGGTCGTGTGACGTTTGAAAACGGGGCTCCAGAAGACAGCGTATACGTGGTTGTAGAACCGCAAGGCCTGAACCTAGCGAGAAACTCCTTGATCCTGGAAGGCGGTGAATATGCCAAGCTCGACATCGACCGCTATGAGCAGCGCGAAGGCGGAGCATTGAACCAATGGCCCGACATCCATTCAGACGCCTTCCACCCCACCCTCAGCTTTGTGGATTCCACAGGCGTGCGGATCAGCGAAGGGGTCAGTGTGTCCCAATGGGTCAAGGTGCCCCAAACCACCTTGCTGGGTGCCCCCGGAACGGGTGTCGGCGCGGCCAATGAGGCGCCGTTGTTCTCTCTGAACTACATCGATCCATTCGCCGACATCGAAAAGGAAAGCCTCAGCATCTGGGCGCGTAAAATCGACGGTGACAGCACCAAATACAGGCTTTCGGCGAGACAATCGGGTGTCTACACAGACTTCGGCGCCATCGACTTGGATTACAACAAGTACCAGCACATCACCTTCACCATGGCGAATGTGGAAACGGGGCGTGACGTCCCTGGAATGCGGATCTATGTCCGCGCCCACAGCGATGATCCCGCCATCGTCGAACAGCCGGTGGACTTTTACGATTTCCGCGGGCCGGATGACGTCATCCAGCTGATCCGCGACAATTGGAGCGCTTGGGTATGGAACGCAGCTACCGGAACGTCCGGCTACTGCTCAGACCCCAATGCGGTCAACTTTGCTGGAAACGAGCTCGGAGGAACGCTCCGCCACTGCGACTACGAAATGCCCAGTGGTTGCACGGATCCGCAAGGCCAGAACTACTTGGAATACGCGTTGTTTGAGCCCGGTGGTGGCGAAGACGCTTGCAACTATTCCTACTACGGAACAGGCGAAGACATTTCTGTTCACTGGTTCAGCGATGACGATGCGAATCCCTACGAATACCCTGTGATTCTGCGCCTCGAAGCCGACGGCAGTGAAACGCTGGTCAAGAACTTCTGGTCCGCATTGAACCGGTACCAGGACAGCTTGCAAGTTTTGGGCATGCAGTACCCATTCAGCTCGGTGGTGACGAGCGTGAAGTTGCCCAATGGCGACTACCGACTGCGTGTGCTGGACAGCCGCCACGAGGGAGACGGAGAATTGCCCCACATGGAAGCCATGAGCTTCAGCGGCAACTTCGCTTTGTACAACAGCGTCGGCGTGAATTACGTCACGTGCAGCCAGTACATTGGAACAGAAGCCAGTGCCGGATCTTACGACTTCAGCATCATCACGCACAGCGCTTTGGCCAGTGGCGTGGGACAAATCGACAACTTCCTGCTGGTGGATTGCGCGGAGTGCTTCTCTGTCAACTTCCGCAACAACGCCACCATCGAATTGCCTTTGACTGACAAGGGCATGGACGCGGTTTCGGGAGCCTCTACCTATGAGTTCTGGTGGCGAACCGCGGACGTGATTGACGGTGAAACCTACAACTTCGGTGACATCTTCACCATAGAAGGAGACGACAGTTCAGGAGACATCACACTCAGTGTGGTCGAAGACACGGAGGATCCCTCCAACATGGGCAATGCCAAGTGGCAACTCACAGGTCCCGCTGGCACCATGCGCCGCATCCCTGAGCAGCCCACTTTCAATGAGTATGCCGTGATTCCAGGTCAATGGTACCATGTCACTTTGGCTGTCGGTCAGCCTACGGGTGATGGCCAGCCCAGGGCGTACTTTACCTTGCGCAGCACAGACCAGAACCTCTCGGACAACGAGCCCTGGAACAACCCGCGCCACTTCGAATTTGACAACCTCAATGACGACGGAACCCCCCTCGACATTGCGGCTCAGTTCGTGATCGCCCCAATCGATGCCTTTGCCGACTTCAGTGCAGAGAAGCTCATTCTCGGCGGCTCCGATGTCCTGATCCACCGCCTCTCCATCTGGGAAGGCGTCCTCAGCGAAGCAGAAAGCGCAGCATTGTTTGCCGGACAGACACTGCGCAATTCCACATTCAATGCGACCACCATGCCCAATGAAACGGGCGTTTGGGTAGCACCTGATGCGGGCGCACTGCCCTTCTCACGGTTGCGTTCTGTGCTCGTGCCTGACAATGCTGGGCGCTTTGTGGACCAGATGCTGGACAAACAGTTGCAGCCCGAGGGCACCAACTTCGAGGCCAACCCCATCACCGAAGCCTACTTCGTTGGCAGTGAAGTCATGTCAGGCTCAGGTGCGCTAACAGTCGATGGCACCACGGGCGCCGATGCGCTCCCGAGCATCAACCGGAAGTCCATTCGCCGCGCACCTTACGGCCAATGCAACCCAGGCTGCAGCCGCCTGTTCGACGCCTGCAACTTCAACCCCTATGCCAACCAGTTTATCGATTGCGAATTGAGCTGCACAGGCACGGGTCTCACCACGCAGCAAATGGCCTCCGAGCGGGTCTCTTACGACGAAATCCGGGCCTGGGGCAATGCGCTGTTCTATTCATACGCAGAGGGGTCCAGGATCACACCAGGAGCGCCATTGTATGGTCAAGACTACCGCAGTTGGGAAGCAGCGAAATTCTGGATGCAGAAATACCCGAGCAATTACACCGATGGTTTGCTGCTGATGTATGACGCGGACGAGGGGATTGGAAATGCCATCTATGACCGCGCCAAATACTCAACGGATGTAGAGTCCTGGTTGGGCCACAATGCGGTTTTGTTCCATCAGGAATTCGGCTTCTCTGGAACCGATACCAGTTGGTATCAAGTGCCCGACCCCACCCGCAACTACTTTGCCAATGGTCCGTTGCGCGACCTCCCGCAAAGCCTCGGAAACTGGGACTATACCAACGGAAATGACGGTGGCGCTTACGCCATCAACAACATCAAATACGTCGGCTCCGGAGACTTCTTCGACATCAAGCCGAGCAAGTCCACCAGCGGCTTCGAGCACATCTTCGAACCCGCCCAGCGCACCACCATCATCGGCGACGTCCTGCTGTTCTCAGAAGACCAAGACTTCATCGACAAGAGTGCGTTTGACGTCCATGTGGACGTGGTGTACCTGAACATCGATGATGGGCAACATGATTACAGTGGAACGGGAGACATCGCCCCCTCAAATTGTCCCGTTCAAGGGGTCCAATTTGAAGTGGACGGAAGCATCCTGAACGGTGTGGACAACGAACCCATTGAAACGGATGCCTTTGGAAAGGCGAAGCTCACGATGTCACGCGGGTACCACAACATCAAGCCCGTCCTGACCCACATCGATGAAGGAAGTACCGAAGATGACCATGTTTTCAATGTCCAGCCGAGCGGCAAGGAGGTGTTTATTTCAGGCCCAGTCCTAAGGAATACCGACGGCTCGGCCAACGCTGAATTCACTTTTGTGGACAAAACAACAAGGACGGCCATCGGCCGCGTCCTCGCTGGGAATGCCATGGCCTCCAAGCCATGGAATGAGAGCCAGAACAACCTCGGTTTGACCAGCTTCACCCTGACGCCCATCGAACCTGTCGAAGGTGCAAATTCGTATACACAAAATGCAGCGTGCCAAGCGGTGAAAATCACCACTGACACCATGGGGCAATACGAAGTCAAACTCCTGCCTAAACATTACCGCATTTCCATCCCAACCGACACCAGCACCTCAGTCTCGGCCTTGGCACCAGAAATGTTTGACCACTTCGGAGGATTCCAGAATTTCGATGTGGAAGGTTGGCAATTGACCTTACCTGCACATGACGCCAACAATGGTGGACATCCATGGGTGGCTGCATTCCACACATTCATCCGAGCAAACCAGAGTGGAACCTACAACCCCCAAGAAGCGGACTACCAAATCTGGGACATGACCACCAAGACACCTTGGTCACAATCGACGAAATACCCTGACTTCACTGAGGTTTCAGATGCAGAAGGCATGCCGTTTGACAACCAGAACTCAACTTCGGACGATGTCTACGCCAGAATTGACTTGGTGTTTGACCCAAAAGTCGAGATCAACGTAGCCCAGAAAACTGCTGCCATCAACGGCAACTCCGACGGCTCCTCGAGCAAGGATTGCGACTACACCGCAGAACAGATGCGACTGCCCGCTCTGGCCAATACGTTCCTAGGAGAAATTGACTTGTTCGCAAGCGATGCGGAAGGCGACTACCGCTCCCCTCTTGATGCGTTCTTGGCTACCTATGCGGGGTCCTTCAAAGACGAAGTCGTTGACGTCAATGACTCTGTTTTCCCCTTCCCAGCAGGACTGCCCATCGTATACGAGTCAGAGCTGTATTGCTTGGATCTCTCAGCAGGACAGCATCAAAAAGTGGAACTCAAAAACGGACTGGATGAAGTCTACTACTCTTTTGAAGACACCATCAAAGTCTTTGGGTCGGCGTACAAGTTCTCCATCACCAACACGCTGAATGTAGGTTCGAATCAGAGCACGCTCAACCTAGATTCTGCATCCACAGGATACAGTTTCACAGCCAGACAACCCACTGAGGACAACAGCGAAGGAGTCAGTATTCCTACGGGCAATATGAACATCAATCTCCTCAAAGACGGAGTGGTGGTCGATCACTGGTATCCCTTCAAACATCTCATTCCGCTCACCCAGGCAGTCACCGACATCCCCGGTGCCCTTTACGATATGGATGACCCAGAAACATCCCTCTTCCATCATGGACGTTTCGATGCCATCATCCTTGGTGAGTATGTCGCCACAAACCCGGTCCCGGTATCCTCTGACCCCACCCTCGACTTTATTCTCCGTGACCCACCTGGAGACCAGTCATTCTGCCGAATGGAGCAAGGATCAAAAATGGGCTTCACCAAGTCTGTGACCAACGGAGATCAGGACGCCTTGAACCGCTCAAAGGACATCAGTGCGACAGCCTCAATGAATGTAGGAGGCGCTACGATCATCGCCCCAATGGGCGTCGGAATATCGACCAACAGCGAAATCGGCGCATCCATTGGTGGAAGCGTGGCGCAAGAGGAGAGCTATGAGAGGAGCAAAACCAATGCGGTAAGAATCGAAGAGAACATGACCGTCACTACGGAAATCTCCACCTCTAACTTGGCACAAGAACACCTGTATTTAGATGATGACGGGACCATTCTGTCCACGCATCAGGACCTGTTTTTCGGTTCGGTACGAAACACGGCAATTTCAGTCCACCGTCGCATTGGTCCGATCCGAACCGCCGAGCTCTACACAGACGGTATCGATACACAAATCGCTCAGGATTTGGGGATTGAGAATTACTCGATTACCGGTACACAGGGCATCATCCAATCATGGGAAGAAGGGGGCACAAAACCCAATCTAATCCCCATGTTCAAGACCGACAATCAAGGTGAAATGACGCTCAGTCTTGCACCACACCTGTTGGCTTGGAGGACGGAAACCAAAACCTCAGATCTGCCGGCCAGCCAGTTCCTCAAAACGGAATTCACCATCAAGACACAAGACATTGCCTTGTTGGAATCGGCGAGGGATTCTTATTTCGAAGCACACCCAGAATTTTATCAGTGGGCTGATGGTACACCATCCAATCAGAACTGGCCCCATGCAGCCTTCCCTAAGGGAATGAAATTGGCCAATAACGATGACCACCGCTGGTCGATTTTCCATCAGGATTGGCTCGATGAAGTCCATGCGGCTACGGTCACCAGTTCGGAGCAGGTGCCCAATGGCCCCAGCACGGTCAACAGAGCCTATCAGGTCCCCAATCCCAGCGTAGCTGGAGCCGGATTGAGCCTGGACGATTTCGCTGATTATTATGACAGCCCTTCAGACCCGGCTGCTGTGATGATTTCAGATGTCTTGTCCGGTGACGATCGTAAAGGACCAGGTTACATATTCCTTGGTCATGCCACTCAGCTGGATTTGGATTCAGTGCGCTATTACAACAATCAAATCGCCGCCTGGAGTCGGATGCTCGCAGAAAATGAGTTCGAAAAGATCAACGCAAGGCGCTACATCTTCGATAACCTCGATCAGTTCGACGAGCCCTCCGAATTGTCCAATTGGATGGAAGATCTAGAATCGTCCAACAGCACCGTTTCCAATTTCAGCCTGGACGATTTTGCTTATTCATCCAGCGATTTGGATGCCATAGATGTCTCTATGAATTCGGAGGCCTCGATTTGGGATGACGCAGACTTTGAGCCCTTCTTTATCAACTTCAGCGGAGGTGGCGCCAGCTACACTTCCACCGTATCCAAAGAGAGCATCAAAGAGCAGACAAGGACAAGAACCCTCAGCTCAAACTCATCCGGGAACATAGGCCTTGAGGCTGGCTTGAACGATGAAGTGGGCTTCAAAACCAGCTTTGGAGATTTGAGCACCCTGACTGAAACAAGAAGCCAAAGTCAGAACAGTGCAACTTCCCTGACTTACTCATACACCCTTTCGGACGAGGAAGAAACCAACATGTTCCTTGTAGCCGTCATTCCCGGACGTGGATTGAACGGCCCCATTTTCTTGAATCTGGGGGCCATCACATCCTGTCCCTATTCGGCTGAGGATGAGGCTGAATTCCATGAGTGGTACCCTGCTTTGATCCCGGGCCTTAACAACATCAATCCCACGATGTTGAGTTGCGAGAATGGCACCATCCAGACACCGACTTGGGCCAGCACCATAGATCCGAATGCACTCGTTCTAGAGCAGTCGACCGGACAGGTATGGACACACATGAACCCCGTCGGCTTGAGTTTTGACGGATTGGGGTCAGATGCAGTGGCATTGGGTGCTTCCATAGCGATGAGCGGGGCCATGGCTGCCAGCGCAGGTTTAGCAGCGTCCAGCGGCAACATTGGAGGCGCCATACTGGCTGGCGTGGTGATCGGAGCCGGCGTGGGCATGTTTGCCGCCGACCTGGTAAAGACGACCATTTGGAGGTCGGCTATTGCACTCGAATACGGAACCACTTTTGAATCCTCAGGCTTCAGCACTGCGAGTTTGGTAGCCATAGAGCAGGCCACGAAGCAAACCGAAATCTTCCTCGCCCCGGGGATGTGCTCTGACATTTTTGACCCGGAAAAGACATGGATTGTGCAACCCTCCACTGTCCCGGCGCAAGTCCCTGAGCTGTCTGTTTCCTATACCAATCCCGTTACGGGCGAATCCATCTCGGAAGCTCAGTCTGTCATGGGAGAAGACGGTGAATTGACAGTAGCTCTGACGGCTACAGCATTCATGGACGAACCCATTGGGATGACCTTGCATTTGAGGAACAACCCCTCCAACCCCATCGGGGTGGCCAGCTGGTACGATGTCTACGCAGATGTGTTGTCCAATGAACTTGGTGCATTGGTCTCACTGGGAGGTATTGAACAAACGGCAGCAGAATTGGTCCTCCACCCAAGTTGGTCACCACAAGCCCCGTTGGGTGGAGCTTATGATATCCCCTTGGTTCTGCAGCACGCTGGCATCGATGCACCACAGTTCAATTCCGGTACTCTGAACATCATTCAACAAGCCGTTTGCGACCGGAACATGAGCGACGTGGTCAAAGTCCAATTGAACTTTGAACCGGCATGCAGCGATGTTGACCTGACACAACCGCTCGAGAACTGGACCGCCAATCTGGAGACCATCACGAATGGCCCCACAGAATTGCCAAGCGACGTGGATGTTGCCGTCGACATCGAACAGCAACACTTCAAGAATTGGCTCATCGACTTCAACCCCAATTTGGGAGAAGGCCCTGTGGTCGTGGAATACAGGTTGGGAAGTGGTTCCGTCTGGGCCCCCATCAGCAATTCGAGCGCCTTTGACACAGACAGCGAGGTGCTTTTGAATACGGACAGCACCCTGAGCGATTTCAACTTCCAATGGTCTCCAATCGATGCCTCTTCTCTGTGCAATCCTTTGACCAATGCCGATGGCACCTCCTGCCTCGGCTACGAAGGAGAAGTGTTATTGAGGGCGCGGAGCATTTGCCGCAATCCGTTCGCATTGCCAAAGACATCGAACATTGTCAGCGGATATGTTGATTTTGTGCGTCCCGAGCTCTTTGGCAGCGTGCTGCCATCGGACGGCTTCCTGGAGCCTGGCGATGAGCTGCAGTTGCGCTGGTCCGAAGGGATGGAAACGTCCAATCCGGCCTTTACGCTGAGCCCCGACTCCATCAAGATCAGGGCGACACAGAATTCGGACTACACCAAAAACAGCGGTGGAGTCAAATTCACGGAGGACGAGCATTTGACTGTGGTCCAGGGTCCGCACCTCGACGCCTACTACGCCGATGAGGACATGATCGGATTCCCCGGTTGGTCCGTGAGCTGGAAGCAATGGGGCGGCGGCCTCTATGGCGTTCAGGACACTGCATCTGGCACCATTGGCGCCACTTCTGCAGACCCCGATGCGCTCATTGTCGCGCCGAATCAAATCACGGTGGTTGTTCCCCCGTCTAACGCGAGCGGTGTGGTCTTCACCCAAGGCGACCAGTCGGGATACAGCCTCACCGGTGAGTTCGTCGACATCGACCATTTCAAGCTGACTTCGACGGTACCCAACGTGGGCACTTCGTCCTACACCGTCCAGATTTCAGGTGCGAACGCACAATGGAATGGACTGTGGAACCAGTTGGAATTGGTCTTTGAACCAACAGCCACCGAAGGCTCCTACAATTGGAGACTCGACCTGAACGGAGCACCGGCAGGCCAAAATGGTGTCATCACAAACATCAACTTGGAACCCACGCGCCTCACGCTTGGAAACGGCTGGATCAATGGACACCCCACCGGAGATCCGTTGAGCATGCCCATGCAAGACTTCCGCATGTGGAACAGCCAGCGCGAGACCTATGCTTCGGAGACTCCGGCCTTCCAAATCACTGGAAACGAAATCGGATTGCAGCTTTGGTTGCCCATGGATGAACTGGAAGGCACTCCTGCCGACCGCGCCCGGATGCGGGACGTCATCATGGAGGCCAATTGGTACAGTCCAGGAGCCTCCCATGCCCTCGACTTCGCCTCCAACACCAACGGTTCGCTTATCCCGAGCATTACTGGTGTGAACTGGACGCCTGACGGCACCCGCAATACGACCCTCGAGTTCTGGGTCAAGCCGGGCGGACTGAACGAAGGCATCATGAGCATCAACGGCACGGCCGATCCCGACATCGACCTGCGCCGCGTGGGCTGGTCCGGTTTCATCGACGAAGCAGGACGCCTCGGCTTTGCCAACGGCACCGACACCATGCGCACGCAGGTGCCGCTGTCACAGAGCTGGCACCATGTGGCCCTCGTCCGCCGCTACAACGGCACGGCACTCCTTTACGTCGACGGTGAGGAAGTCGCAGGCGATCCCGCCTACGACCACGGCAAGCTCATTCCTGTCGTGCTGCACCTCGGTGCGCGCAACCAGCTGCCTTCGGGCATTGGAGAGTGCCACGATCTGCAGGGCATCAGCTTCAACACCGACGGCGATGCCAACGTGCACCAAGCCGGTTCGCTGGGCTGGGCCATGTTCAATGGGGTCCCCGCAGAGTTCTTCGGAGACGGCACTGTCGCCACCGATGACCTCGATTACGCCAATGCCTTCCACCCCTCGGAACAGGCCTGCATCGACGCTTGCGTAGATGCGCCACCGAGCGGCGCCCCCGTGGGCTATGACCGGTTCTTCACCGGCAAGCTCGACGAACTGCGCGTGTGGAATACGGCGTTGACCAAGGAGACCATCGTCAAACAGATGCGCGATGGCGTCTATGGGTATGAGAACCTCGTGCTCCACGTGCCGTTCGAAACGGGCATTGTGGCAGACACGTTGGCTGTACATCCTTATGACGCATACGTCTACGCCCCCTATGACGGCTTTGATTACTTCAACGATGCATCCTCCATGCTGACCACCCACGGATACAACGCCGTGGAGCTGGGCAACATTGGAAACGGTGGCCTCACCGCCATCATCAGTGGCATCCAAGAAGAGGATGCGCCGCTGATGCAGTCTGCACCGCAGACCACCCTGAGCGCGGTGGGCGACATCATGGATGTGTCTTGGAACTCCCTCCACGACGAGTGCATCATCGAACTCAACGAACAGAGCCTCTACAAATACGAGGACCAGCTCGTGACATTCGTGATCCCCAAGACACAGCTGCGCGACGAAGCCGGAAACGCCACGGAAAGCGACCTCGTCTTCGAGATGCTCATCGACAGGAATCCACTGAAGTGGAGCGAAACAGAAGCCCAGGTCGAACACGAGTTCGACATGGAAACCGTGAGCTACACCACAGAGATCATGAACGTGGGCAACACCACCAAGTACTTTGAGGTCAGCGGGCTACCGGCTTGGATTGAAGCATCTCCTTCAAGTGGAAACATCCCGGCCAACAGCACGATGGAGATCACCTTCTCTGCGCCTGAAGCGTTGCCCATCGGATACTTCGAGTTTGATGCCAGGTTGAAAGGAGGCCTGCCTTGTGGCAATGCTTCCTCCGGTGGATTCTGCTACGCGGAGCGCTTCACCCTCGGGGTGGACATCTTCGCCACACCGCCTGAGTTGGAAATCGACGTGGCCGCCTTCGAGTACATCATGCCACTGGTGACCAAAGCTTACATCAACAACGCCGCCAGCACCGACGAAGACGACATCGTCATGGCGTACATCGATGGAGAGCTTCGCGGATACTCAAACTTGGATTTGCCCGTCGCTGGACAAAACCTCGCCTTTGTCTCTGTCTTCTATGACACAGAGGACATCGGCAAGGAGATTGAGTTCAACATCTGGGACGCTTCCAAGGGCATGACCCGCGCCCAGGTCTCGACCCATTGGCCCACCCTCGAGCAACAAGTGGAAGTCACGCCCAATGAGAACGGCATCGGCAACC
>JAKMCX010000239.1 GCA_022428285.1 Flavobacteriales bacterium
ATGCACCTTGCGTTGGAGCACTGGGAAATCGCGTCTGATGCGTTCGGGCAGTGAAGTAGTGGCCATCATTCGGGGAACCGCTCTACGAAGTAAAGGTTCAGCTGGCCGGTGCCCATGAGAAGTGTAAAAGGAATTCGCGGTTGCCACTGGCGCCCTCAATGGGCGAGTCTATGGGCGTTGCACAAACGAACCCTTCGGCTTCGGCTTCAGTGATACAGCGTTGGAGTGCTTTGGCGCGGATTTTGTCGTCGCGGACAATGCCGTTGCGACCGAGGTGTTTGGGACCGACCTCGAATTGAGGTTTGACCAGCGCGACCCCCCAACCATTTGGGGTGACCCACTGGGCCAGTCTAGGCCAAACGTGCGACAGGGAAATGAAAGACAGGTCGATGACCACGGTATTGGGCGTCGGAGCCAGATGTGCTGGGCCCAGGTCTTTGAGGTGCAATTGCTCCAGGTTGTGGACGCGCGGGTCTGCTTTGAGGTTGGCAGACAGCTGGCCACTGCCTACGTCGACGGCGTGGACATGGGCGGCGTCGCGGTGCAGGCAAACCTCTGTGAAACCGCCTGTTGAGGCGCCCAAATCGAGGATGGTACGGCCGCTTGGGTCGAGCTGAAAATGATCGAGGGCAGCGATGAGCTTGAGGGCCCCTCGGGATACCCAAGGCAGGTCTTCTCCCAAAGGCTCGAGGATGGCGTCTACAGGGACTTTTTTACCCGGTTTGTGGACGACGGATCCGTTGACTTTGACCCCATGTTCTGCGATCAGACGTTCAGCGCGTGGCCGGCTGGCCACAAGACCTCGGTCAACGAGCAGTCGGTCCAAGCGCTGAGGTTCCATCAATTCCAGCCCAGGCGCCGTGAAAAGACGGCGTGCACGTGGTCGCGGATTTCTGGACGAAAGCCGTTCAGGACTTCGGCGAGGAAAGCTTGCACGAGGAGGTTGTGTGCCGCTGTTTCGGTCATGCCCCGTGAGCGCAAGTAAAACAAGGCCTCCTTGTCAAATTGTCCGGTGGTACAACCGTGGCTGCACCGCACGTCATCGGCATATATTTCCAATTCAGGCTTCGAATACATAGAAGCCTGCTCCCCCAAAAGAAGGTTGGAGTTGCTTTGGTAGGCTTCGATGCGCTGGGCATCCTTGTGGACCATGATTTTGCCGTTGAATACGGCGGTCGACTTGTCGGCTGCGAGTCCCTTGTAGAGCTCGTTGGACTGGCCGTCTGGATGGGCGTGGTCAATCCTGGTGTGGTGGTCTACAAACTGTCTGCCATTGGGCAAGTAACAGCCGTGGAATGTGCTGTCGGCGTGGGTGCCGTCTTGCACAATGTGCAGGTCGTTGCGCAGCCAGTGTGCGCAGGCTGTGGCAGTGCGAAGGGTCAGCTTGCTGTTGGAGCCTTGGGTGAAATGATGGTGGCCCATATGGTGGACCGATCCGGGTTCGTCTTGAACGATTTCAAGAGAAAGGGAAGCCCCATCTCCAACCGAGGCTGTGATGGCGGCATTGAGCATGCCCGCTGACTGTGCAGCGTTGTCCGACCAAAGGATGGCTTCTGCAGCGGCGTTGTTTCCAATGTGGATGAGGTCCCGTGGTTGCGAGACATGCACGCCGTCTGGCATGTGGTGGTGAGCCAGAACAGGCCGAGGCAGGCTTTTGCCCTCAGGTACCAAAATGCAAACGCCGTCTTGCGGTGCTGATGCTTGCAGGGCAGCAAACCACTCTCGGGTGGAAAAGTCAGACTTACTCCAACCTTTCAACCTTTCGGGGTAGCGTTCCAGTGCCAGTGAGACAGGACCTGCGAAGCAGCCGTCTGCACCTTCGTCGAGGACGTCTCCATTGATGTATTGTCCTGCCACAAATGTGAACCGCAAGGCTTCTAGGTTCCCGACAACGGCGGGTGGGGCCGTGAGGTCAGCAGGAGCGCTGGGCGCGACCTCAAGAAACCGGGCAACCCGGGTGTACCTCCAACGCTCTTGGCGCGTTGTGGGGTAATCGATGGCCTCCAAAGCTGCCAAGGCCTCCGCATGGGGCTCTCCGACCAGCCCTGCTTGTGAGCAGGCCTCGGATACGCGTGCCGCGAGGGCTGCGTGCTGCGTGGGGGCGGCCACTTCGTTCATGCTTGTTCTGTGGCTTGGGCGTCGACAATCCAGTCGTACCCTTTCTCCTCCAGCTCGAGGGCGAGTTCTTTGCCGCCGCTGTGGACGATGCGCCCTCCAGCGAGAACGTGCACGAAATCGGGTACGATGTGATCCAACAAGCGCTGATAGTGCGTGATCACGAGGAAGCTGCGGTCGGCGCCGCGCATGCTGTTCACGCCGTGAGCGACAATCCGAAGGGCATCGATGTCCAGACCACTGTCCGTTTCGTCGAGAACGGCAAGCTTGGGTTCGAGCATGGCCATTTGAAACACCTCGTTGCGCTTCTTTTCTCCGCCGCTAAACCCTTCGTTTACGGAGCGGTCGCGCAGCTTGCCATCGAGCTCAACGAGCTGGGCACAGGCTTTGACTTTGGCCAGAAAATCCTTGCCAGACAGAGGGGCTTCCTCTCGCTGTTCGCGGATGCTGTTGAGGGCGGTTCGCAAGAAGTTGATGTTGGAAACACCAGGGATTTCGACCGGGTATTGAAACGCCAGAAAGATGCCGGCTACGGCGCGTTCTGTGGCGTCAAGTTCTAGGAGGTCGACCCCGTCAAAAGTGATGCTGCCTTGGGTGACTTCATAGTCTTCGCGCCCGGCCAAAATGCTGGCCAGTGTGCTTTTTCCAGAGCCGTTGGGCCCCATGATGGCATGCACCTCTCCGGCGCCCAGTTCGAGGCTGAGACCCTTGAGGATTTCCGTGTCGCCGATTTGGGCGTGGAGGTTGTCGATCTTGAGCATGGTGGATCGGAATGAGGGATCAGCCTACGCTGCCCTCGAGGGAAATGGTGAGCAATTTGCGCGCCTCCACAGCGAATTCCATGGGGAGCTTATTGAGGACTTCCTTGGCATAACCATTGACAATCAGTCCAATGGCCTGTTCTTCGGTGAGTCCGCGTTGAAGGCAGTAGAAAATCTGGTCTTCTCCGATGCGGGAGGTCGTGGCTTCGTGCTCGACGTGTGCTGTCGGGTTCTTCGTTTCGATGTAGGGAAACGTGTGTGCGCCACTGGTGTCCGTCATCAGCAAGGAGTCGCACTGGGAAAAGTTCCGTGCATTGCGTGCCCGCGGTCCAATTTGGACCAGTCCGCGGTAGCTGTTCTGGCTGTTTCCGGCAGAAATTCCTTTGGAAATGATGGTCGAGTGGGTGTTGGCACCCAGGTGGATCATCTTGGTACCGGTGTCGGCTTGCTGGGCGTTGTTGGTCACAGCGACCGAGTAGAATTCCCCAATGCTGCCGTCTCCTTTCAGAATGCAGCTCGGATACTTCCACGTCACGGCAGACCCTGTTTCCACTTGTGTCCAGCTGATTTTGGCCCGCGTCTCGCAGATGCCGCGCTTGGTTACGAAGTTGAACACCCCCCCTTTGCCTTCAGCGTCACCAGGGTACCAATTCTGGACGGTGCTGTATTTGATTTCTGCGTCGTCTTTGGCGACGAGTTCTACAACGGCGGCGTGCAGCTGATTTTCGTCGCGTTGTGGCGCTGTGCAGCCTTCGAGGTAGCTCACATAACTGCCTTCTTCAGCAATCAAAAGGGTACGTTCGAATTGACCTGTTCCCGCTTCGTTGATGCGGAAGTAGGTCGACAACTCCATGGGGCACTTGGCTCCCTTGGGGATGTAGCAGAAAGAACCGTCGGTAAAGACCGCTGAATTGAGCGCGGAGAAAAAGTTGTCTTTGACAGGAACGACAGAGCCAATGTGCTTGCGGACAAGTTCAGGGTGTTCCTGAATGGCCTCGCTCATCGAACAGAAAATGATGCCCAATTCAGCCAGCTTGTCCTTGAAGGAAGTGGCGACGGAGACGCTGTCCATCACGAAGTCGACGGCCACACCGGACAACCGCTTCTGTTCTTCCATGGAAATGCCCAGTTTGTCCATGGTGGCCCGGAGCTCGGGATCGACCTCATCGAGGGATCCGAGTGGCACCTTGGATTTGGGGGCACTGTAGTAGCTGATGGCCTGGTAATCAGGCTTCTCGTAATTGACGTGTGCCCAATCGGGCTCCTTCATACTTTGCCAGACTCTAAAGGCGTCGAGGCGCCATTGCAGCATCCATTCCGGCTCGTTCTTTTTGGAACTGATCAATCGGATGACGCCTTCGTTTAAGCCGGGGGGCAGCTTGTCGGCATCAATGTCCGTGGTGAATCCGAATTCGTATTCCTTTCGGGTGAATTCGTCCAATAGCGGGTTTTCCTCTGCGGCGCTCATTCGGTTGTGGTGTTGCCTTAGATAGAGAAACTCTCTCCGCAGCCACAGGTTCTGTTGGCGTTCGGATTATGAAATACAAATCCCTTTCCATTCAAACCGCCAGAATACTGCAGTTCGGTACCGACGAGGTAGAGAAAGCTTTTGCGGTCCACGACGACCTTGACGCCGTTGTCTTCAAAGGTTTGATCGCCCTCTTTCATCTCGTGATCGAAGGTCAATTCGTACATGAGTCCACTGCAGCCTCCTCCTTTGACACCAACGCGAACGAAGCTGTTTTCGGGGCTGCCTTCCTCACTCATGAGGCGGCGAACTTGGTCTCGGGCATTTTCGTGAACGGTGATCATGCGATCCTTGGCTGAAAAATCCCCCTTTCAGGGTATGGTGTACAAAGGTAGTGACCCTATTTGGACGCAGTCTAGATAACGAACGTCAAAGTTCACGAATGCAAGGAATGGGGTTATTCCTCTTCGTTGAATCCATCCCAACCTTGTGCCTTGAGCTCTGTTTCCATGCCGTTTCGCGTGATGAGCGTTCGTTCGTTTGGATCTTCTGTCAAGTATCCAATGATGGAGAACATGGGGTGGTTCTTGAAGTCTTCGAACCGCTCTTGGGGTACTGTGAAGAGCAATTCGTAGTCTTCGCCGCCGCTGAGGGTGCACAACGTGGGGTCCAGGTTGAAGGCCCGGGCGGTTTCGTACATTTTTTCGCCCATGGGAATTTTGTCCTCGTGAAGGCGTACACCGCACCCAGAGGCAGACGCTACGTGGAGTGCTTCTGAGGCCAGCCCGTCAGAAATGTCAATCATGGACGTTGGTACGACCTCCAGTTTGGCCAGTTCTTCGACCACGTCTACCCGGGCTTCGGGCTTGAGCTGGCGCTCGAGCAATCCATCGAACCCAGTCAAATCTGGCTGTGCCCCAGGGGCTTCTTGGAACACATGCTTTTCGCGCTCCAGCACTTGCAGCCCCATGAAGGCGCCGCCAAGTTCACCGCTCACCAGCATGAGGTCACCGGCCTTGGCGCCGTTGCGCAGGGTTTTTTTGTCGGCGTCGACTTCGCCGAAAGCCGTCACAGAAATCATCAGTCCAGATTTGGAACTGGTGGTGTCTCCGCCGATCAAATCCACCTTGTAACGTTCGCATGCGAGCTTCATGCCGGCGTACAATTCTTTGGCTGCTTCAACGCTAAACCTGTTGGAGAGCGCGAGCCCTACAACCACGTGTGACGGCTGGGCGTTCATGGCGCACAAGTCGCTAATGTTCACCACAATGGACTTGTACCCTAAGTGCTTTAAGGGGGCGTACATCAGGTCGAAATGAACGCCTTCGCAGAGCAAATCGGTGCTGACGACGGTTTGTTTTCCCTCAGACGGGGGTGCAATCACAGCAGCATCATCTCCAACTCCGAGAACGGTTCTGGGGTGTTGCAGCTTGATGTCCTTGGTGAGCTCGGCAATGAGGCCAAATTCTCCGATGGTCCCTATTTCAGTACGTTCCGCATCCATGGGGCAAAGCTATGCGCGGGAATTTTCGTATTTTAATGGTGTGAACAATGCTACTTTGATTCGAACCATTCATCTTTTGATGCTGTGCTGTGGGGTTTTGGCCATTCAGGCGCAGACGCAGGTGTCCTTGCGCATTGACCACCAGGCGGGGCAGTCAGAAATTGGCCAGCCTCTCATTGTGGCGACACCCTCTGGCGAAAGTGTGGAGGTGAACCGACTGGAATATTATTTGAGTGCGTTCACGTTGGTGCACGATGGAGGATTGGAAACCCCGATTGAAGGAGCCTTCGTGTTGGCCGATGCTTTTGTGGATGAGGTGCACCCGTTGGGGAGTGTTGAAGGCGTCGAAAATGTGGAACTTGTGAAGTTCACTGTGGGCATTGACCCAGAAAACAACCATGCCGACCCTGTTTTGTGGAATGAGGGCCATCCTTTGGCACCGCAGGTTCCGAGCATGCACTGGGGTTGGTCTGCGGGTTACCGCTTCATCGCATTGGAAGGGGCTTCCGATGGTGCAACATTGGAAATTCACGCCTTGGGGGACGACAACCATACTCCTGGAAATATGGAGGCGCTGGCGTCTGTTGAAAATGGGGTTTTGGTGCTGGACATCGAGGCCGATGTGCTTGGCTTTTTCCACCTGCTTACGGTGGGCTCAGG
>JAKMCX010000205.1 GCA_022428285.1 Flavobacteriales bacterium
GAGTGGCACCCCGATAAGTTTCCGAACGGCGGCGAAAAAGCGGAAGAAGCCGAAGCCATGAGCCGCAGGGTCATCGAAGGCTACCATTTCCTGGTGAGCATGGCCCCAGAGACCAAGGAAGCCCAAAAAGAGGAGTACACAGAGCTTACCACCAACTCTGGAATCCAAGACCTGCAGCACAAAGGACTGCTCTTGGAAATCACCTTCCTCAATGGAGATACCTACGAGTACTTCGGGGTGAATGGTCAGCTGTTCAACAAGTTCCTCAACGCCGACAATCAGTACCGTTTTGCCAAGCGCAAAATCTTCAACTCCTTCACCTACCGCAAGGCCAAAAGCGGGGCTACGGATGATGGTGGCTCAGATGGAGACGCGGGCTGATTTCAGAATGAACGGAGCGTCGTGAACGCACACCATTCCTTCAAGGCTTACTTCTTGATGAAGCGCAGTCGCACAGCGTTGTTGGGCAATTGAAGGGTGTACATCCCGGTTGCGAGGTGTTCGATGTCTGCAGCGCCCTGGACCAAGGCAGTTTCGAGAACGCACTGCCCTTGGGCATTCCAGATTTCGATGGGGGCATCTGGCAGGACCCCTGAGACTTTCAGTTGGGTCTGCACAGGGTTGGGGTACAGCTGAATTTCCATGTCCGCGCTTTCTGCATCGGTGATGCTGCTGGTGGTGCAGCCGATTCGACCGTCCATGTTGTGCTGGCTCAAGGCCTCCCAAATGACATCGTGGGTCACGAAGTCCATGTTACCGAAGGTGCCTGGCCAGTCGTGGTCTCCGCCATTGACCTTGTAGTGGAGCAGCTCGTGGCAACCATCTGAAGAGGTCCAAGTGTACAGTTCTGCCGAGCTGCCGTCGTTGGTGCTGGTGTTGGGGACATCGGTCACGACGGGGGCACTCTGCAAGCCGTTGGCCGCAATCCAGAGGTCGTTGCACTCGTCGTTGCTGTGGTAGTAGACGGTTCCTTCGTAGACAACCCCATCGTATGGCGAGATGAAGTCGTTGGTCCCCAGAATGGTCACCACAGGGGTGGGGTGAACGACATTACACTCGGCAAAACTCTCCGCATACATGGTCCGCGCCGAAACGCCGATGCCCGTGATTTTGTGGTTCAACCGACAGGCCAAGTCAAAGCTGAAACCGCCACCGTTCGAATAGCCCATGGCGTAAACCCGCGTGGTGTCGATGTTGTGGACTGTGGCCATTTTATCGATCAGGGCATCCACGAAATCAATGTCGCTGTGCGGGTTGGGATTGGTAAATGGGAGTGTCCCAGAAACCACCACCTGCCAATTGGTGGATCCGTCATCGTTGGGGTCGGGAATGGCTTCTGGATAAACCAAAACAAACCCGTCCTGATCGGCGCGGTCGCGCAGGTCGGCGATGTTGAGCTGGTCTTGTGCTTGGCCTCCGCCACCATGAAAGCTCATGACCAGCGGCAGATTTTGGGTGTTGTCAAACCCTTCGGGGAGGTACTCCAAGTACGTTCTGGAATCGCCGTCCACGTCGATGGTTTGGGTAGACAATTGCGCGTGAAGTGAGCCAAGTCCCGTGAGAAGCGAGACAAATAAACAAGCCGAAATCTGGACATTCATGTCCCCGAAATTAACCACAGGATTCAATGTTTCCATGCACCCAGCATGGGTTGGCCTGAGACAAATTTTCACCCCGACGGTCACATCTTCTTGGCCGAGATTGTATTCCGAGTGAAACTCCCGGTCAGTAAACGGAAGGGAGAAGTATCCACTCGTTGTAGATCACCAGATCAAAGGCTCCATGAAACACATTTTTACCCTGCTGATGGCCACCCTGCTTTGCACAGGCCTGTGCGCACAGAATTCAACCGTCACCCTTTACCTCAGCTCGACCATTCCCGGTTCCACGCCTGTGACGGTTTCCGCTTTTGCCATGGGGTCCATGGACACCACATTCGTGGACACGTTCGCCACTGACTTTGGGGAAAACACGGTCACCTTCACCTTCCCGAACACCGCTCAATCCTTGATGCTCACCATTGTTTGGATGTGTGACGGTGTCCAAATCCCAGCCATCCCATTTTCCTTGGAGAACATGCCAGGCGAGACCATCAATGCGGAAATCGCCGTGGAAATCGGATGTCAGGACCCCGAATGCGATTGGTACCTCGACGTCAATCCACCCAACGACCTGAACTCGCCCACCACATTCGAAGTCGTCACCGCAAGTTCACCGGCGATCTACGAATGGTATGTCGACGGTGAACTCGTCCCGCCCAACACTTCAACTGGCGGCCTCCTTTGGCAGGCCCCTTACGAAACCATCTGTGCCGTCATGTATTCCTTGGGCGATTGCCCTGATCCCGGCGAGCAGTGTTATGACAATCCGGACAACGGAGGCGGTGGGATGAACTGCCTCGACGGAATCGATGTGGGCTCGCTCATGGTCTTCCTCATTGAGAATTGTGCAGACCAGACCAATATAGAACCATGGGTATACTGCGGCCTCGTTGAGAGCCTGACCGACGCCATGAATGGAGACGAAGAGGCCTGTGAAGATGTGTGGGATTGGATCAACGCCGGCGGATGGGGAGGCGAAATTCCTTGCGACATCAACTTCGAAGTCATGCAAGCATGGGAGGCCAACGGAGACCTCATCCCCAATGAAGTCTGGGTCTGGATTTACGATTACGACAGTGAATACACCTACACCTATGATTTTGGCGACGAGTCTCCTGTGACCACCGAGCCCAACCCTACCCACACCTATACCGGAAACGGTCCCTACGAGTTCTGCATCACCGTGAGCAGCGAGGCAGACGATTGCGTCGCCACCTACTGCGAGACCCTGTCTGTGGACAGCCTCGGTTTCATCGATGGCTTCATGACCGGCTTTACCGTCAGCGTGATGGGCGCGGGAGAGGTCGTCAACAGCGTGGAAGCCCCTGAATGGACCGACACCTTTGAAGTCTATCCGAACCCGGTCGAGGGAGGCCAACTTCAACTGCGTGGACTCGATGGCTTCCAGCACACCAACCCTGCCCAGAGCCAGGGAGCAATCACCGCAGAAATGTGCACTCTAACGGGCGAGCGATTGGCCCTCGGCGTCTCTCCAGGAGATGTTCAGAATGGCCGCTTGACCCTCCAGTTGGATGGCATTGCTCCAGGCATCTACCTGCTTCGCATCGAAAACGGCGGAGTATTGGCCACCCGAAAGGTGGTCATCCGCTGAACACTCGGTTGATGAGGCACGGGCTTACATCCCTTTGGCTTTTGGGCCCGGGCGCAGTGCTGATCGCACTGATGCTCGGGTCCTGCGCCAAGGTGGACTACGAGGAAGAAACCGTCACCCAGACCTTCGAGGACCCAACGGTTTTCGAGGTGGACTGCGGGAGCCTGGAAGTCTCGCTCGTGGCCACACCGGACGACGGTTCGGGAACAGGGTCTGTGTCAGCGGATGTGAGCGGAGGAACGCCGCCATACAGCTATGCATGGTTGGATTCAACCGGGGCCGTCGCAGGAATGGAGGCTGCTGTGATCAATGTCCCTGCGGGCACCTACACGTTTGAAGTCACGGACGATTGGGGTTGCATTTCTGGAGACACGATTGATGTGGAGTTCATGGACCTCGCCTTGGAAGGCGAGGTGGTTATCATGTCCTTCACCTCCAACAGCCCGACGCCCTCCGAGGTTACACTGCTCTGTGATCCGCCTGCACTCAATGTGCCTTCGGTGTTGACGGTGCAACCGGGCATGACCGAAGTGCCCTTTGCCTTCCCTGAGAATACCACAGAGGTCCACCTGACCTACTCATGGACATGCGGCAACATGACCCTCCAAGGGCCAGGCATCAGCGTGTATGGAGAAGGGGGGAGTTCCGTGGGAGGCGCTTTTGTGCCCATTGCCATTGGGTGCTGAGTTTTTGCAAAAGATGAAAGCAGCCAAGGTGGACAAGCCGATTCAAACGATGCGGTGAAGTGGAGAGGCCAGGCAACGGAACCTCAGAGGCGGATTGGCTCGATGGATGCAAGAAGGGAGACCGCAATGCACAACGTCAGGCATACGACGCCTTGCTGCCCATTCTTCGGGGTGTCATCAGGCGATATACCCGAAGCGAAGCCAACGTTCAAGACATCATACAAGAATCCTTTATCCGCATTTTCAAAAACATGAACCAATTCGACGAGCGCAAAGGGGCCTTCACGAGCTGGTCCACGCGGATCGCCATCAACACGGCGATCAATGAAGGCAAGAAACG
This sequence comes from Flavobacteriales bacterium, assembly GCA_022428285.1. Lineage (GTDB taxonomy): Bacteria > Bacteroidota > Bacteroidia > Flavobacteriales_D > Sanyastnellaceae > UBA8752. The sequence goes on from JAKMCX010000205.1 coordinate 4,240, forward strand.
CGCCCGCCATGAGGGCGCCGGCCATGAAGTCGATGTGCCCGTGGCTCCCGACGCCATCCAAAACATGGCTTTGGAAGACCTCGTCAACACCCTCAAGGGCATGCCCGAGGACCAGCATTTGGTCCTGAACCTGCACCTGGTGGATGGGTTCAACCACAAAGAAATTGGCGACATGATCGGCATCACCTCGGAGATGTCAAGACAACGGCTCTCCCGCGCCAGAAAGTGGGTTCGGGACCGTTTTGATTTATCCGGAAGCGAATTGGTTTCCAAAACCCAAAACGAGCGATGAAGCATTGGGAAGACATTTTGGGCAAACGGCTCCGTGGATTCCGCGGTCCAGATGTGCCTGGACAAGCAGACGCGATTTGGGACAACATTGACTCCGCCCTCGGAGCGCCTTTGTCGCCACCTGTGCCATTCTGGAAGAGCACGATTTTCCGCATGGCCATGGCCGCGTTCATCGCCGCGGGGGTGATCATCGGTTTGACCGTTCGCAAAGGCGCCACCACTGTTCCCTCTGTTGCCGCACCGGAAACCGAACATCCCACCGAAAATGGTGAGCCCTTGGATGAGGCCAATTCCTTAGAGTCCCTCGGAGTCCCGATCCAAGCAGAAGCGGCCGCCACGGCAGAGGCCCCTCTTGAAACAGCAGCGCCGAGTGCCGTCCAGGACCAGGCAGTCAATGAAATCGACATCGAGTCGGCCACGGCAGAGGCCCCTGTTGAAACAGCACCGTTGCGTGTCGCGCAGGAACGGGCAGCCATTGAAATCGACATCGAGTCGGCCACGGCAGCAGCAGCAGAAAACTTGAACGCCCCCTCCTCGGATGCGGACAGCGAGCGGACAAATTCCAACCCCAATCCCGCCCCTTCGCAGACCAAACTTGAGGTCGCCGCCACGACGGGGTCCCCGCCTGACCTCCCCGAGGCCAGTCCGTTGTTGGCCGACCCGGTGGTTTCAGTTCCCCTCAATGTCCTTCCTGTTGCCACAGAAGACAAAGCCACCAATGACGGGCCAAGCGGCGCAGCGTTGCGCACATTGGCCTTGAAGGGCGCGGAGCCCATCAACGCCCGTCCAATGGACCCACAACCCTTTAGTTTGAGCACCGAGGTTCCAGAACGCCAGGAGTTCGCCATCCGGGCATTTGCCGGGCCGACTTGGAGCCATTTTTCTGTGACAGACAATCCGGGACAAAGCGATCACTTCTTCGCAGACCACAGCGCTGGAGGTGGCCTCATGTTGGAATTCGATGGTCACCGGCCTTGGTCCATCGGCCTGGCCTGGTGCGACTATGTCCACAACCTGCAATACACCGAGACCAGTGAGGCTCCCATTTCTTCGTTTGGTGTGGTGAGCGTGGTCGTCGACATCCAGACTGGCGACACCATCTCTGTGACGGAAGGGCAGGTTCAAGGAGTGGAAGAGCGGGTCCGAACCGTTGACCGCTACAACCGGTTTCAGGCGTTCTCCATTCCCATCGAGTGGCGAAAGGTCAAAAGCCTCAACCGATTGCAGTTCGGCGTGGGTGTCGGGGCGACCCTTCAAATCCGAAGCGGTGCCCGGGGCAGCGTCATCAACCCAGAGGGGCAGATCGTCCGCTATTCTGACCAAAACCTCTCGCGCGGCCGCCTGGCCGTGGTGCCCACTGGCAGGTTGTTTGCGGGCCTCCGGTTTGCGCCCGCTTGGAGGTTGGACGCGGGTGTTGCTGCAGGCGTCCAACGCCACGCAAGCCGATCGAACACCGGTGCTCCCATCACCGATGAACCATCGTGGCAGGGTCGGTTGATCCATGGCCAAATTCAGGTGGGCCTGACCCGGTTGATTTCTCGGGTGAAGCACTAAAAGCGAAGGTCCATCTAAGGTTGTCGCACAGGTGCTCTCCGGACGGGGTCGCTGGCCCATCCATTTCGGATTGCCATCTCCGGAGCCGTGGTGCATCTTGGTCCTGCTTAAATATTTGAGCCTGACCACCACTGACATGAATGAATTCCTTTCCACTTCCATGACCCTCGGACACCACACCATCACCGTTTTGGACCTGGTGGAAGTGGTGGTGGTGGTCATCCTGTCTCGCATCATATTGGGGCTGTTGCGCAGGGCACTGAGGCGCGCGGAGCGCTTCTCAACGCTGGACGAAGGGAAGCGGTTCATTGTGCACCGGATGGTGTCTTCGGTGGTGTGGACCCTCGCCACTTTGACCGTGCTCTCAGTTTTGGGGTTGGATTTGACCGCGGTATGGGCCGGTTCTGCGGCACTGATGGTGGGTGTGGGCATCGGACTGCAAGGGTTCTTCAACGATGTGATCAGTGGGTTTGTTTTGATGTTCGAAGGCGGCGTTGCCGTAGGCAATGTCATCGAGGTGGATGGCAAGCTGGTCCGCGTGGAGCGGATTGATCTGCGCTCCACCAGAGTGGTGTCTACCGATGGTGAATTGTTGGTCCTGCCCAATGCCAAGGTGGCGGGCGATGCCGTGATCAACATGAGCCAAGGAGAGGACTCTACCCGAATCAAGGTGAATGTGGGTGTGGCCTATGGAAGTGACGTGGACCGGGTACAACAGCTCCTGTTGGAAGCCATGTCAGACCAGCCCGAATTGCTGTCGGCCCCAGAGCCCAAGGTGTTTTTTCAGGACTTTGGAGATTCCTCACTGGACTTCAGTGTGATGGGGTGGGTCAAACATCCGTGGGACCGCATGGCCATTCAAAGTAGAATTCGCGCTTCCATCGATGCCAAATTCCGCGCCCAGGGCATACAGATTCCTTTCCCTCAGCGCGACGTACACATGATTCCAAGTGGCGGGAAGGAAGGAGTTTAACGCCTTGATTTGCGCCAATAGAACTTCAACGGAACGGCCATCCTGCCAAGAAAGCGCAACCGGTGACGGTGGGGACTTTTTCGGGGCGAGGTTTGCAGTCTGAATGACCGACGAGGGTTTGATCAATCGTAGGCCCAATTTCAAGGGCCTCGGGGTGGCCGTGCTGACTGCAGTTTTGATGCTGTGGTCGCCGTGCTTGTGGTCCCAATGTTCGGTAGAAGTGAAGTCCGAGGAGGGCGCCATTCCAGGAGCTGTGGTCTGGTCGGGAGGCCAGCCTTTGGGGATGACCGACAGCCAGGGTTTTTTGCGTTGGACACCACCGCCTCAAGCCGATGCCGACGCTCCGTTACTGAGAATCCGGGCCGTGGGTTTTGAAGAGCAAACCGTCAGGGCGAACTGTACTTCTGCCGAGCCCACCCGGGTCGTGCTCCAAGATTTAGCGGTGGCTTTAGGTGGCGCCACAGTGGTGGGCAGTTTGACCCCTATGAGCGTCAAAGCGAGCCCCATTCGGACCCAGGTCATTTCTGGAAATGCACTGCGGGCGGTCAAGGCCCAGGACGTTGCCGAAGCATTGGACTTTACCAATGGAGTGCGCGAAACTGTGGCGTGCGGAGTGTGCGGAACCAATGACTTGCACATCAACGGATTAGAAGGGGTGTATACCTTGGTTTTGCTCGATGGCATTCCCCTGTTGGGTGGATTGGCTTCGGCATATGCGCTGGACGGCATTCCATTGAGCATGGTCCAACAGGTCGAAGTACTTCAGGGGCCGGCCAGTGCGCGGTTTGGAAGTCAAGCTGTGGGTGGGGT
>JAKMCX010000247.1 GCA_022428285.1 Flavobacteriales bacterium
CGGGCTTCGTTCCAATTGACCACCAAGAAAGGCAGCTCTTTGATGTCCGCACAGGTTCCATTCCAAGCTTCGAGCTCTACCACATGGCCACCGACAAAATCTACAGGGTAGAACAAGGGCTCATCCTGTCCAACCACTTGTCCGTCGATTACCCACCGGTAGGTTTCCTCACCGTAGCACATTGAATGGGCCTCGAGGGCAGTACCACCAACAGGATCCATGATGACCATGGCCTCGTATTCTGCTGCAGCGATGACCGCAGACGGGTCATACAAGTCCAAAACGACGGTCTCTTCCAAGCACAGGTGCTCGATTTCGAGGGCGTAAGTACCGGGCTCTAAACCGCCCAAGGAGACTTCTCCGCCTTCTTCGACGTTGGACCAAACCGCTTCGTTGCCGAGGCGCAAGGACGACACGAAGTCTCCATTTCCGTAAAGTTCAAAGTCTAGCGAAACTTCTCCCTCGTTGCAAGCGGGCACTTCCCAATCAAGGCCGAGCAATTCGGGCTGTTCACCCGGCATCACTGTAAAGCTCCGTCGCTCACTGCCGCATTGCATTCCAGGTCCAGCAACGACCAGACCGTAATCACCAGGTGCCAGGTCTTCGAATGCTGCAGAGCCCGTTGCCCCAATGATTTGATCGAGCACATTGTCTCCACCATCTGTCAAGAGTACATTCGCAGGCTCTTCGCCCAAGGAAACCTGAACGCGGCCGTTGTTCAACCCGGGGCAACTTGGAGGACGGGCAGCCACAGCGGCAGTCGGTACCACTTGCACGACAAAGCGACCCTCTGCTGCTTCGTGAGAAGGCAGCGTAAACGTCATCTCATCGCCCACACGGGACACGATGATTTCTCCAGTCTCCGTATCGGTGACGGTCAGACATACCTCTGCACCTTCTGTGAAACCAACCACTCGCATGGTCGTCGCCACGTTGGCTTTGGATTTGACATACAGATCCGTGGCAGCATTGCGAGGCAGGGCCTTGGCACTGTAACGCCTATCTCCTGACTGCACAGCAATTTTACCGGGGTAAGATCCCGATCCCGACCTGAAACTGAGGTCATGGGCAGGAACATATTCCAAAGCGCCTTGGTCTCCAATCCTGAGTACGACCACTCCTGAGCCGAACTCATTCTCTAACTCCAGGACGCACTGGGCCTCAAAGTCACCCAGGTTTTCACTGCGAATAAAGGCCTCATTGCCTCCACCAACTTCAATGGCGGCGCTGGGGATGGTCAACGTACCCGTGGTATCTGTTTGATGGTTCATCTTGACCCAAAAGCCCTGGCCCGGCATGATATACTTGGGGGCAGAATTCAATTCGGGAGTAGACTCAGAATACTTCTTGAACACCCTGTCTTGGGTATCGAAAATCAAATACTGGTCCTCAACCAAAGTGCCATTTGAACCATAATCGGCGATCTCGTCCCAGTCAATTTTGGCTTGATAAGGGTTGTAAACAAGGTTCCATCCATCATAGGTACTCGAAGGCGTTCGGGTCACAGGAAGGTTGACCAGACCACCGGTTGAGTGGTTGCGGAGGGTGCCCGAGCTGTGCAGTGTCGGAGTCTGCGATCCATAAATGACCAACCAAGCTCCTCCAAGGGTATCCAAAGCCGTGTTCGGCGATGTGGGGTAAACAATGCCGCCTTTCTTTTCGCTCCAGAATTGAACCGTTGAAGTCGAGGTGGGATAATCGGAGCCTGCGACGCCTGAAAAGTAAAAGTCGGTCGCGGAACCAAAATCTGCCATGGTTGCTCCAAGCAATGAGCTGCCAAAAAGGGTGTAGCCCAAATTGGTCACGCCATCTCCATCGGGGGCGATGTAGCGCTTGACAATGGCATTGGCCGCCGCTTGTGAACCAGAGCTGTTGTCTTCGAGGCTGGCACCGTTGGCGATCATATCGAGCATACCTGTGCCACTGGCATCTGAAGAGAAGGTCAAGACATTGCCGTCCATTTCTACCACGCCTTGATCGATGTCCAACACACCTGAGATTCTGGCGTCTGCTGCAAAAGTGACGCCCGCACTTGCGATGCGCAGCGTGTCGAAGCGAACGTCCAATCCCGAGACGGTTTGTGCCGAAGTTCCGGTCAATTCCATCTTGCCTGAAATCAAGCTGCCATCGTCCATGGTCAAATCACCTTTGATCCGGAGCACTGCTCCTTCGGTCAAAGACAGCTGGCCTCCTACGCCAAATGTGAAGTCATGAAGTTCAAGGTCGGTAACGCCCGAGGCGAGGCTCATTTCGCCCTTTACAACCAAGCGTCCCAAACCAGAAACCGTTCCTCCTTTGTGAAGGACATCTCCATCTACGGTCAGCGTCAGACCATCAGGAATCACCAGTTCGGCGCCGGACTCCAAGGTCAACCCACCCAAAGTGTAGCTGCCCGATGGCACGGTAACCTTGGTGTTTGCAGAAATCACAGCATGCCGGGTTCCGCTCTCGGTCACCGGGTGAATGTCGATGTAAAGCGAAGCCGCATTGCAGGTGTAACCCGCCTCACTGCATGGCTTTCCAGCCCAAATCGTTTCGTTCAGCAAACCGTCCTTTCGGCTGTACACCGTAGCCCAGTCATACTCGCATGACCCGTCGTCACTCAAGGCCACAAGGCCATCGGCAGGCGACGCATCGTAGTTGCTCGCATCGGGATCGGTGCAACCGCGCTTCAACCCATAAACGCCAACATCGTCAAAAGCATGGGATGCCACGGTATGGCTGCCCGAAGTGTTGTTTTCGATTTCAACACGAATGCTCAAAGAACCAGAACTAACACTGACCTTTTCGTTGAAGGACAATGTGGCACTCGATACCCCCGTGATTTCGGCCAACAAAGGAGACTGCAATGTGGAACCATCGACCCACCCCATCTGCGCATAATCCGAAGTGGCCTGGCTTCCAAGTCCCAAGAGCTCACCAGTGACATACAAGCTGTCAAAATTGGAAACATCAACGGCACGGGTGGACCAACGCATGTAATCGCCGTTGGTGTTGAATGCCCTCATGACAGTGTCTTCGGACAACTCCTTGGTAGCAAAATAGAAAGGTGACGGGCTCATTGAAGTGCCGGATCCAACGTTGGCATCTTCAAAGTCAAAAGACCACTCAGGTTCGATGCCCGCGTTGTCCTCATTGAAGGTGCCGTCATTGTCCAGGTCCAACGCTCCATCATAACCGTAGTCCAGTCCACCTTGGGCCTCACCATTAGCAGCGAAGTTTTCGAGGTAGACCGTTTGCAAAGCAAACCCCTCACAAATGCAGGTGCCATCACCCGCATTCTCATATCGGTCGGAGAAATTGGACGCATCTCCATCGTCACAAGCATCTCCAAGGTATTTACACTTGGTCACATCGGAGGTGATCGCCAAAGCGCTGTAAGAACAAGCGCGTTCATCCATACAACCGATGTCCCTGCAGTCTCCGTTGAGGTCCTTTCCGGTCTGGCAATATTCACCAAACACAGATACCTGCTCCAATCGAAGGTTGGATTGCCACATGGCATACCCTTTTACCACAAGGGCCAGAGAACGCTTGGCCGTAGTGACTATGGTTTCATCAAAAGAGGTGAATTCTCCATTGACATGAAGCACCTCGCGCTCGACACCATCCTCCATCAAATAGAAGACAAATCCACCGGTGACATCGTCATTTTCGAAATCGGTCGTCTCACTGCCCATCACACGAACTTTAGCTCCGCTCACGTTGTCAATATCAAACGAACGGGTCATCATGGTCACCGTTGTGGTATCGGTACCGTTTGTTCCTGTGCGGCTCAAAGACAAATACTGCGCGCCACCATCGGCACGCACCGTAATGTTTCCTTTTTGTTCCTCGCCCAATAGAGCCCAACCTGCATCGCCTGCTCCAACCTTGCCCTGAATGTGGGCCTCACCTGCCTCGTTGTCGGTATCGGTAGTGCTGTATGATCCCAAACCTGTGCCCACAGCGTAGGACGAGAAGTCCTCGTCCATGAGCATGAGTTCAGAATCAACATCATCACAAGTGCCGTCGCCATCAAGGTCGATGCAAGTGTCGCTGGCATCGTCTACGCCGTCCATGTCTATGTCCGTGAAAGAACTCGTTCCCGTGATGGAAACTTCATCCAAATACACCGCATCAACATAGCCATCGTTTCGAACCATGATCAGCACTTGAAGGCTGGTTGAAGCCGTGCAAGCGGCATTGGAAATCGACAAAGATTCAAAGTCATTGCCCAGTTGAGAAGAAATCAAACGCTCAACACCGTCCTCATAGACATAGATGTAAACCTCATCTGTACCAGAAAAGGAACCCGCCTCTGACATTTCTACATTGAGATTGAGCGACGTGTACCCCGCCACGTTCACCGTTTGGGAGGCCCAAGAGCAGGTGACTTCGGCATTGGCCCACTGCAGTTTGCCGTCAGAGTTGTTTGGCGGCGTCGGGCCGCTAATGCCCCAAAACGGGCGGTCTGCAGTGCCCGGTTCCAAAACAGTTTGCGGATTCACCGTTCCTGAATTGTCGGAAAATGTTTCAGAGAACAAAGTGACTTGAGCGTCCGTCCAAGAGAACGGCAGAAGCACCAGGGCAAGCAGGAGATAGTAGGCTTTCATCTTTTGAAAAAGTGAATTCGTCTACAAATATAGAAATTCGTAGGCAATAATTCAACATTGGTCGACGAAACTTAGTGATTCGACGCACAAAACCAAATACATCCTTAAAAACTTTATCAAAAAGAAAGGGGGCAATGCCCCCTTTCATTTTCTCGAGAAATAACGTTCAAATCATTCCAAAACGCCTGCCCAACGGTCGGTTCGACCGTCAGCAGATTGAATTTCAAGGACCGTCCAACCGTGGATATTTGGCACTTGGATAAACACCTCACCAACTGCCGAAGAAATCTGTCCGACATCCAAACGTCGGCCGGCAGCATCATGCCAACTGAATTCAGCACCGGCCCAAACCTCGGGGAAACGGACGCCAAGTTGACCTGCATGAACACCCAACCATTCTAAACCAGCAGCTTGGTCTACCAAGTACTTGCCTACCGTGATGGCAAAAGGCGCAACCGCCTCACAATCCATCCCGTAAGTCACCAACTCCAGTTCATAGGTCCCCACTTGATCCACACGAACAGCCAGAGGTGCATCGGCTCCCACTTCCACTCCACCCAAGAACCAGGTGTAGCCATAGCCCTCGCCTGTTTCACAGTTGGAACAGGAGGCCTCCAACCAAGCTCCACCGCTGGTCTCCGCAGGAACAAAGCCATTGTACTCCACATTTACCAGGAGTTCCCCCTCGTCTATGAGGGAAACAAGCTCGTAGGTATTCAAACAAGTGTGTTGCACCAAAAGCATGTAATCCCCTGGCTCAATGTCCTCCAAGACGTGCTCGCCGGCGGGGAGGGTTTCCGACCACACCTCCGTGCTGCCTTGCATCAAGCTCGCCGCGTAATCGCCACTGCCGTACAGCTCAAAGGCCAACGACGCCAGACCCTCATTGCAGTCCGATGGCATCGGATCCACGCCCAGCAGCTCGGGCTGTTCACCAGGAGCAATCAATACCTGGCGGCGGCCACCACGGCACATCGAAGTGCCCTCATAAGCATCCACCATGATCGCGTACTCACCCGGACCCATCGGAATCTCCACCGTGCCGGTCTCTTGGTACAGCGTCGCAGCCAAGTCCATCGTTTCGTAATTGGTCACGGTGACATCGGCCACAGCATCGCCCAACTCCAACACAATCATACCCGCCTCGCTCTCTGGACAGTCCGGTGAGCGGCCTTCAACAGTTCCAAAAGGAACAGAATGCAACGTAAACCGTCCCTCCTCGGCCTGCGCAGCAGGCAAAGTGAACGCCAACTCAGCACCCTCCTCCAATACCATCACCGCTCCAGTCTCGTGGTCTTCGATGTGCGCGCATACATTGGGCATCCCCAGCACCTCGATCACACGGATTGTCGACGCCATGTTGGCCCGTGACTTCACAAACAGCTCAGCATCAAAGGCCTCCAAGGGAAGCCCCTTGGCCACATACTTCTGGCCATCCACCAACACCGCCGACTCCCCCAATTGGGTAGAGGAGCTCAAGTAGCTCATGTCGCCATCCTTGTATTCAACAGCACTGCCGTCGGCACCAAAACGCAACAGCATCCGCGTTGCACCGTTGTCATTCTCCACCTCTACCAACACCTCGTAACTGCCTTCACTGGCGTTGCGGATAAACCCAACCGCCGAGCCGTCGTTGTCGATCATCGAAGGATCCAAGGTCACAGAGCCTGAACTCACGCCGCTCTTGACGCGGACCCAGAAGGCCTGGCCAGGGTTCACATACTGCATCGCAATGGAGTCCTCTCCTGCCTCCTGGTCGTTGGCCCATTGAACGCCTGCCGTGGTCTTGCCATAACGGCGGAAACGGCGGTCTTGCGTATCGAAAATCAAGAACTGATCCTCGATCACCGAACTGTTGCTGTTCCCGTCGATCACAGCGTCCCAATCCAATCGCGCCTGATAAGGGTTGAACACCATGTTCCATCCTGCCGAAGCAGAAACAGGACCCTGACGCGTCACGCTGAAGACCTTGTCCGATCCACCCAACTGGTGATCGTTCAACGCCCCTTCGGTTTTCATCGTCGGAGATTGAGAGCCGTACAACAGCACCCAACATCCGCGGTCTGTCAGACTCGTGGACGCCGATGAAGCATACTCAATCGACCCCGTCGACTCGTTCCAAAATGTGATTGTAGACGTCGCATTCGGGTATGCCGATCCTGACCAACCCGCAGAGTAAAAGTCAGAAACGTCGTTGAAATCGCTCACCGTAGCACCCGCTATCGAGGTGCCAAACATCGTGTAGCCCAAGTTCGTTGAGCCATCGCCATCGGGACCGATAAAGCGCTCCACCTCCACCGACGCATCGGTATTGGACGACTGCAGCGCCCGGGCTGCTGGTCCAGTAATGCTGGCGCCAGAAGGAATCGCATCCAGCACCGCAGTCTTCTCGCTCCCCGGACTGCCTGAGACCTCCCGCGAAGTGAAGCTCAGTGTGTTGCTCCCCATCGCCAAAGTCGAACTGGACTCCAATGTCAAACGGCCTTGCACCTCCAACAGATCTTCCATCGAAAGGGACGTACTCGCATCGAGCGTCAGAAGACTTTGCACCCTCAACGTATCGTTCGCAGTGACACCCGCTGTGTTGGAAATCTGCAACCCATCCAATGTGGCACCATCACCACTTATGGTCTGAGCACTGCTGCCCGAAAGCGATACCAAGCCAGACACCGAGGTAGGAGCTGTTGAACCAAACGCCAAATTGCCATTGACAGCCAAGGTCTTGTTTTCGGGCACCGTCAGCGTTGCCGTAGGAGGCAATTCGAAGTCCTGCACGGTCACCGTAGAGGGTGAACCCGCACCCGTGGCAATGGTGAACGTACCATCGATGCAGAGCATGCCATCTCCAGACACTGCGTCCCCATCGTTGTCGATAAACGTCCCCACAACCCGCAAACGCTTGCCTGCAGGAATCACCAACACTCCCCCATCCTCAATGGTGAGGTCCTTCACAAACAGGTCTTTGGTTGTGGGGTCACCGTCCACATCTGTGGTTCCATTGACCGTGACTGTCGTTCCCGATGAAATCACATAGTTGAATACCGTACTGCTGTCTTGACTGTTGGCAGCCACCTGCTTCGCGTCCGGGTAAGGAGCTGACCCGCAGCCTCCTCCACAAGCCGAACCCGCCCAAATCTTATCCTGAAAACCACCATCATACCGGCTGTAGGCTGTGGCGAACGTAACGCCGGTACAAGTGCCATCATCGACTTGAACACTGGAGTCGTAGTTCGATGCATTGAGGTCTTTACAACCCGCTTTACCCCATGCACTGACCACTATGTCATCAACACCTGCATTGCTTCCACTTGCATTTCCATCAATATCAACTTGAGCCCGCAACGTGTCTTCAGAGAGCTCAATCAATTTCGAAAACGTCGTGAACGAGGACAACGACCCGGTTGCAGAGGTCCAAGCAAAAGGCAACTTATTGTCTCCCAACCTGGCCCCGACATAGTCACTGGTATTTCCTTGAGTGCCATACAGCCCCACGCTCATATGAGCGTCCGTGTAGGCTGAGACATCCAGCAATTTGGAAGACCAACGCACACCATTGGTGGTCCATTGAGCAGCCAAAAGCGTATCCGTGACACTTCCACTATAGGTCGCTGATAAAGCACCACTGGAGAGGTACAACGTCGCAAAATAATTGGGCTCTGTGTTCTGCAATGCACCAGTTCCCACGTTTACATCGTCGAATTCCAATGCCCACCCGTCCGTGGATTCACCGGCGTTGTTGCTCACATCAGTACCATCGATTCCCAAGTTGGTGTAGCCTTCGTAACCATATGGCGCCCCTTGCCCACCGGCTTCTCCTCCGGTTCCGAAATCTTCGAAGTAAAGCAGATCAAAGGAGGCACTGCTGCACGCACAATCACCTGCATTGTCTGTCCATACATACCCGGTATTGCCAGAAGGATCTAGGCACTCAAAACCGAGATACTGACAACTGTCGGCATCATTCACTGATGCTGTGGAGGAATATGTACACGCTGTAACATCGGTACAACCGCAAGTTCCCGACGGGACGTCCACACAATTTTGCTCATCGTCACAAATGCCATTGGAGTCCAAGTCAATGCATGTTCCCGTCACCGAAACATCTGTGAGGTACAAGTCTGCACCAGACATACCCATGCCTGAGACTTTCAGAATCAACGAAGATGACGATGCAGTGGAAAGGTCTGTCAAATCCAACGTACCGGAGTTAAAATCACCCGTTTCAGAGTCTTGTAACACTGGCGTGCCTCCATCGAGGATCGTGTAAAAGAACAAGCCCTCACTTCCAGATCCTGCAACAGCCTCTTCCACGTTTAGAGTTGCACTTACAGACAATATGCTGGACACATCAATGGGCTGAGACAACCAATCACCGGTAACGCTTCCACTAGCACTGTACCAGTTAAATCCATTGTTAGAATTCACTGGATACACCGTCAACAGCCCATCGCCGCAAGACAAAGTCCAATTTCCATCTGCGGCTTCATTGATTTCTTGGGCACAAAAACTGGGATAAGAACCCTGGCCGTTTTGAAGCACATCGTCTTCAAAATCCTCCGAGTACAATGTGACTTCGTCAGGCTCTGCGGTCACCGTGATGGTGGCTGTATCTGTAGAGGCATTGCCGCCAATATCGGTCACCTTAAGCGTTACACTGAATGTGCCTGTCGCAGTAAAGTCGATGCTCGGCGCATAGGTTCCATCGGCAGCTGAAGTCAGTTTGATGCGTGGCGTCAGCGCACAATTGTCAGATGACGTATTGAAGTTTGCATCAGAAGCACTCAGGGTAACCGAGGCTCCTGTCAAGATGAGAACACGATCGGCAGCAGTGACAGAAGGTGCTGTATTGTCGGCGATGGTGATGGACTCCTCGCTCTCTTCGCTTACGTTACCTGATGCGTCGGTCACCCGGAAGTAAAAAGTTTGGGACCCCACATCATTACAGTCTACTGCAACTGTGGTCGCAAATCCAGAGCCACTGGTTTCCGAAATTTCGTAGGTCAAGCTCCCTGAAGCCGTGCAGTTGTCCGATGCTGTGATGTAGGTAGCCGCATCAATCGTGGCCGCGCCTGCAGAGGACAATACCTCGGTCAATCCAGAAGTCACGCTGCTGATTACAGGATCGACAGCGTCTGTGGTCGTCACAGGGATGTTGCCCGACACAAAGGCATTGCCTGATGCATCGATGGCCGTCACCACAACATTGAAGGCAACCCCAACATCGGAGCATCCGACGGAAACTGAACTTCCAAATGCTCCGCCTTCTCGTTTGATTTGATACACCAAACTCCCATTGGCCGTACAATAGTCAGATGGGTTCGCCAGCGTGCTGACATCCGATGGCAACAGGCTCGCTGTTCCATCCGCACCGAGAGACACCGATGCACTTGGCATTGCCGTCACATT
>JAKMCX010000029.1 GCA_022428285.1 Flavobacteriales bacterium
TACAAACAAAGATTGGACAGTTCGGGATTGTCCCTTTCCCTTCACCTGTGTTCCTATTGTAGCAATGGTTGCCCGGCCGGTCTTGCCTGTTTCTCGATCTCGCTCCTGCCCACGCATCAGGAAGGCAGAGTCGATGTTGAAGAAGGGGGGTCGCCTCTTCGGTGTGGACCGCCAGTTGGGACTTGGAGTTGAAGCAGGTTACAAAGCTTTCCTGGAGAGCGGTGGTCGCCTGGATGCAGGGAGTGTGCCAAATCTTCACCTCAGAGGTGGGCACTTGCAATTGCTGAAGGGTGGCACCTGGCAGAACATCAGCCAAGCAGAGGTCGTCTTGCCTGAGAACCTGAAGTCTTTCATCGTGAAGCATGTGAAGTTCATGGACGACCGGTTGGCTGCCATGCAGTATGCAGTCCTGAGGGTGGATCCACATGCTGGGCAAAGGGTGCAGAGCCACGACCTGTGGGGCTTCTTCAGGGGCGACAATGCACCAGTGCGCGGCCATGCCCCAGTGGAACACAAGCTTGTGTTTGGCAGGAAGGGTTTCACTGCAAAGGTAGATGGGCACAAGGCCCAGGTCAAGAACCAGTTTCTGGCGAGTCCTGGGTTGGCTGCTCAGCTCCTGTGGGTGACACAGGTGGCTTCCTCCACCGACCCCATTCCTCTGAAGCACGAGCTGTTCATGTACAAGAGGGGCGCTGGTTGGCAGGAGCTTCTCTCTCTGCATGGCCAGATCCACGACCAGCTGCCTTTCGAAGATGTGTGGGCCAAGTGCAGCAAGGAGCGCAAGCGGGGCAACCATAGAACTGCAGTTGTCCAGGTGGCCCATTTCTTACAGCATGCAGGCAAAAAGGGTCGCAATGTGCAGCGCTGCTTGAAGAACTGGACCTCAAAGAGTTTTGGCTTGGGCTTGCGCATGAAGGTTCACTTCTGGCGCCAGCCCTGCACGTCTGGTTCTAGCAGGGGGGGCAGCAAGAAGGCATGGGTGGCATCTGAAGCCACGTTGCGCAAGCTCTTCACTCTCTTGATCTGAAGGGCTTGTGTGTGTGCCTCTTCATACGAACCAAAATGGCAAAATGTGCTCCAATGTGCTCCATTGATTTGTTTGACACGTATTCGTGGGATAAAGTTCAATGTCCGTGCACTGCTCAACATTGCGTTTGCGAGACGGTCTTGGGTGGGAGCGCCATGTTTTTGATGTGATCCCAATATGTGTTTGTTTCTTTACCTTCTTTTTGTCTTCAACTGACCCCCCCCAGTGATCGCCAAAATGTTGGGTAAAGGTTTCGGCATCCAAGCATTAGAGTTAGTTGTTGCAAGCATTCTGTGTGGAGTCCGTTTGTACTGTTGATGTTGCTTGTGTTCGTACCACATGCACTGTCCATGATGTGTGTCATATGTTGAGCTTCTGCATCAAACGCTTAGAGGCCCGCCATTCTGCGCTGACTTTTGCAACATGCCTGTTGTCACTTTGATGGTCCACCCGAAAGGCCTTCACCCCCTTCAGGCTGCCAAGGCTTGGGTCAAGCACAGAGAGGAGGGTATGAGTCTCAACGCCATCATTGGAGAGGGCGAGGTTGTGAACATGGAGGGCAATGCACCAACATTGAAGTCCTTGTGGACAGCTATCCAGAGGGTGGATGCTTCAGGCCAGGATCAGTTTGCACAGAAATCGAATTACCAGAATTGTGGCAGGTCGAAGGTGCTAAGTGAGGGCGACGTAAAGAACATCGTGGCTTTCGTGAAAAAGTGGAGGCACAGGCGCTTCTGCACATGTCAGCACATCAAGCGAGAGTTGAGATTGACAGCTGCACCAAGGACCATCAACAGAGCATTGAATGAAGCAGGATATTTTTGGAAGAGGGTCCCCAAGGTGCAGGGCTTGACCAAGGAGCAGCTGGCTAAGCGGAAGGAGTTTGTCGATGCACACGTCAACAAGACCGCAGCTTGGTGGCACGCTCATATGAACATTGTGCTTGATGGTGTCACATTGACTCTTCCTCCGAAACCATTGAGTGCCAAGGAGAAGCACGCTGCGCAGCGCATCACTGCAATGTGGACACGCCCTGGTGAGCGCATGGAGAATTACATCCACACCTTCAACAGGTATGGCATTCAGCTGGGCAAGAAAGTTCCTCTTTGGGGAGGATTCACAGGCAATGGTGAATTCACCTTGCGAGTTTTGGCTTGGGCTTGCGCATGAAGGTTCACTTCTGGCGCCAGCCCTGCACGTCTGGTTCTAGCAGGGGGGGCAGCAAGAAGGCATGGGTGGCATCTGAAGCCACGTTGCGCAAGCTCTTCAC
>JAKMCX010000046.1 GCA_022428285.1 Flavobacteriales bacterium
GGATTGGTCCGGAAACCCGACATCATCTCACGGATCTCCTCTGCCCCCTGGATGCCTTCGCGCTTGAGCGAAACCAAGGCTTCACGGTACATGCCGTAATGGCGGTGCAGGTCCCTCAACCTGTCGAGCAGGGTGCGGCCCTTGCGCCATTCGACGTGGGCCATCTCGGCGATCATTGCCGCCGCTGCAATGGCGTCTTTGTCGCGCACCTCATCTCCCACGAGGTAGCCATAGCTTTCCTCTCCTCCCACCAAGAATTGTCCCCTGCCTTCGCGGCTGAGGATCTCGGCTGCGATCCATTTGAAACCGGTGAGCGTCTCTGCCACAGGCACGTCAAAAGCGGCGGCGATTTCAGAAATCAACCGCGTGGTCACAATCGTGCGGGCCACAAAGTCGCCCTCTTCCAAACCGCCGCGGTCCGCTTTTGTGCGGAGCACATACTGCACCAACAAAGACGCCATTTCATTGCCGTTGAGCAGACGAAATTGGCCCTCTGCATCGCGCACAGCAGCTCCGACGCGGTCAGAATCAGGGTCGGTGGCCAACACCAAATCCGCTCCTTTTTCCTCGGCGCGCTCCAAGGCCATTCTCAGGGCGCTGGCCTCCTCTGGATTGGGCGACTCCACCGTAGGAAAGGCGCCATCTGGATCAGATTGTGACTCTAAAACCTCCACATTGCGAAAGCCACAAGCGGTGAGGGCAGGTTCCATGCTCACGGTTCCGGTTCCGTGAAGCGGCGAATAGACCACGCTCAAGTCTGAGCCTTCGGTCATGAGTTCGTTGTCCAACCGGTGCGAAGCAATGGTGGCGTAGTAGTCCCGGTCCAATTCTGGGCCAATGGTCTTGATCATGGCATCTCCGGACCCTGCGCGCTTTACAGCCTGCAGGCCATCTACGGCGCGAACACAAGAGATGATGCCCTTGTCGTGGGGCGGTACAATCTGACCGCCATCGCCCCAATAGACCTTGTATCCATTGTATTCCTTGGGGTTGTGGCTGGCGGTGATGACGATACCGGCCTGGCAACCCAACTGGCGGATCGCAAAGCTGAGCTCCGGAGTCGGACGCAGGCCGTCGAACACATGCGCCACAATGCCGTTTCCGGCCAGCACCTCTGCTGCAACTTGGGTAAAGGTGTCGCTGTCGTGGCGGCTGTCGTGTGCAATGGCCACCGCCTTGTCGCCAGGATGGTGGGCTGAAATGTAATCTGCCAGCCCTTGCGTCGCCATGGCAACCACAGCGGCATTCATTCGGTTGGTGCCCGGCCCCATGATGCCGCGCATGC
This sequence comes from Flavobacteriales bacterium, assembly GCA_022428285.1. Lineage (GTDB taxonomy): Bacteria > Bacteroidota > Bacteroidia > Flavobacteriales_D > Sanyastnellaceae > UBA8752. Next base: position 1,286 of record JAKMCX010000046.1, read on the forward strand.
CGCCTGTTCCAAAGGCCAAATCTTGGTGGAACGCCTCGAGCAAGGGGGTGGAGTCGGCATCGTCCAGCATGCGTTGAACGGCCTGCCGTGTCTGGTTGTCGTAAGGCGCCTCAGTCCAAGCTTGGGCCTTGGCCCGGATTGTATCCAAGTTCATAGGATCATTCAGATTTGGTAGCAGCAAATTTCGCCCTTAGACAGCGCTCTAGCGCTACCTCCCACGAAATGGGCGCGCTGCCGAGGCGATCAAAAAAATCCCGCTCGTCTAATTTGCTGTAAGACGGTCGTTTAGCGCGCGTAGGGAAGGCGTCTGAAGGGACGGGGTCGACCCTGACATGCGGCGCGCGCAGGTGCATGATGGCCGCTGCGAACCCGCACCAACTCGTGACACCACTGTGGCCGTAATGGTGGATGCCAGCAATGGCACCTGGCGCCCCATTTCCAAGACGCGCCCAGCGCAACAGGTCTTCGGCAAAGTCGCCGACATGGGTGGGACACCCCAGTTGGTCATCGACCACCGTCAGCACCTCTCGGCCCTCCGCCAAGCGCAGCATCGTGTTGAGGAAGTTCTGTCCGTCGCGGTCATAAAGCCAGCCTACGCGCACAATGGACGCTGCAGAACAAGCCTCCCGGAGTGCGGCCTCTCCAGCCAGTTTGCTCGCGCCATACACCCCTGTAGGTCCTGTGGGGTCCTGAGGCAAATAAGGCCGTTGGCCCCGTCCGTTGAAGACATAATCCGTGCTGATGTGGATGACCTTGATGCCGCGCGCCTCACAAGCTGCTCCAAGGTGACCTGGGGCGTCGCCATTGACCCGAAAGGCCATGTCACGGTCGTCTTCTGCGGCATCGACCGCGGTGTATGCCGCGCAGCTCAACACGAGGTCGGGCTTGGCACCGTCCAAAGCCTGTGGAATCGAATGGGGGTCGGACAGGTCCATGCGGTCGCGTCCCATGGGGATCAGCTCCATGCCTTTGGCTGTGTCGCTGCCAGACAGTGCCAGCAATCGACCACCCAATTGTCCCGTTGTACCTGTGATGGCTATCCGCATTCTACAAAGAAAATGACCCTGTCATTGGTTTTGGCACGCAATGTGCATGGACAACAACATCAAAGCGTTCACCATGAAAAACCTCCGCTTCTCTACCCCCGCATCGACAGCCCAAGGCATTGTCTTGGTTGTTGCCCTTTTCACCGCCTCCGCAGTTGACGCCCAGTGCTGCAATCAAGGACGGCTCCAACGTGGCGGTGCCTTTGAAATGTCGGCAGGAGCCACCCAGCTGGCCTTGAATTCATCCAACCTCCTCCCGCTCCAAGCAGATTTGAGCTGGTTTGCCCGAAGCCGTGGTCCCCTGCGCAGCGGGGTGCGGCTCGGAATGGCACATTTGGGCAACAGCACAGAAACCCCTTCCCAGCAGCCCCTTTCAGATGGCGCCAAGCAGGAAGACGCCAAGTACCGGATTTTGATGCCTGGCATCAGCGGCGTTCTGAGGTTGGACCCTTTTCGCGGTGGTTTTCGGCCGTTTTTAGAGGGTGAAGCCGGCGTGGATGCCACCTATGTCGACAGGCGCACGTTTGACAGCTCAGGGGAGCGCCAGCAATACAACGTCACCACATTTGATCCGGCCTTGCAATATGGCTGGTCTGCGGGTGCGCGGATCCGATTTGGACGGTCTGCATTTTTGGTGATGCGCTACGGCAACAAGCACGGCGGGTCACTCAACATCCCCCTCGAGGAAGGCCCCGAGTCCATGTTCGAATCCGCTGACGGGGAGCGGCATACTGCAACTTTAGGCTTGAGTTTCGGCCTTTGATCAAGCTGCCCGCATGGCTTCTACGGGATCCATGCGGGCCGCTTGCAATGCCGGCACCAATCCAGCGATGACACCGCTGACGACCGCAATGCCCAAGCCGAGCAGAAACCGTTCAATTCCAAACACCAGCGACATCCCTTCTGACAAGAGGTTGACCGTCACCACGAGCAGTCCTACCGCGAACAGCGCCAAAAGGGCCCCCATGATGCACAGTGCCACCGCTTCGGTCAGGAACTGAGCCAACACAAAACTGCGTTTGGCGCCCAGTGCTTTTTGGACGCCGATCAGGGGTGTGCGTTCCTTGACCGAGACAAACATGATGTTGGCCACAGAGAAGCATCCAATCAAGATGGCAAAAGCTCCTATGAACCAAACGCCGTATTCCACCCGCCCAAACAACACGTCGATAAAGGCGGTGAGCATGTCTACCTCGTTGACGGCGAAATCCGATTCGTCGCGGGGGTGAAGCCTTCGGATGGGGCGGTATGCAGCGATGACTTCGCCCCTCAAAGTCTCCAAGTCTACACCGGCTTTGGCCCTGATCAAAATGCTCGACTTGAGGGCTTTGAAGTTCAACAGCTGCTGGCCAAAGCTCACAGGAATCAGGGCCAAATCATCGGAGCCCTCTCCCACAATGGAGGTGCCTTCTTGGGCCAGCACCCCTATGACCCGTGCCGTCCTGCCGGCGACGGTGCACGACTGGCCAATGGCGTTGCCATCGGGAAACAAGCGGTCTACCAATTTTTGGCCCAGCAGCACTACAGGAATCGACGCCTGCACCTCCCTCGGTGTAAAAAACCGCCCTTGGGCGATGTCGAGCTCAATCGCATCGAGATAGTCCAAGGTCACTGCGCCCAATCGGGCACCTTGAAAGCTGCTGCTTCCTTTTTCGACGGTGACCATGCTGCCCGTCTGAAAGGCGATGCTGCGCGCAGAAGGCAGCCTGCCCTGCAGCATTTCCGCATCTTCCAGGGTTGGATCCTTGCGCAGTGCGTATTTCCACCAGGGATAGCCCGCGGAGAAGGTCCACGGCATCTTCTCCACAAACAGAACGTCACTTCTCACCGAACTGAAAATCCCCTTGAGGTTTTCTTCGAGTGAATCCGACACCGCAAACACCGCGGTAATCATGAAGATGCCAATCATGACCCCAAGCAGGGACAGGAGGGTCCTGAGCCGGTTGGTCACCAGCGCTTGCCATGCTTGAATGAAACTCTCGACGAACAGCCTCCGCGACATACCCGCTAAGCTACGGCGGTGAGGTTGGAGACGGGGGGCAATGTGGTCTAATTTCGCGTCTTCCCAATGCCCCACCCCACCATGGAACGTCCCATCCGCAGAGCGCTCATTTCTGTCTTCCACAAAGAGGGCTTGGCCCCCATCGTAGACCGCCTTCACGCCCATGGTGTGGAGATCCTTTCCACGGGTGGCACCCAACGCGCCATCGAAGCCCTGGGCGCCAAGGTCACGCCCGTTGAGTCTGTGACGCAAACTGCAGAAATGCTTGGTGGACGGGTCAAAACCCTCCACCCCATGGTCTTCGGAGGAATTTTGGCGCGGCGTGATTTCGAGCCCGATGATGTGGACGTAGCGGACCATGGTATCGGCCCCATCGACCTGGTCATCGTCGACTTGTATCCCTTCGAAGAAACCCTCGCTTCGGGCGCAGAGGATGGAGAAATCATTGAGAAAATCGACATCGGTGGAATCGCCCTGATCCGCGCAGCGGCCAAGAATTTTCGCGACGTTGTGTGCATCCCCTCCCGCGGTCAATACGGCGATTTGGTGCAGGCTTTGGGCCAAGGCATGAGCACGGACTTGGACTTCCGACGCAACATGGCAGGTGCCGCTTTTGGCGTCTCTTCGGGCTATGACGCGGCCATAGGCCGTTGGGTGCGCGAAGGAGGGAGCCCCGAAGTTCTCTCTGTGCTGGAAACCGCCAGCACCCCGCTCCGCTATGGCGAAAACCCGCATCAACCGGGTGCCTTTTATGGCGACCTCGAAGGCCTCTTCACCCAGCACAACGGCAAGGCCCTGAGCTACAACAACCTGCTCGATGTGGATGCCGCCGTGCAACTCATGGACGAATTCAAGGATGGGGCGCCAACCGTGGCCATCCTCAAACACAACAACGCGTGTGGCCTCGCCACCCGCCCTTCTCTTTCCCAAGCTTACTCCGATGCCTTGGCAGGCGACCCTATCTCTGCTTTTGGAGGGGTGGTGATGGCCAACCGTACCATGGACTTGGAGACTGCGGAAGCCTTGCACACGCTCTTCTGCGAGGTGGTCATCGCACCCAAATTTGACCCGGAAGCGCTGGCCCTGTTGAGCAAAAAGAAGAACCGCATTCTGCTGGAGCAGCGGCATTGGCCCCATGCCGAGAAGCTTGTCCGCAGCGCGCTCGGGGGATACCTCGTGCAGCAACCTGACGGCCAAATTGAAGGTGCAGAAGGGTTCAACTGTGTGACCAAAGTGGCCCCAACACCAGAACAGACCGAAGACCTGGCTTTTGCCCTCAAATTGGCCAAGCATACGCGTTCCAATACCATTGTCCTTTCGAAGGCCGGCCAACTTTTGGCCAGTGGAACTGGACAAACTTCACGGGTGGACGCTTTGAACCAAGCCATCGACAAAGCCGGTCGCATGGGATTTTCGCTCGATGGAGCCGTCATGGCCAGCGATGCATTCTTCCCATTTCCCGACTGCGTTGAAATTGCCCACAAGGCAGGTATAGCTGCTGTTGTGCAGCCTGGAGGCAGCATCAAGGATGGCGAAAGCGTGGCGTATTGTGACGCCCACGGGGTCGCCATGGTGACCACCGGTGTCCGTCATTTCCGACACTGATTTCACAAAGGAGAACAAAACGCGGCTTATCCACCGCCTAACGTGTTGATTCTTCCACAACAGGATGACAACCGCATGCGTTTAACCCTCAAATTTGGTTGAAATGGGCCTGTTCAATTTCTTTATGCAGGAGATCGCCATCGATCTCGGAACTGCCAACACCGTCATCTACTACGAGGACCAAGCAGTGGTGGACGAACCGTCCATCGTGGCCAAGGACCGCGCTTCCAATAAAACCGTTGCCATAGGGCGTCAAGCCCAGCAGATGCACGGCAAAACGCACGAGAACATCAAGACGGTGCGACCGTTGAAAGACGGCGTGATCGCGGACTTCCAAAGTGCGGAGGACATGATCAAAGGGATGATCCGGATGATCCAGCGCCGGAGAAGCCTGTTCAACCCATCATTGCGCATGGTGATCTGCATCCCTTCGGGCATTACCGAAGTGGAAAAGCGGGCGGTCAAAGACAGCGCAGAACACGCTGGAGCCAAAGAAGTCTTCTTGATCCACGAGCCCATGGCGGCCGCGATTGGAATCGGAATTGATGTGGAAGAGCCCATGGGCAATATGATCATCGACATCGGTGGCGGAACCTCCGAGATTGCAGTGATCGCCCTCGGCGGCATCGTGACCGACAAGAACATCCGTGTTGCGGGCGATGAATTCACCCAAGACATCGAGGAGTACATGCGCCGCCAGCACAACATCCTCGTGGGTGAGCGCACCGCGGAGCAGATTAAGATTGAAGTGGGCAGCGCCCTGACGGAGCTCGACGAGCCCCCCGAGGATTATGCGGTGCGCGGACGGGACCTGATGACGGGCATCCCTAAAGAGATTCAGGTGAGCTACGCCGAAATCGCCATGGCGCTGGACAAGTCGATTTCCAAAATCGAGGAGGCCATCCTGAGCTGCCTTGAGAACACCCCGCCGGAGCTGTCTGCTGACATCTACAAAACCGGGATCTACCTCGCTGGAGGTGGGGCCTTGCTGCGCGGCTTGGACAAAAGGATCAGCTCCAAAACCAGGCTTCCTGTGCACGTTGCTGAAGAGCCCTTGCGCGCTGTGGCCCGAGGTACGGCCATCGCCCTCAAGAATGTCGAGAATTTCGCCTTCTTGATGCGCGAGTGAAGCCGGCCTGCCGATGCGGAACCTCTGGCTCCTCCTACAACGAAATGCGTTTACCCTCGCGTTCATTGCCTTGATGGCCGTGTCGCTGTCTGTCTTGCTTCGCAACGACGGTGCAGCGCGGTCAAGTTGGTTTAAGCAAACCGGAGCCATCTCCTACATGATCGACCACCAACGTCACGGGTGGTCCAACTACCTCCGACTGGCCGAACAAAACGCCGAGCTCGCAGAGGAAAATGCAGAACTCCGGTCGCGCCTGCTCTCCATGGACATGGCCACAGAATGGGTAGAAGACACCGTGCGACATTGGACGGTGCGCAGCGGCATGCTCATCAAAGGTCCCGATGGCAAGCCCCGCTCTCCGTCAATCGCCACCCCTGGACTCGACGGCGGAATCGAAGCCGGAATGGGGGTACTTTCTGGTGGTGCGGCTTTTGGCACAGTGGAAGAAGTTGGAGAGGCCCACTGCCGCATTTTGACCTTGATGCACAGCGGCACGTCATGGAGCTGCCGCATTGGACGCCATGGCCCCGTGGCCTCACTTGGCTGGGACGGCATGGACATGGGCCTGCTCCAACTCAGAGATGTCCCGCGCCACGTCCAGGCCCAGCGTGGCGATTCGATTTTTACTTCTGGCTATGACCTGCGGTTTCCCGCCGATGTCATGATGGGCACCGTTTTCGACGTAGACCGACACACCGGCGCGGACTTCATGTCTGTGTCTGTTGTTCCTGCTGCTGACTTCAAATCGTCCCGGCACCTGGATTTTTTGGTTCACCAAGCGGACTCCGAAAGGACGGCGCTGTCCTCAACCGAATTGCAGCCATGATCGTCGTGAGGATCTTGTTGCTGGTCTTTTTTCAGGCGTTCTTTCTGAGGGACGTCTCTCCCTTGGGCGAATGGACGCGGCCTGAATGGACGCTATGGGCACTGTTGTTGATTCCCCCCCAAGCCAATTCCTTTTTGAAGCTCACCCTCGGGTTTGCCATGGGAGTCGGACTGGACATTGCGATGGGTTCTTACGGACATCACATGTTCGCAGGCACGGTTTTGGGCGGATTGTTGCCTGCGTTGCACCGGCTTTTTGCACCCCGTGAGGGATATGAAATCAGCGACCACCCCATCCTCAGGGACATGGGGTCGAGCTGGCTGGTCGGGCTCACGTTCAGTGCAGCATTGATCTATCACCTCGCGCTCATGCTGGTCTCCAACTGGTATTGGCACCTGATTCCCGGGGCCCTCTTGCCCACCCTGACGAGTGCAGTCTTCACCACCCTGTGCTGCCTGGTCTTGCACTTGATGGTCTATGCCCCAGACCGCCGCAAATCGAGCTCCTGATGGATACCCGATTCCGGACAGTGGTGCTGCTGGTGCTGTTCTTCACAGCCGCTTTCATTCTCCGGCTTTTCAGCCTGCAGATTTGGCAACCGGAATGGAAAGAAAAAGCCATCACGCTCACCAGCGACCGGCAATCCATCCCTCCCAGCCGTGGCCTGTTATTTGACCGGAATGGAGCGTTGTTGGTGGGTTCTCGGGCGGCGCACGACCTCATGGTACTGCCGCGTATGCTGGCCGAAATGGACAGCGCAGCCTTGGAGGGGGCGGCCCAATGGGCGGGTATGGCGTTAGAAGACTTCGACGCCGCACTCACCAAAGCCAAGCGCTACAGCCGCTACAAAACATCCACCGTGCGACGTGGCATTGGGGTGGAAGAACACGCGCGGATGGCCTCCACCATCCAAGCCTATCCCGGATTCTCCTTTAGGAGCCGGCCCGTGCGCAACCACATTCATGGGGTGGCCGGTCATTTGATCGGAGAGTATGCAGAGGCCTCCCGCGACAACCTCTCTGCCGATGCCTTTTACCGGATGGGCGACCACATTGGACGCAGCGGACTGGAGCGGGTGTATGAGCTGGAACTCCGCGGCGTCAAAGGGCGCACTTCTGTTCTCGTCGATGCACGCAACCGCATCCGGAACACGGCGCAGGCCGAAAGCGGCGACAAACCCGCCGAATCGGGGCAAAACCTCACCCTCACGCTGGACCTCACCTTGCAACGCTTTGCGGAGCAGCTGATGCACAACAAGAAAGGCAGTGTGGTGGCGATTGAGCCCAAGTCCGGCGAAGTCCTCGCCATGGTGTCTGCCCCTGGATTTGATCCCGACATGCTCGTCGGTTCACAGCGTGGCCCCTATTACAAAACGCTGGTCTCTGACCTAGACAAACCCTTGTTTAGTCGGGCGATCAAGGCCACCTACCGGCCAGGTTCTATCTGGAAAATGGTGCAAGGCCTGGTGGCTTTGGAAGGCGGGCACATCCGGCCCTCTACCCGGTTTGCTTGTGACCGGAACATCATCGGTTGCCACGGTCCACACAGCCGTGATGATTTGCGCAACGCTGTGATTCACAGTTGCAATCCCTATTTCTACAAGGTGATGCAGCGCGTGGTCAATGCCGGAGACGGCGACTCCAAATTTGAACGGGCCGCATTGGGCCTCGATGATTGGAGGAAACGCGTGATGGCCTTTGGGTTTGGAACCAATTTGGGGGGGAGGTTGCCTGGGACCTCGTTGGGCAGTGTTCCCGATAGCAAATACTATGACGGCATCTATGGCCGGCGACGGTGGGATTTCGGAACCGTTTACTCCATCGCCATCGGTGAGGGGGAATTGCTGACCACACCCCTTCAAATGGCCAACTTGGCGGCCACCTTGGCCAACAGGGGTTGGTACAGGTTGCCCCACTTCATCCATGCCGTGGGCGATCAAGGCAAGCCACTCGGCTTGGGAACCTTGATGGATACTGGGGTCGATTCTTCACATTTTCAACCTGTCATCAATGCGATGCGGCAGGTGGTGGAAGACCCAACGGGCACAGGCCGGCGCGCGCGCATCGGTGGCATTGCCGTTTGCGGGAAAACGGGCACGGTTCAGGACGAGCCGCGAAAAGACCACTCCGTATTTATCGCTTTTGCGCCGCAAGACAACCCCCAAATCGCGTTGAGTGTTTATGTCGAAAACTCAGGGTTTGGCGGGCAATGGGCCGCCCCCATCGCCGCTTTGCTCATGGAGCAATACCTGACGGGCAATGTCTCCAATGAGCGCAGGCTCAACCGCATTTTGGAAGCCGACCTCATGGATCCCTATCCGGAGCCGGAAACCGAACCCACCGCGCCGCAACCATGACCCGGAGTTCGGACATACGACGCAACATCGACGGCCTGACCATCGTGCTTTTTCTGGCCCTCGCCGTGTTGGGTTGGGTGAACCTGGTTTCGGCAGCCACGGGGCCTGATGGTGCTGTGGAATGGGGCTTGCGCACGTTGCACGGGAAGCAAGGACTGTGGCTTGTCGTGAGCCTGGTTCTGGGGTTTTTGATCCTACAGGTGGAAGGCACTTTTTTTATTCGGACGGCCCTGCTCAACTATGGATTCCAGTTGTTGCTGTGCGCCTTGGTGCTGGTCATCGGCAAGAAGGTTGGCGGGGCGCGATCGTGGTTCGGTTTTGGTGGCTTTGGCATTCAACCTTCAGAGTTTGCCAAAATGGGAGCCTCGCTCGCTCTTGCTTGGTATTGCTCAAAAGAAGGTGGCCTCAACCATTTCGGTCAGCGGTTTCGTGCGGCTGTCATCGTGGGCATTCCCGCTGGCCTCATTTTGCTCCAACCCGATGCTGGTACGGTGCTGGTTTTCCTCGGTTTTGTGTTTGCCATGTACCGCGAAGGACTCAGTGGCGCGGTGCTCATCGTGGGCTTTGCTGCTGTGGTCATGGCCGTATTGACCATCCTTTCAGGAGCGGGTGACCTGACGTACCCTTTTGTGGGAGAAGCCAATGGCATCTATCGTTTTTGGATTTTGTTTTTGGTGTTGGGTGCCGGTGGGATTGCCCTGATTCGCAACGCCACCCTGCCCCGATACCGCGCCCGGATCACCACGCAAGCGGTCATTTCGACCATCGCTGCCTTGCTGTTCTCGGTGGTGATGCATTTGGCGCTGGAGGAGGTGCTGCGCCCCCACCAACGCGAGCGCATTCAGGTTCTGTTTGGCCTCGAAGTGGACAATCCCGATGCCGACTACAACATCCGCCATGCCAAGACCGCCATTGGCTCAGGAGGCTGGACCGGCATGGGCTGGCGCAATGGCCCCATGACCGGTTACGGCTTTGTCCCCGAACAAGAGACCGACTTTATTTTTTGCACGTGGTCCGAGGAATGGGGCCTGGTGGGCTCCACCATATTCCTCATTCTTTTTGCCAGTTTCATCCTGCGCATCCTGTTCCTGGCAGAACGACAACGCAGTGCCTTTACGCGCGTTTATGCCTATAGTTTGGGCGGGATCTTGTTCATGCACATGCTCATCAATGTGGGCATGGTCTTGGGGTTGGCGCCCGTCATTGGCATTCCCCTTCCGTTCATGAGTTACGGCGGATCTAGCTTTATGGCCTTTGCCCTCATGATCGCCATTCTCGTGAGGCTTGATGCAGAGCGCTTTAGCGTGCTCCGCTGAACATTCAGCAGAAACCCTCTGTCGCAAAAATTGAGGGGCCTCAGAGGCCCAGCAGCACCTCGATGGGATCCTTAGAGCCAAACAACATGCGCTCGGGATTCTCCAGCATCTCCTTGACGGCCACCAAGAAGCTCACGCTCTCTTTGCCATCGATGATGCGGTGGTCGTAGCTCAGAGCGACGTACATGATGGGACGGATTTCCACCTGGCCGTTGATGGCCACAGGACGCTCCACAATGTTGTGCATGCCCAGAATGGCGCTCTGTGGTGGGTTGATGATGGGTGTGGAGAGCATGGAGCCAAACACCCCACCATTGGTGATGGTAAATGTGCCTCCGGTCATCTCGTCGACCGTCATCTCTCCGTCGCGGGCGCGGATTGCCAGCCGCTTGATCTCGGCTTCGATCTGATCCAAGGTCATGGATTCCGCATTGCGCACCACGGGGACCATGAGGCCCTTGGGTGAGCTCACAGCGATGCCGATGTCGGCATAGTCGTGCATGCGCATTTCCTTGCCATCGATCATGGCGTTGACCGCTGGATACAGCTCCAAAGCAGAAGTCACCGCCTTGGTGAAGAAGCCCATGAAGCCCAGGCCCACACCGTGGTGCTCCTTGAACTTGTTCTTGTACTTCTTGCGCAGGTCCATGATGGGCTTCATGTCCACCTCGTTGAAGGTGGTCAGCATGGCCGTCTCATTCTTGACGCCCACCAAGCGCTCTGCCACCTTGCGGCGCAGCATGCTCATTTTTTCGTTGCGGACCTCACGGCTTCCAGACCAACCGGCACCGGGGAGGTTGGGTTGTGGCACGCCTGCGGACAAGGCGCTCAATACGTCTTGCTTGAGCACGCGGCCACCAGGGCCAGAACCGGCCACCTGACCGGATTTCAGACCCGCTTCGTCCATGAGCTTTCGCGCGGCAGGAGAAGGATGTCCCGCCGCATGTCCGGCCGGAGCTGGAGCGGGCGCAGCCACGGGGGCCGGGGCCGGTGCTGCTTTGGGAGCGGGCGCAGGGGCAGGAGCCGCAACGGGCTCAGCCGCTGGAGGGGCGGCATTGGCTGGCGCCTCTGCGTCGGTATCGATCAGGCACACCACAGCGCCAACGGCAACGGCGTCGCCTTCTTCGGCTTTCAAGGTGATGGTGCCTGCAGCTTCTGCGGGCAACTCGAGGGTGGCCTTGTCGCTGTCGACCTCAGCAATGGCTTGGTCCTTGAAGACATAGTCGCCATCGGCCACCAACCAGGTGGCGATTTCCACTTCCGAGATGGACTCCCCTGGACTGGGGACCTTCATTTCAAGGATGGGCATGGGGATCTGAGTGAGGGGGTGAATCGTTGAATGGGCAACAAGGTCGTCAACCCAATTTGAATACGGAATCGATGATGGCTTGGTGGCGTTCCGCATGCACCACGGGGCTTCCCGACGCCGGGCTGGCCGACGCTGGACGCGAGAAGTACTGCGTGACACCGGGTCCACAGCGGTGCAAGTGGGCCAACCCGCCCATATTGGCGGGTTCCTCTTGGGCCCAGCAGAGGTTGGCGCCTTCATAGCGGTCGAGCACCGCACCGAGCTCGGCGGTTGGGAATGGATACAGTTGCTCCAGGCGAACCAGTGCGATGTTGTCCATTTCTCCTGCCTGAACGCGCTTTTTGCGTTCTTCCAAGAGGTCGTAGTAGAATTTGCCGGAGCACAAGACCACATGCGTCACATGGTCCGCTGAACTCCCGCCGCGCTGAGGATCGTCGATCACGGGCTGAAAGCGGCCTTCGGCCAATTCCATCATGGTGCTGACCGCTTCGGGGTAACGCAACAACTTTTTGGGGGTAAAGACCACCAGCGGCTTCCGGAATGGCCGCAACACTTGGCGGCGCAAAAGGTGGAAGTGGTTCGCTGGAGTGGTGGGATTGGCCACCTGCATGTTGTCTTGGGCACACAGCTGGAGATAGCGTTCCATGCGGCCACTGGAGTGTTCGCTGCCCATGCCTTCGTAGCCGTGAGGCAAGAAGAGCGTCAGGCCGTTGGGCGCATTCCACTTGTCCTCCCCCGCGGAGAGGAATTGATCGATGATGATCTGGGCGCCATTGTTGAAGTCGCCGAATTGCGCCTCCCAAATGGTGAGTCCCTCGGGCGTGCCGTAGGCGTAGCCAAAGTCGAAGCCCATCACCCCGTATTCGCTCAGGTGGGAGTTGTAAATGGAAAGCTGCTCCTGGCCCTCTTCGAGGTGGTTGAGCGGAATGCGCTCTTCCTCTGAGTCCTCGGTTTTGACCACGGCATGGCGGTGGCTAAAGGTGCCCCGCTCCACATCTTGGCCACTGACCCGTACGGGGTGTCCCTCCACGAGGAGCGTTCCATAGGCCAGCAATTCTCCGAGCCCCCAGTCCAGGCGGTCGCCTTCGATCATGGTGCGGCGGTCGTTGAACAGCTTCTTGACTTTCCGGAAATACTTCTTGTCTTCGGGCAGGCTGCACAGCGCATCGGCCAAACGTCCCAATCGCTCGCGGTCAAATCCTGTCCAGACCTCCATCGCATCGTCCCCCGCTTGCTTCAGCCGGTAGTCACTCCAGAGCTTTCCCAAGAAATTGGTGACGTGGATCTTGTCGCTGGACTTCGCCGCTTCCATGGCGGTGTCCAGCTTGCCTTCGACTTCCGCCCTCATGCTGTCCGCTGTGGCGCGGTCGATGGTTCCCTCTGTCACGAGCTGCTGCAGGTACAGTTCCCGCGCGTTGGGGTGCTGTTGAATGGCCTTGTACAGTTTGGGCTGCGTGAATTTGGGCTCGTCGCCTTCGTTGTGGCCGTACTTCCGGTAGCCCAACAGGTCGATGAACACATCGCGGTGCCAGCGCTGCCGGTATTCCAATGCAATGCGCACTGCCGTGACCACCGCTTCTGCATCGTCGGCATTGACGTGCAGCACAGGGCAATGCGTCGCTTTGGCCACATCCGTGCAGTAAATGCTCGTTCGCGCGTCGAGGTAGTTGGTGGTGAAACCGACCTGGTTGTTGACCACCAGGTGAATCGTACCGCCCGCCCGATATCCATCAAGCTCCGCCATTTGGACCAACTCATACACGACGCCTTGTCCCGCCACCGCTGCATCTCCGTGCACCAAAATGGGCACCACAGCGTCCTCGGACTTGTGCTCTCTGTCGATGCGGGCCCGGGCAATGCCCTCCACTACAGGGTCTACCGCCTCGAGGTGCGAGGGGTTTGGTGCCAAAGTGATGTGCACAGGCACTCCCGTATCGGCCACCATGTCCGTGCTGTACCCCATGTGGTACTTCACGTCACCGTCGAAATCTTCGCCGTGGTCGTATGCTTTTCCGGCAAACTCTTCGAAGATGTCGGTGTAGGGCTTGTTCAGGATGTGCGCGAGCGTATTGAGGCGGCCGCGGTGTGCCATGCCTATGATGAACTCCTTGGCGCCCAGTTCGCTGCCGCGCTCCACAATGGCATCCAAAGCGGGCAAAAGGCTTTCGCCGCCTTCCACACTAAACCGCTTCTGGCCCACAAACTTCTTTTGCAGGAACTCCTCAAACACTGTGGCTTGGTTGAGCTTCTTGAAGATCTGCTTCTTTTCTGCTGGACTCAGGACAGGCCGGTTGGCCAACTCGATGTGGTCCTTGAACCAACTCCATCGGTCCGGCTCGCGGATGTACATGAACTCAATCCCAATGGAATGGCAGTACGTCTCTTCGAGGTGGGCGATGATGTCGCGGAGCGAAGCGGGACCAATGCCCACTTCACTGCCCGCCTCAAAGACGGTGTCGAGGTCGGCCTCCTCTAAGCCAAAGTGCGCGATTCTGAGGTCGGGGCTGTAGTCCCGGCGGGCGCGAACAGGGTTGGTCTTGGTGAACAGGTGGCCCCGCGTCCGGTAATCGTGGATCAGGTTGATTACCCGAAATTCTTTCGGTGCCATGCCAGCGCTGCTGGCCGACGGCGCTGCAGAGCCTGAGCCAGATTCGAGGGCGTCCTCGCCATAGACCCGCTGTGCGAAGTCAAAACCGAGAAAAAAATGACGCCAAGTCGGGTCTACCGAGTTGGGGTCTTCGAGGAACTTCCGATAGAGGGCCTCAATGGCGGCCGGCTCGGCGTTGCTCAGATGGGAGTGGAGGTCCATGTGTTCGCAGGTGCGGCCCACAAAGTTAAGCGGACAGGCATGCCAAACACAGGTGAAAAACGAGGGTTTTCACCGAAAAGACATGGAGCATCAACTGAGGCGGGCGGTGACCATGGCTGCCACGCCGTGGAGCAGCGCCAATGCGCCTTCAGAACCCTTTAGTGCACTGGGGTTGTGGGATTTCAATCGGGCGAGAGCGCCTTCGGCCAAGGCGACTTGTCCCCCCATGGCGTCGCGCAATTCGGCATCGACCCCCAATTGGCGGTACAGCGCCAAAACGCGCCCAACCTTGCCGCTGGAGCGGTGGCCCAATTCATTCTGAATGGCTTCGAAATCTGACCCATGGGCCTTTTCCAAGGCGCGGATCAGGAGGAAGGTCTTTTTGTCGGCGAGGATGTCTCCACCAACCTGCTTGCCAAAGTTCTCGGGGTTGCCAAAGGCATCGAGGTAGTCGTCCTGCAATTGGAAAGCCAGCCCCACGTGAAGGCCGAATTCATAGAGCGCTTTTCGGGTCTCGGCATCGGCGCCACCGGACTTTCCTCCCATGTCGAGGGCGGCAGCCAAAAGCACTGAGGTCTTGAGGCGGATCATCTCCATGTATTCCTCGATGGTCACGTCGCTGCGGGACTCAAAGGCCATGTCCTGTTCTTGGCCCTCGCAGACTTCGAGTGCTGTGCGGTGGTAGGTGCGCAACAAATCTGGCAGGGCCTTGTCTGGCGCGTCGAGGAGGGCCTCGCAGGCCATGACGTGCAGCGCATCACCAGAGAGGATGGCGGTGTTGTTGTCCCACTTTTCGTGCACGGTGGGCTTTCCCCTGCGCAACGGCGCATCGTCCATGATGTCGTCGTGCATCAAGGTGAAGTTGTGAAACAACTCCACGGCCAAAGCCGCAGGAAGTGCCGCTTCTGGACGTCCGCCAGAGGCTTCGCACGCCGCCATTACCAGAACCGGACGCAAACGCTTGCCTCCCAATCCCATCAAGTAGCGCACGGGGGCGTACAACTCGGTTTCGGGGTAGCGGGTCAGGAATTCAGAACACCCATTTTCGAAGGCTGTGCGGTACGCCTCCATGGCCGTTTTGGCATCAAAAGTCACGCTTTCCTCCATCAGAGTCCGAGGTCCAATTGCGCGTGGATGTATTGGCCATAACCGCTTTTAACAAGTTCGTCGGCGAGCTTTCGGGCCTGGTCTGTATCGATGAAGCCCATGCGCCAAGCAATTTCTTCGAGGCAGGCAATTTTGAGGCCCTGTCGCTCTTCGATCACTTGGACATATTGGCTGGCCTGGGTGAGGGAATGGAAGGTCCCCGTGTCGAGCCAAGCCGTGCCCCGGTCGAGCTTGCTCACAAAGAGCTCGCCCATCTCCAAATAGGCCTTGTTGACGTCTGTGATCTCGTATTCGCCCCGGGCACTGGGCTCCAGATTCTTGGCGATTTCGACCACCCGATTGTCGTAGAAATAGAGCCCGGGTACCGCGAAATTGGACTTGGGCTGTTCGGGCTTCTCTTCGAGGCTGAGTACGCGGTCCTCCTCATCGAACTCCACTACGCCGTAGCGCTCGGGATCGCTCACGTGGTAGGCATATACCATGGCGCCTTCGATGTTGGTGTTGTCGCGCAGCATGCGGCCAAAGCCCCGGCCGTAGAAGATGTTGTCGCCGAGGACGAGGGCCACTTTGTCGCCGCCGATGAATTCCTCACCGAGGACAAAAGCCTGGGCCAGTCCATTGGGGACCTTTTGCTCCACATACGTGAAGGTGCAACCCCATTGGCTGCCATCGCCGAGCAGGCGTTGGAACCCTGGAAGGTCGTGTGGCGTGGAGATGATCAAGATGTCGCGAATCCCGCTGATCATGAGCGTGGACAGCGGATAGTAGATCATCGGCTTGTCATAAATCGGCATCAGCTGCTTGCTGATGGCCTTGGTGATGGGATACAGCCGCGTGCCGCTTCCACCGGCGAGTATGATGCCTTTCATACCCTAAAGTTCCGGCTTCAGGCCCGCAAGGGCAAGCGATTGTCTTGCGAATCCACAAATCCGTCGACCCAAGCGCGCACGAGGCAGCGCCGGGCCGCTTGGGGGGCGTCCTCGAAAGCGTCCCTTCCATGCACCACCAATCGGTTGTTGACCAGCAGCATATCGCCCCGCTTCAGGCTAAACCTCAGTGCGTTATCAGCCATGTCTTGATCGATGAAATCAAAGAGCAGGGTCAGATTTTCTGGCACAGGACGGCCGATTTTGTCCATGGCCCGCTCCGTCCAGTATCGCATGTACCGGAACACGAGGCCGTCTCCTTCGCCTTCAAAAACAGGGATGGCATTGGCTTCAATGGCGGACAAATTCTGTGCCAGTCCCGGCGTTACCACATCCCGAGGCCACGGCATCCGGGCAACGGTTTCGAGCCCGGGGTGGTGTTTGCGGAGGCGCTCGAGCAAATCTGCGGCACTGGCAAGCAGCGATTGGCCGCCGCGTGCGCCAGGCTGCAGGCACAGCAGCGCCACAAGGTCTGGATTGTATTGGGCGTCGCTGCTGTCGGTATGCATCCCCGTGGCAGCCTTGGTCTTGGATACAGGTGCACTGGTGGTGGTGTGGTCTAGGCCTTGGTCCACCACATCGAACAACTTGCCGTAGCGGTCGTTGAGGCTGCCGAATTGCTGCAGCAAGACCACATAAGCCCAACGCAACTGGGCGTCTGTCCACGATGCAGGCGCACCCAAAACGGTGTGGCCCGGGGACGCCGCGAGATTTTCTGCAAACCGAGAGACGTCTAATCGCGGCACTTCACCTCCAGCGAGCAGAGCGGCCAACGCCGCATCCGCTGTCTCCCTTGAAGGAAGGGCCCTGCGCAATCCATGAGGAATGGGCATTCTGAGGACCTGTTTGCAGGCCGAGAACGGGAGGTGGAGTGGATTTGTCATGACGATAGCGAAAAAGCCACGTGCAGCGGCAAATCGACCAGTGGTCCGAAGAAATCGGGGTCGAGCGCCACGTGCTCAGCGGTGATGTGAAGCTCCTCGACATGCGGCATGGAAGTGAACCCAGCAGCGGCGAGTGCATTGAAATAAGTGGTAAACGTTTTGTGTACAGCTTGAACCTCCACGGAGGCACCGTCCCTCCTCCAAATCCTCCCAGGAAATGGGACGTCAACGGCCGATAGGTACCCCCCTTCCGGCCGCATGTAAAACGGCTTCTCCGCGGGTTTGATCCACGGCAGCAGGGGGTGGGGAACCGTAAAAATGAACCGCCCCCCCGGCTTGAGGACGGTGCGAATTCGATCCAAGATGCGGGACATGGAAGCGGAATCCATGTAGTTGAAAAGGAACACCGCCACCACGAGATCGACGGGGTTTTCGGCGTCCCCAAATTGGGCCTCTCGGAGGTCGGAAACAGCGTAGGTCAAGTGGTCCAATCCCGCTTCGGTCGCGGTTTTTTTGGCCCCTTCAATCATGCCGCCTGAAACATCGTAGCCCTTGACCGACGCCGCCCCTTTTTGGGCGAGTTGTCGCCCGACGTATCCTTCGCCGCAGCCCAGGTCGAGGATGGATTTGCCTTCCACATCGCCGCACAATTCGAGTACCCTCGGACGGGCGGAATAGTCGGACAACAGTACGGGCTCGTTCCGAACCCACAGGTCAGCGTAGCCGTCGTAAATTTCTTTTGCTTCCATGGTTCCGAGGGTTCAACGGTTCATTTCCATGTCCAGCATGCGGTCACAAAAGAGCGAACGCAGTCCGAGCGCCTTGCGCATCCCTTTTTTCATCGCTTCGAAATTGGCCGGATCCTCAGCGATCAGGTCTTCTGCGATTTGCAACATCAATTCACCATGCTCATCGTCCAGCTCGGCGTGCAGCTCGAAAAACACAGCGTCCCGTCGGGAGACAGAGGTATGCGCCTTGATGGCCTCCATGAGCGGACGATAGAAGAACTTGACGATGCTTTCGGTGCCCAATCCCAAGGCGCCCAGCGCCTCTGCTGCACCCGCTTGCGTGAGCTGTGCGATGAAGAGCTCCTTCCATACCTGGGCGACTTCGCCCGTCTCCGGTGCGTCCACCGAACCAATGGCCTCGCGGAAACGCGAGAACAACTCTGGGTGGGGAACATCCTGTACCCATTCGGGTGCGATGCCCAATTCGGCGATTTCTGCCAGCTCCTCCTCGTCAATTTTGCCGCTCTCCTCGCACAGGTTTTCCAAAAGGATGCTGCGGTGGCGCTGCTCCTCCAGCTTGCTCATACAAATGAGCAGGTAGTTCTGAAAAGACTTGGTGTAGACCGCGTATTCCGCTGCGAACCGCTGCAATGCGCCCACAGCATCGGGAAGTGACCCCTCTTTGAGCGCCTTCAAATACGGATGATGCAGGGCGCGGTGGGCTTCTGCTTCACCGAGGAGAAATGCAACACGGGTAGGGGGAGGTAGGACATTCATGGCAGTCAAAGTTTGGATTCGAACTGCAACAAAACAGAAGACTTGCCTCATCCCATTGACAGTAGTCAATGTGCGGGATGACATCCGTCATCTCCGGACAATCAGCCCCTTATCCCCTCCATCACCTCGAGCTCAGCGAGGTCGACGTCTTCTTCCTCGTCGATGATCTCGAGCAAGGGTTCCTTGAAGGTTTGGGCGGTGATATAACGCTCCAAGCCCAAGAGCATGGAGGGCAACAGGACCAGATTGGTCAACATGGCGACCAAAAGGGTTGTAGACACCAAGATGCCCAGCGCCCTCGTGCCTTCGAAATCCGAGGCAAAGAACATCAAGAAGCCAAAGAAGAGCACAATGCTGGTGTACATCATGGAAACTCCGGTCTCTCTCACGGCGAGCAAAACCGCCTCGCGCATGTTCCATCCGTGAAGGTCCAATTCCTGGCGGTACTTGGCCAAAAGGTGGATGGTGTCGTCTACCGAAATGCCAAAGGCAATGCTGAAGACCAACAGGGTGCTGGGCTTTAATGCGATGCCGAAATAGCCCATGACGGCCGCAGTAAAGATGAGCGGAACGAGGTTGGGCAACAAGCTGATCGCCACCATGCGCGCGCTGCGAAACAGAATGGACATGACCGTTGCAATCACCAGCACCGCCAGCATGAGCGAGACCAACAGGTTCTTGACGAGATAAGTGGTCCCTTCTACAAAAACGACGCTCGTGCCCGTCATGAACACGCGGTGGTCCTCTGGAGGAAAAATGCTGTCAATCCTGAGCTGCAGTCGATCGGTGAGCGCATTCATCTCTCGGGTGCCGATGTCGGCCACTTGGGCAGACACCCGGATTTTGGTGCGCGCACTGTCCACAAACTTCCCGTCTCCTTCGATGCCCCCGCCTTTGGTGCCCGAGAGATAGGGGCCCATAAAACTCTGTTCTCTCCGAGAAGGCAGGCTGTATCGGGCAGGATTTCCCTGAAAGAACCCCTGCTTGGCCAACTTGAGCCCGTCTACAAGGGATACCGAGCGCGACAGTTGGGGCTCTTCCGCCAACACCTCTTGCAACCGCTCAACTTTTTTGAGAAAGGCCAATTGCGTCACCTTGCCGGGCTTGTTGGTTTGCACCACCACCTCAAACGGCATCACTCCACCGAACCGGTCCTCGAACCAATTCAAATCGGCCAGAATCACATCTTCTTGTGGCAAGTCGCCGGCAATGTTGCCCGTGACCTTCATCATGGAGATGCCAAGACCCCCCAGCGCCAGGACGCACAGGGTGAAGACATATACCCATTTGCGGTGGTGGCTCACCGCACGCTCGAGTCGGTGCACGACCAAGAACACCCAACGGCGGTCCAGGTGGCTCACATGGCGGCGGCGCGGCGGTGGGAGCCAACTGAACACTGCTGGAATGATGAGCAGTGAAATGCAGAACATGGCCAGAATGTTGACCGAAGCAATCACACCGAACTGCTGCAGCACATCACTCGTGGTAAACATGAATGCCGCAAAACCCAATGCCGTGGTGGCATTGGTCATGAAAGTCGCGTTGCCGACTTTTTTGACCATGCGCGTAAGGGCGAGCGCTTTGTTGCCGTGCCGTTTGAATTCGGCGTGGTACTTGTTGAGCAGATAGATGCAATTGGGCACCCCGATCACGATCATGAGCGGGGGGATCAACCCCATCAAGGCCGTGAGCTTGTAGTCAAACAGGACAATGCTGCCCAACGAGCATATGACGCCGGTTCCCACCACCATCATGCACACCATCATGACCACAATGTTTCGGAAAAACAGCAAGAGCAGAAGGGCGGTCACAAAGGCGGCCAAGCCAATGAAAAGTCCGAGTTCACGCTTGATTTTGGTGGTGACTTCGGTCCGGATGTAAGGGAGTCCAGAGACGTGCACATCTAACCCGGTGGACTTTTCGAACCGCTCTACCTCTTCGACGAGAAGTTCCACGGAACGGCCACGGTTTTCCGAATTGAAAAGTGGCGCATTGACGTAGACCATTTGAATGGTCGCACCCAAATCGGTGTGCAGGAAACCTTCGTAAAAAGGCATGCCGCGCAGCACCCCCATGACGCTGTCCAACTCAGCTTGGGTTTCGGGGCGGCGCCTGATGATGGGCTCCATGACAAAGGCCTTTGGGTCGTCCTGTCGCACCAGAGATACGGCCGTTCGGAACCCAAACACACTGTCCACTACGTTGACCGTCCAAGGCGTCCCATCGTCCCGCAAACTGTCCACGGGAACCTGAACTTGACGCAGGGCCTCATCGAGGTCCCACCATTGCTGGAAGACCTGCAGAGAATCTAAACGGGCGTCTTGAATTCCGAGGGCCACCACGTTGCCCTCTTCGCCAAATTCATCCAAGAAAGAAGCGTAATCCAAAAGGACAGGGTCGTCTGCTGGAAGCAGGCCGCCGAACTTGTACCGAATGCCAAGTTCGTCGATGCGCGAAGCCATGCCCGCCGTCACTGCTAGGAGTACAAGCAGAATGGGCAGGCGTCCCCTCAGGATGAACGTTGCGAGTCGGGACCACATAGGCGGTGGCAAAGGAAAGACAACGGAGGCGAACTAGAGTAGTTCTCGTAGAAGTGCGGGATTACCTTCGCACCCACAATCGTTCGCAACAATGGACAAGTACGACCTCGTCGTCATCGGCGCCGGACCCGGCGGATATGTGGCCGCTATTCGCGCCGCACAACTCGGATTCAAGACCGCCTTGATCGAAAAGCGCGGGACCCTTGGTGGAACCTGCCTCAATGTGGGGTGTATCCCCTCCAAAGCCTTATTGGACAGCTCTGAGCACTACCTCAAGGCCAACAAGGAGTTTGACATCCACGGCATCAAAGTGGGGTCGTTGGACATTGATTTCCCGCGCATGATTGCCCGGAAGCAAGAAGTCGTGGACCAAACGGTGGCCGGAGTGGACTACCTGATGGAGAAAAATGGCATCACGGTCCTTCATGGAATGGGGGCCTTTGTGGATGCCCACACCATCCAAATCACCACCAAGGAGGGTGATTCGTCTCAGGTCCACGCCGATCGTGTGCTGATCGCTACGGGATCAGAACCAGCCAGCTTGCCCTTCATTCAGCTCGATGGCGAACGCATCATCACCTCCACGGAGGCCTTGGAACTTCCTGCCCTCCCCAAAAGCATGGTCATCATTGGCGGTGGCGTGATTGGATTGGAGTTGGGCTCTGTGTATGCCCGCCTCGGCACCGAGGTCCACGTGGTGGAGTATCAAAACGCCATCATTCCCACCATGGACCGGACCATGGGCAAAGAGCTGCAGCGCTCCATGAAGAAAATTGGGGTCAAGTTCCATTTGTCTCATGGCGTCAAGGAAGTGGTCAACGCCGGAGACAAAGCGATTGTGAAGGCCGACAACAAAAAAGGAGAGGAAGTCGTGTGGGAAGCCGATTACTGCCTGGTGGCGGTGGGCCGGAAGCCTTACACCGAGGCTTTGTCCTTTGACAAAGCGGGCGTGGCACTGGATGACCGAGGCCGCGTTCAAGTCGATGGTCACCTGCGCACAGCACAGCCTCACATCTACGCCATTGGAGATGTGGTCAAAGGGGCCATGCTCG
>JAKMCX010000100.1 GCA_022428285.1 Flavobacteriales bacterium
TTTCCCAATCCCCCGGACCATCTCCAGACGGTACATAGGTGCTTTGGGCCGTTCCTGAGGCCGTTCCCGAGAGCCACAACAGCATGGCCAGCCTGAAAAGAATCCGTATCCGCATCGCTTGAATGCCCGGTTTTTCCTGTTAAAGTTAAGCCCGCTGAGCGCTGAAACTTAATTTGGCGCGGTGAACGTGTCGTTCCGCATCGCACGCCGGTACCTCTGGTCCCGCAAGTCCCAGCGCCTGATCCATTTGGTTTCAGGCATCTCGGTGTTTGTCGTTGCAGCTGTCGCAGCGGCCATGATCGCCATCCTGAGCGCATTCAATGGCATCGAGGACCTCGTGGAGGAACTGTTTTCCAGCCTTGATACAGAACTGGCCGTTCTGCCTGCCGAAGGCCGCACCATTTCGGCCAGTTGGATCGACAGTCTGGGGGCACACCCCGGCATCGCCCATGCGGGCGGTGTGTTGGAACAAGACGTGGTGGTTCGCCGACAGGGCGAGCCCAGGGTGTGCACGCTGCTGGGTTTCGACCCGCAACATGCCCGGTACACAGGTCTGGCAGAACGCCTCATCCGCGGAGCCGAGCTGCGCGGGGACACCTTGGGCATGCCGTGCGGCTATGTGGGCTTGGGAATTGCGCGCGAATTGCGCTTGCCCTTTGAGTCAGATGCAGCCGTCACCTTGACCGTGGCTGCGCCGAAACGCGGGCGCAGCCTGGGTTCCATGAAAGGCAGAAGCTTATTGGATGGTGGTGCGGAACGCATGATGGTCTCGGGACGGCTTCCTGTGTGTGGCACGTTTTCCATCAATGCCGACATCGACGCGCGCACCATTGTCGGAAGTCTTGGGTTTGCACAAGAAGTGCTTCAAAGGCCTGACGCTGTCTCGCGAATTGAAGTCGTGCCCGCCACAGGTTGGAGCCAAGAACAGCTGCGCGCCGCATTGGACGGCGCACTGCCTCCAACACTGAAAACCCGGACCCGGCGGGAAAAGAACGCCCTGATCCACGCCACAAGCCGGGCCGAAAAATGGGCCACTTTCGCCATCCTGAGCTTCATCCTGGTGGTGGCCGCCTTTAACATCCTCGCCGCGTTGACCATGCTGCTGCTGGACAAGCGGCGCGATGTAGCCACGCTCGCGGCCATGGGCATGACGGGCCGCGAAGTCCGCCAGGTGTTCAGTTGGCAAGGACTGCTGATCAACGCCGTAGGCGCCGTTACCGGCATCGGCATCGGGGTGGCCCTTGTGCTGCTGCAGGACCGTTATGGACTGGTCCGATTGGAAGGAGCCATGGTGCCGGCATACCCGGTTGCACTGCACGCAACGGACGTTTTGGGGGTCGCCGCTGTGGTCTTGGGCGTGGGCGGCACCTTTAGCGCCGTCATGGTCGCGTACCTCGTGCGTCGCATGGTGCCCGATGCGGGCTAATTTTGCACCATGGTCCGCATTGGCTCTGTAGAACTCGGTGAATTCCCCCTCCTCCTCGCTCCCATGGAGGATGTGAGTGATCCCCCCTTCCGAACCCTGTGCAAAAAGCACGGTGCGGACATGATGTACACCGAGTTCATCAGTTCCGAAGGATTGATCCGAGATGCCGTTAAAAGCCGGCAAAAGCTCGACATCTACGAGAAAGAACGGCCCATTGGAATCCAGATTTTCGGTTCGGAAATTGACTCGATGCGGCGCGCTGCTGAGATCACAGCAGCCTCTGGACCAGACGTGCTCGACATCAATTATGGATGTCCGGTCAAAAAGGTCGCCTGCAAAGGTGCCGGCGCCGGAATCCTGCAGGACATCCCCAAAATGGTCTCCATGACCAAGGAGATTGTGGAAGCAGTGGACCTGCCCGTGACCGTCAAGACCCGCCTGGGTTGGGATGACAATTCCAAGTACATCGTAGAGGTTGCTGAACGCCTCCAAGACGTGGGCATCCAAGCCATCTCCATTCACGGCCGCACCCGCGCTCAGATGTACAAAGGAGAAGCCGATTGGTCGCTCATCCGCGCTGTCAAGGAGAACCCGAACATGCACATTCCCGTCTTTGGAAATGGTGACATCGACACCCCTGAAAAGGCCCTCTCTTACCGCAATGAATACGGGGTAGACGGCATCATGATCGGCAGGGGAAGCATCGGAAACCCTTGGATCTTCGATGAAATCAAGCACTACTTCGCCACGGGTGAGCACCTGGCTGCCCCTACAGTTTCCGACCGGGTAGAAGCCGCACGGGCCCACTTGGTCCACAGCCTCGAATGGAAAGGCGAAAGGCTGGGAGTGGTTGAGATGCGCCGCCATTACGCCAACTACTTTCGGGGATTGCCCCACTTCAAACAGCACCGGCTGGTCTTGGTTACCGAGGAAAACCCGGCGGCATTGCATTCGGAGCTCGACAAGGTGGCCCAAGCCTATGCAGACGGCATCCCCAACGCTTAGATTCACCACGTGAACAGCGAACACATCCAAGCGCTCAGTCGGGCGCTCATCTTCCTCGGGCTCATCTTTGTGTGCTCCGTCACCGCTTCCGTATTGGCCGGCCTTGTGTCCCCCCTCTTTTTTTCGGAAGCCGTGGGCATCACGCCGAACGGAGCATTGCCCTCGAGCGACAGCGATTGGTGGCAATTGCACCTCCAAAACCTCATCAGCCAATCCCTCGGTTTTGGGGGAGCGGTTTGGTTGGCCTATGTCATGTGGAAAAAGTCAGTCCCGGTCGGACTGACCACATCGGGCCGTGCCTTGGCACCATGGGGACTGTTGATGGTGGTCTTGGCGACGCTGTTCTCGGGGCCAATCATGGCCATGACCTACGAATTGAACGTCTGGGTCATTCCCGAGGGCTCAGTATTGGAAGCGGTATTGAAGCCCATCGAAGAGATGCTCGAGAGGGTCACCACTTTCCTGGTCACGGCGGATGGCCCGCGCCGCATCATCGTGATCATGAGTGTGGCCTTGGTGCCTGCTGTGTTTGAAGAGTTGGCCTTTCGGGGTGCACTTCAACCCCTGCTCATCAAGGCTACGGGCAAGCCGTGGATCGGCATTGCCATCGCATCTGTGATCTTCAGCGCCATCCACTTTCAATTTTATGGCTTCCTGCCGCGCGTATTTCTGGGGGCGCTCTTTGGTTGGTTCGCTTACCGCAGTGGCAGTCTGCTGCCTGGGATGATCGCCCACTTCGTCAACAACGCTGGAGCCGCCATCACCTTGTGGTATACCGGCAGCATGACCGAAGACCTCTTTGAAGTCGAGGCGTGGACCGTTGTGGTGAGCGTCGCATTGACCGCTGCCGCCTTGGTGGCGTACCACAGGTTGACCCCTCCTGCAATCAGCCTCAACGACCGCCGTTAGAGGCAGCCCGCAGGCTCAGAAAAGCCTCGGCACTCAGCAAATCTTCGGGTGTGGTGATCTTGATGTTGTGCAGGTCGCCTTCGACCAGTGTGACATCGCTTCCGCCAAATTCCCATACCGACGCATCATCGGTAAAGTGGTCTTTGTAGCCCACCTCGTAGGCCACACGCAGACGGGACAGAGAGAACACCTGTGGGGTTTGCACCGCACGAAGTGCAGCTCGATTGAGGGGTGCACTGCCCTGCGCTCCCACTTGGCGAATCGTGTCCTTTACAGGGACCACCGGGACGGCAGCGCCGCTCTCCTCCGCAGCGGCATAACACCTCCGAATGGTGTCGACCTCAGCAAAAGGGCGCACCGCATCGTGGATGCCTACCCATCCCTGCCCTTTGGGCAATGCCTCCAATCCTTGACGCACCGAATGAAACCGCTCTGCGCCTCCGTCCACCACGCGGTCGACCCGCGCCTCGGGATGGGCCCTCACCACCTCATCCCAATCTGGATGGAGGCTCTCGTGGAGCACCAATACCACATGGATGTCAGGATAGGCCTCCCGGAACCTTTCAAGGGTGTGCACGATGACCGGCCGGCCCCCAAGCGGTAAAAACTGCTTGGCGACCGGCCGGTTCATGCGGGTGCCTGTGCCGCCCGCGACGAGGATGAGGTATCGCATGCGGCGCAGAAAGAAATCAGCCGCGCGCGGCAGCGAAACGCTCAGAGATCGCGTTCCAATCGATCACATTGAAGAAGGCCGCGATGTAATCAGGACGGCGGTTCTGGTAGTTCAAGTAGTATGCGTGCTCCCAAACGTCGAGTCCCAGGATGGGATCTCCGCCGCATCCTACACCGTCCATCAGGGGGTTGTCTTGGTTGGCGGAAGAGCACACTTCGAGGGCGCCGTCTTTCACACAAAGCCAAGCCCAGCCGCTGCCGAATCGGGTCGCTGCAGCAGCTGCAAATGCTTCTTTGAAGCCGTCATAGCTGCCAAAAGCAGCATCGATGGCGGCGCCAAGGTCGCCTGAAGGGGCCCCGCCACCATTGGGGGACATGCTCGTCCAGAACATGTTGTGGTTGTAATAGCCACCACCGTTGTTGCGGACAGCACCATTGTCAGCGTGTTGGCCACAGAGGTCCTCAATGGACTTTCCGGCAAGGTCTGTGCCTTCCACAGCCGCATTCAGCTTGGCGGTGTATCCAGCGTGGTGCTTTCCGTGGTGAATTTCCATGGTTCGCGCGTCGATGTGGGGCTCGAGGGCGTCGTAGGCGTATGGCA
Organism: Flavobacteriales bacterium; assembly: GCA_022428285.1. Lineage (GTDB taxonomy): Bacteria > Bacteroidota > Bacteroidia > Flavobacteriales_D > Sanyastnellaceae > UBA8752. The sequence continues at coordinate 4,614 of JAKMCX010000100.1, forward strand.
GCGCGGGGAGTTCAAATGACATATGGGTGGGTTTGAGGGGGTTGTTGGGGATGCGAATTTAATCGTTCTGCTCGGGCTCCGTGACCGGGGGTGCCGGGGGTTCTGGTGCCAGTAAGGTGGTGATTTCTTCAAACACGCCTTGCGCAGCCCGCCATTCATTGTCCCAATCCAAGGCCGACCTGTGGCCTGCACTCTCGCCCCAAACGTTGTGCGCAACGCGCTCAACAATCCTTCTGCGGGTCAGGTCTTCTGCGCGGGCGCGTCCTTCTTCTGGGAGGTAGGTTTCGTCTATGAGCATCGATGCACCGAGGTCGTAGCCGTTCTCTACCTGATCTAAGAAGGCCACAACGCCTCCCATGTCGATGAATTCTGTGCGCTTTTCTTCGGTGAGCTGAAAAGCGTGTTCCCGGATCCGGCCCGCGTATACAAGCTCCCTGAAGGAAGACGGATAGCTGCCCGTATCCAAGGGCACAAATACGTCTGGTGCAATGCCGCCGCCGCCGAAGACGGTGCGTCCTGAACGGGTCAAGAAAGCCAATGAATCCACCTGAAATACGCTGTCCTCCTCGAGGTACTCTCCGCGCTCCTCGCGCTCGCGCCACTCCTCTTCGTAATCGACTCCATTGCCGTAGGGCCGTTGAATGGACCGGCCGCTGGGCGTGTAATACCGGGCTACAGTCAGCCTGAGGGCACCGCGGTCTGCTACCGGAAACTCCTCTTGAACCAGTCCTTTGCCAAACGTTCTGCGTCCCACAACCACTCCTCGGTCGTGGTCTTGAATTGCCCCCGCAAAAATTTCGCTCGCCGAAGCGCTGCCTTCATCCACCATGATCACCAATGGTTCAGAGCGGAACGCGCCTGGGCGGTCGGTCACATATTCGCGCCGAGGCTGTGCGGTCCCTTCCGTGTAAACCACGAGGTCTCCTTTTTCTAAAAAATGCTCCACCATGGGCACAGCGGCATGCAGGTAGCCTCCGCCATTGCCCCGCAAGTCCAGAACGAAACGCTTGGCCCCCGCATCGCGCAGTGCAAAGAGCGCTTGTTCAAACTCCTCGTGGGTGTTGCGCGCAAAGCGAATGACCTTCAGGTAACCGATGTCACCTACAACCTCTGCGCTCACGACGCTGTGTATCGGGATGCGCCCGCGCCGAATGCTCACGGCCACAGAGTCAGATTCCGCCTTGCCCGGTCGCAGGAGCCCCAATCGGACGCTCGTGCCCGCAGGCCCTTTGAGCAGTTTCATGACCTTGGAATTGGTCAATCCTGAGCCTGCGATGACAGAGTCGTCTACTTCAACAATGCGGTCACCGGCCAAAACGCCAGCTTCTTCGCTCGGACCACCCGGAATGGGCGTGACCACCATGATGGTGTCATTCTGGAGGAGGAACTCCACGCCGATGCCTTCGAAATTGCCTTCCATAGGCTCTGCCATCGCGGCCAGTTCCGCACTGCTAAACCAGTCGCTGTGGGGGTCCAATTCGTCGAGGATCGCGTCGATGGCCACTTCCGTCAACCGCGAACGGTCCACCGGGTCCACATACATGCGGTCGATGCGGTCCAAGACAGAAGACAGCACTTGGCCCGTTGGCACATAGGCCGGCCCTTGCAAACTCCAGATCGCCTGCTCGCGGTTGAGTCCGCGGCCCAAATAGGCCCCCAACATGAGGGCAACACCCAGGGCCAAAGGCAACCAAGCTCGGGAAACGGGGGGACGTTCAGTGGACATCTGAGTACCGTACAGTTTGAACCCCTGCTTGGTTCAAGAACTTCAAACCAGAATCGTCTTTGTAGGCATCGATGTACACCAACCGTCGAATGCCCACTTGGTGAATGAGCTTGGCGCACTCCCGGCATGGGGACAAGGTGATGTACAGCGTCGCGCCCTGCGCAGTGTGGGATGACCGCGCCAATTTGGTGATGGCGTTGGCCTCGGCATGGAGCACATACCAATGGGTGTCCCCTGCGTCGTTTTCACAGGCGTTCGGCATCCCGCTGGGCGTGCCGTTGTAGCCATCGGAGACAATCATGCCATCGCGGACGATAAGCGCACCGACCTGTTTTCGCTGACAATGCGACAGGGCAGCCCATTCACGTGCCATCCTCAGATACGCCCTGTCGTAACGGCTTTGCTTCTCATCAACCACCCAACGAAGGTAGGGGCCGTCTCGCATCCCTGCCCCTGCCTTGACATCGGTTGTGTTTCAGGGTGCACCTTTGCAACATGCGCATTTATACCCGCACCGGAGACGGTGGTGAGACTTCTTTGTTTGATGGATCCCGCGTCCACAAGGACGACGCCCGAATCGAAGCCTATGGAACCATAGATGAGCTCAATGCGCTCATGGGCGCCCTGCTGGACCACCCTACCCTCTCGCCGCAGCGCGAAGACTTGCGGAACATCCAAGATCATTTGTTCCGCATTGGCGGGATGTTTGCCGATCCCAACGGACCCCGAGAAGGCCAGCCCATGGTGGCCGCGGCCGATGTGGAAGGACTCGAGCACTGGATCGATGGGCTGGAGGAAGACCTCCCTCCACTGCGCCACTTTGTGCTGCCCGGCGGGTCTCCAGCGGTCTCTGCCTGCCATGTCGCCCGCACAGTTTGCCGCAGAGCAGAACGCCGCGCAGTCGCTTTGGACCGGCTCATTGTGCAGTCAGCAGACGCCATGCGTTACCTCAACAGGCTGAGCGACGCCCTTTTTACCCTGGGGCGGTGGGCTGCAAATTCCGAGGGTACAGTCGAAGAAAAGTGGCCCCGAGACAAGAAATCGGGCTCTTGAGGCAAACATTTTGCGCTGAATGCGCGTAAGGCTTGCACAGAATTGCGGCTCGGTTACTTTTGCCGCGCCCAAATGTGACACACCATGTATTGGACACTTGAACTTGCCTCCTACCTCGAAGACGCTCCTTGGCCTGCCACAAAGGATGAGTTGATTGACTTCGCCATGCGAACGGGTGCGCCCCTCGAAGTGGTGGAGAACCTCCAACACATCGAAGACGACCAGGAGACGTATGACACCATTGAAGACATCTGGCCCGACTATCCGTCGAAGGAAGATTTCTTCTTCAATGAAGACGAATATTGACATTACTGCACCTCGCAGCGAAAGCCAGTTCCCTCAGGAACTGGCTTTTTTTTGTCCCATTGGTGTCGTTTGCAGGCGTTAAAAGACCAAGCGACTGCAGCCTTCGATGTCCGGATCAGCCACTGCAGATGACGCCAAACGGTCAGGAAAGGCCGCGTTCCATTCGGCGATGGCTTGGGCTGTGTTGTCCGTGATACAACGCACCTCTTCCGATCCTGAAGCGCCGCTCCCAAAAGCCCACAATACAGGAAGACCGTCGGCGATTGGACTTTCATCGATCACCGTTCCCCGTCCGTCTGGCTGCTGAAAGCTGCGCACTTCGAGGGGGATGCCTGTGCGCCGAAGCGGCGCCATGGTCGCCGGGTGCAAGACGCCTGCACCGGCCAGGCTCATCCGCTCAGCTGTGCCGTGATCCAGCCTTTCAATTTTCTGGGCAAAAGGCCAGCGCCTCGGGTCGCCTGTCATCACGCCCTCGACGTCCTTCCAAACGACGAGGCGCTCTGCTGCTCCTGCTTCTGCGAGCAAAGCTCCGCTGAAGTCCGACCCTTCGCGGCCCAAGGTGGTGGGCGCACCGCTGGCCGCCCCTCCAACAAAGCCTTGCGTGACGGCCAACCCCCCACCTATGGCGGAAAGCGCTGTCCTCACCGCGACACCTGTAGCCACCAATTCCACCTGCGCCGCACGGTGCGATGTGTCGGTTTGGATGAGCTTCCAGGCCGACAGCCAATGCGCCGGCAAACCCAGTTGTACCAGATGCGCTTGGACAATTCTTGTGGACATGCGCTCACCAAAACCCACAAGGGCATCATACCCTTCTGCGCTCTGCGGTTTGCCATTCAAGGCCTGGGCTGCAGACAAGAATTTGGCCACATCTTCTTGGAGCAGGTCCGAAGGCAGCGCCAAATCCTGGGCCACGCCGGCATGGAAGTCCAGCACTTCAGTGCAACGGTCCTCTGCGGGACCTCCTTCTGGGAGTCCAGTCCAAATTTTCTCCAATGCGTTGGTGGTCTTCGCCATGGCGCTGACCACCACAACCGGCTGAATACCCGCAGAGCACAGCCCCAACACAATGCGCCCCACGTTTCGAACCGCTTCGGCATCCCGCACGGAAGCCCCACCAAACTTGTGAACCTCTCGCCTCATGACCCTTTTGCCAAGGCCCGCAGTGCATTTCCTTCCAAACGGCCATTGAGCCATTCGCTGCTGACTTCCGAATCCAAGGACTTGTAAAATTCAATGGCAGGGGTATTCCAATCCAGCACCTGCCACTGCATGTATGCACAGCCACGGCGAACCGCCTCTTGGGCCACGGCCTGAAACAACAGTTTGCCGTAACCCTTTCCCCGCTCTTCTTGGGTCACCACCAGGTCTTCCAAAAACAGGCAGCGTCCGTTCCAAGTGCTGTATTTCTCGTAATGAAGGGCCACCCCAACAACCTCATCGCGGTCCGCGGGTTCTACCACGAGCAAACCGTAAGCCGGATGGGGTCCAAAGCCATCCTCAAGCAAGGTGGCCTCGCCTATGTTGACCTGATCTAAAGCCCGCTCGTATTCTGCCAATTCACGAATGAGGGCATAAGTCTTGGGAATGTCCCCAGCCGTTGCCTGTCTGATTCTGCCCGCTGCGTTCATGAGTACAAACGTAGTGTATCAATGCAGTTGACATTGCGCGGTTGATACATGCGCAAACCACTGTATTCATTGGCCTTCCCATCGAAAAGCAGATGAGAGACGGCCGCAAAAGTTGATAGCCTATGACAGTGTGTATGGAACAATCGCAAGAACAAAAGTTGCTTTGGCGGTATGAATACACACAGAAAGAAAGAGAAAAAACCTCTTTTTATGGGAATCACTGTAACGCTGTAACGGTAGCCGCATCCATCCAACGCCCATCATTGGGCATGGATCACACCCACGACCGCATAGCGCAAGCAGCACACATCATTCGAAGGATTCCAAGCCAGCAGGAGCGCGAGCGCATCATGCAGCAGCTGGAGGAGGATGGGGACTTTACCGCTGAAGGTGTGGAGGCCGTCAGGCGGGCGGTGGGTTACTCTGGTACAATGCGATTGCGGTCCGGGCAGGGGCCGTCTACATCAGGTTCGCAGGTGTAGCCTGATGGGAGTGATGATGGGCAGCCGTTCAGACAGATCATCGGGGCATCAGGAAGGATGGCACCACCGAGGTAGGCACCAGAGAGGTTGGCATTAAAGAAGTCGGCACCAAAGAGGTCGGCACCAAAGAAGTCGGCACCACCGAGGTCGGCACCAGAGAGGATGGCACCATCGAGGTTGGCACCAGAGAGGTTGGCATTAAAGAGGTCGGCATTAGAGAGGTAGGCACCAGCGAGGTTGGCACCACCGAGGTTGGCACCACGGAGGTCGGCATCACCGAGGTTGGCACCAGCGAGGTAAATCGTACTTAAATCACCACCCGTGACTTCATCAATGCTTAACTCCTTGTGTATTGCGATTGCTATCAC
>JAKMCX010000246.1 GCA_022428285.1 Flavobacteriales bacterium
GGTTGCGGTGGTGTCGCCGTGGGCACAAAGTCCTTCTATATTGACGCCAGCACGGGCCCTTTCTTGGTCACCTACCCCAACACCAACATCAGCCGCGCGGGCAATTCAGACTTGACCATCCTTTGGGATGTTGCAGGAACAGACGGCGGCGACGTCAATTGTTCTGATGTGGACATCTACTGCAGCCTGGACGGCGGTTATACATGGCCGCATTTGCTTGCAGAAGCCGTCCCCAATACAGGCTCAGCCACAGTGCTGCTGCCTGCAGTGACCTCTTCCTCTGCACGGATCAAGGTGAAAGGCCACGGCTCAATCTTCTTTGACATCAGCAATGTGAACTTCTCGCTCACGGCCATTCAAGGCTGCACCGACCCCTCCGCGTGCAACTACTTGGACTTTGCCTCGATCGACGACGGATCCTGCGAAGCCCCCAGCACATTGTTTGCCGATTCGGATGGCGATGGCTTTGGCAATGCCGCTGTCACGACCACCGGATGCGACGGCAACCTCATCGGATTTGTCACAAACGCAACCGATTGCGATGATTCTCGTAATGACGTGTATCCTGGCGCGCCGGGGACGCAAGATGGCGTCGACAATGACTGTAGCGGTGGACCGTTGGCTCCCGATGAGGAGAACGAATGTCCCGAAGACCTCGACAACGATGGTTTCGTGAACGTCAATGACGTACTCCTGCTCCTCAGCGAGTTTGGTTGCGTTGAAGGATGTACGTTAGATGTGAACGGCATTCCAGGCGTGGATGTGGCAGACTTTTTGATCGTTCTCGGAGCGTTCGGTCTGCCTTGTTCGAATTGACCCAGTGCCTCTTTTGGGGCCAGAAATGTTCATTGCGCAATGCCCCTTGCACCGACACAGTCAGCCCCCTTGCTGAACCGCCTCTCTAGCGCGAGGTGGGTCCTGTTTTGGGGCTTGATCTGCGGCATGTTCTCGGGGCTCCAAGCCCAGGTTCAACCCGATGCGCATTGGAGCCGGGCCCTGCAGCAAGGCACGCTCCCGCTGGACTCCATCGTCTCCCTCTACGAAGCAGATGCCCCTTCTCCCGCTGAACGCGGCAAGGGGGCGAAACCCTTTCAACGGTGGTTGGCATTTATGGCGCCCCGGGTTGGAGCCGATGGCATGCGGCCATCCAATGCGGTGGTGGCGCGGTCCATTGAACGCGCCGAAGAAGACCGCCTCCAGGAAATCGTACAGCGCAGCACCACCGACCCGAGTTGGTCCCACGCTGGACCCCACGGGCCCACAGGATTGGGCGGAAGCGGGCGACTCAACCGTTTGATCAACAGGCCAGGAACCACAGAAGAATGGTGGGCCTGCGCTCCAGCTGGAGGATTGTGGAGGACGCTCAACGGAGGTGACAACTGGACAGCCATGGGGGGCCAACAACTGAATTCCATCGGCGTTTCTGACATCGCTTTCCACCCCACCGACTCCAACCGCATGTGGATTGCCACCGGCGATGGCGACTACGGCGACACCCGGTCCATTGGCGTTTGGACCACCGGCGATGGCGGCACGACATGGGAGGCCACCGGGCTGGATTGGGGAACCAACATGGGGCGCACGCTGACCCGGATTTTGGTGCACCCCGAACATCCCGACACCCTGTGGACCTCATCGAGCTTGGGTGTTTACCGCAGCATCAATGGCGGCGACAACTGGATCCGCACCATTGCGGGCAATTTCGCATCCTTGGAAACCGACCCCTCCAACCCCGACCACCTCTTGGCCGGGGAGTTTGGCAACGACATTGCCGAAAGTCACGACGCGGGCGCCACCTGGGAGGTCAACAGCCTCGATGGCGCCTCGTTTGGGATCAGCCGCATCACATTGGCCTTTGCACCATCGGCACCAGACACGGTGTACGCAGTGGCAGGAAAGACCAGCGACCAAGGCTTTGCCGGATTTTGGCGCAGCACAGACGGGGGGTCCAGCTGGACGGCCCGGATGCTCGAGGGAGCGGGACCCAACCTCTTGGGATGGACTGTAGAAGGCGAAGATTCTGGCGGACAGGCATGGTATGATTTGGCCTTGGCCGTTCACCCCCAAGACCCCGACCGCGTTCATGTGGGTGGCGTCAACCTGTGGGGCACAGAAGACGGCGGTGCCCAATGGCAATGTGAAGCGCACTGGTATGCGGGAGGAGACCTCCCCTACTTGCACGCCGACCAACACGGACTGAAGTACCTGGATGATGGGCGCATGATGGTCGCCAACGATGGCGGCGCATTTTTGTTTGACCCGTCGGCTCCATCGGCCACCGACAAGAGCGCCGGACTGGCCATCACCCAAGCCTACCGTTTGGACCTCGACCCCCTCGCCATAGACCGCCTCTTGGTGGGCACGCAGGACAACGGCACTTTTATGAAGCACGAAGGCACTTGGGAGCATGTGCTGGGCGGCGATGGATTCCAATGCTCATTTCATGGAGCCTTGTCAGAGGTGGTGTATGCCTCGCTGTATTACGGCCAGGTGTTCCGTTCGGACGATGGCGGCAATGCCTTTCAGCAAATTGCAGGCAATGCCGGCAGCGACGAAAACCAGCAAGGCGCCTGGCTGACCCCTTGGGAGGTGAGCCCGTTCAACCCCGACTGGGTGTACATCGCCAAAGACAGGGTCTACCGGTCTACCAACCGCGGCAACAACTGGGTCCCGCTGGAGACTTTGCCCGGCGGAAAATGCACGGATTTGGCCCTGGCACCCAACGACGTCACCAGGCTCTATGTGGCCAAGGAATTCCGCCTTTTCCGCTCCACCGATGGGCAGACATTTTCAGAATTGGACCCGCCCAACGGCTTCGATTGGATCACCGATGTCCATGTGGCGCAGGACGATGCGGACCTCATCTGGGCTTCCATCTCCAACTACAACGACACCGTCAAAGTGGTCGCCAGCGCAGATGGTGGGCTCAACTGGACCAACACCAGTGAAGGGCTGCCCCCAGCTCCTGTCAATTGCTTGGAGCGCGACGCGGAATCCGGCACCCTCTATGCCGGAACAGACGTGGGGGTCTACACCCTCCCCGCTGTGCCAGGTGCAACCTGGGAAAGGCTGTCGGACGGCCTCCCCAACGTGGTGGTTTTTGACCTGCTTGTCCACGGGCCATCGGGCCGGTTGGCAGCGGCCACATACGGCAGGGGCGTCTACACGCTTGAACTTCCCGAGCCGCCTGCCAAGGATGCTGCCCTGGGCAGAATACGCTCGCCGCGGGGTGCCAGCTGCGCCGAAAACCCGGCCATAGAGGTTCCGGTACTCAACCTCGGAACTGAGGACATCCACCAACTGAACCTGCAGTACGGCTACTTTGGTGGTGCCTCGGCAGACACGGTCTGGAATGGCCACATTGCATCGGGCGACAGCATCCACCTGCTCCTGGACCCTGTTGCTGCCCCCTCTGGTTTGGCCGACCTGTCCATCATCATCGCGGCTGTGGATGGAGCACCCGATGACCGCAGCTCCAACAACACCCGCGCCACACAGTCCCATCAAATCGAAAGCGGCCTGGAGGTGGTGCTGTCGTTTACTTCGGATTGCTTCGGCTCTCAAAACGGATGGCTGTTCAAGGATGCCCAAGGACGTGTGTTGCACCGGAGCGGATGGCTCGACCCGCTGTCCACCCGTCAAGACACCCTGTGTCTGCCGGCCCAATGCGTCACATTTGAGGTTCACCGCGACCAGCTCAGCGGATACGAAAGCCTGATGGCCGATTGCGGCACCGACTTGGCATTTAGCCTTACGCTGCTGGGTCAGGACGCTCCATTTATGTCCTCTCCCGCCAGCGGGGTCGAAGGCGAGTACCAGCTCTGTTTGCCCGATGCAAACCAAGGGGGATGCAAGAACACCTATTCCTCGAACTACGATCCCACGGCGGTGTTTGATGACGGCACATGTGAGCCCACATGCTACCCCTTGGTCATCGACATCCAGCCCGATTGCAACCCCGAGCAAATCAGCTGGAACCTGTCCCCAGGAGGCTTGTCGATTGGGGTTGGAAGCATCCCATCCAGCGGCCAGCAATGGAACCTCTGTTTGGACGCCGGTTGTCGGATGTTCCAATTGCAAGACGCCGAGGCCAATGGCTGGACGCCCTGCCCGGGGTCTTCTGCTTCCATCACATTGACCTGTCTGGACGACACCTTGTATTCGATGACAAATCCGGATTTCGGCAGCATCATGCAAACCGAAGTGTGCCTTCCACCGGTCAGCTTGGTGGGCTGTATGGTCCCCAGCGCATGCAATTTTGACCCCCTTGCAGACGGTGCTGGAACGTGCGACTACTCCTGCTATGGATGCACCGATTCAACGGCGTGCAATTTCGACCTACTGGCCACCAAGAGCGACGGATCTTGCATCTCGGCCACGGGGTGCACCCACCCGGCAGCATGCAACTTCGACCTGTTCTCGCTGTGCGACGACGGAAGCTGCGTGTTTCCAGAAACTGGACTCGATTGCAACGGCGCATGCCTCGGAGGCGATTCAGATGGAGACGGGGTCTGTGACGGCGACGAGTTTTCGGGCTGCACCCATCCCGACGCCTGCAACTTCCTGTTGGGGGCAACGGAAGACGACGGCACCTGTTTCTTCCCGACAGTGGCATGGCCAGACACCGACGGCGACGGTTTTGGAGACCAGACCAACGGCTTGGCGCAAGATTTCTGTGGGGTTCCCCCACCAGGTTGGGTGCTCAACGATTCAGACTGCAATGACGCCAGCGCGAACTTCTATCCCAATGCACCGCTGCTTCCCTTGGGAGGGGACGTGAACTGTGACGGCTTCGTATCCGGAGCAGAATTGGCGCCCTGTTCAAGCGACATCAATCAAGATGGCATCACCGCCATCGACGACCTTCTCGGCCTGCTGAGTGAGTTTGGATGTCTGTCCGAATGCACGCAAGATGTAGATGGCAATGGCATGGTCTCCAGCGCCGACTTGCTCATCCTTTTGGCGGCTTTTGGGATGGAATGCGCCAATTGACATGGTGACCCCCAATTTTTGCCCGAATTTCGGGGCATGTCTGATGCAGTACGCCAATTGGAACCCAAAGCCCTGTGGGGCCGGTTCGCCGATTTAAACGCCATCCCTCGCCCCTCGGGCAAAGAAGAGGCCGTGTGCCAATGGATCACGGGCTTGGCCCAATCCCACGGGCTCGATGTCTCCTCTGACGAAGTGGGCAACGTGCTGGTGCGCAAACCTGCGACCGCCGGCATGGAAGACCGGAAAACGGTCATCCTTCAGAGCCATGTTGACATGGTGTGCCAGAAAAACAACGACACGGACTTCGACTTCGATACCGAGGGCATCCGCATGGCCGTAGATGGAGATTGGGTCCGGGCCGAGGGCACCACACTCGGCGCCGACAACGGACTCGGGGTGGCCACCATGCTCGCCATTATGGAGAGCACCAACGCCCCACACCCCCCACTTGAATTGCTCTTTACCATCGACGAGGAAACCGGCATGACCGGTGCACTCGAGCTCAAGCAAGGTTGGATGAAGGGTGAAATCCTGCTCAACCTGGACACCGAAGACGACCGGGAGATTGGCATCGGCTGTGCCGGCGGAATCGACCTGGGATTTTCCGGACAACTGCCCACCACCGCTCCCCGGGCTGCACACGGCATTGTCGTGGAGGTCAAAGGTGGCAGCGGAGGCCACAGCGGAATGGACATTCACAAAGGCATCGCCAACGCCAACAAGCTGCTGGTGCGCGTGCTGCGCGAAATGATGCTTTCAGAGACCGGTGGTTCAACCACCCTTTCGGCCATGGATGGCGGCGGATTGCGCAATGCCATTCCGCGTGAAGCCAGGGCCACGGTTGCCAGCGGCCATACAGCGGCCGATTGGTCCCAAAAGCTCCAAGGGCTGGTCACCGACATCCAAGCGGAATACCGCACCACCGACCCTTCCCTGTCGGTCTCTTTTCACGCCGTGGACACCCCTGGTCAAGTATTGGAAGACGCTGCGGGGAGCACGTTGCTCGCCGCCTTGGACTTCTGCCCCAATGGCATCGACCGGATGAGCCCCGACATCGAAGGGCTGGTGCAAACCTCCAACAACGTCGCGCGCATCGCCCTCAAGGATGGAGCCGCAGAAGTGCACTGCCTCACCCGCAGCTCGGTGGATACCGAGAAAATGGACCTCGCCCGCAGGATTGAAGCAGGTTTCGACTTGGCGGGCTTGAACGCGTCCCGCGGAGGGGCCTATCCCGGTTGGACGCCCGACCCCGACAGCGAAGTCGTGCGCATGATGGCGGACCTCTACCGCGAGTTGCACGGACACGAACCCCTGGTTCTGGCATGCCACGCCGGACTTGAGTGCGGCATCCTCGGCAGCCGGTATCCCAACCTCGACATGGTCAGCTTTGGTCCTACCATCTTGGGCGCACACAGCCCCGACGAGCGGGCTTCCGTTTCTTCTGTCCACAAATACTGGGCGTGGTTCCTTGAATCGCTGGCCCGCACCCCACACAGCGCATGACATCTGAACGCCGGCCGCGCATTGCGGTCATCAACGACGACGGCATCACTGCCAAGGGCATTCAATCCCTGGCAGAGGCCATGACCGGCATTGGTGACGTCTACGTCATCGCGCCGGACAGCCCGCAAAGCGGGATGGGCCATGCCGTCACCTTTAGCAGCATCTTAAAGCTGAACCCCTTTGAATTTGGACGCGGGGTGGTCGAAGCCCGGTCTTGCTCTGGAACCCCTGTGGATTGCGTGAAGTTGGCTGTGGCCGAAGTCTTCGGAGAGGACAACCTGCCCGACCTGCTCGTCTCTGGGATCAACCACGGCAGCAACGCCTCCATCAATGTGATCTACTCGGGCACCATGTCTGCCGCAGTGGAAGGCGCCATGTGCGGGATCCCCTCCATTGGATTTTCACTGCTGGACGAACGCTGGGACGCGGACTTTTCTGCCTCAGTCGAAGTCGCCAAGACCATGGTCAATGGTGTTCTGAAGCACGGCTTGCCTCCGGGGACCTGTCTGAACGTCAACATCCCCAAGGTCTCCAAAGAGGACCTCAAGGGCATCCGCATTTGCCGTCAAGCCATGGGCCATTGGCGCGACACCTTTGACCAACGCGCCACCCCAGGAGGCAGCCCGTACTACTGGATGCGCGGCGAATTCCACAACCCCGACAAGGGCAAGGACACCGACATCCACGCGCTGGAAGAGGGGTATGCGAGTGTGGTCCCTGTGCAGTTCGACCTCACAGCACACCACACCATTGGCACCCTCAACAGCTGGAATTTGGACCATGAGGCGTGACCTCCTCGACACCCTGCCTGCGGGCATGCTGGGCGGGGTGATTTCGGCGATTTTGGGATACCTGTTGCTCGGGACGGCTTGGGGATGGATCCAAGATGAATCCCTGGGCTATTTCCACCGGGAGGTCTTCCTCGGAAGCCCCCTCTACAAAGACAGGATTGTGAGCCTGTGCGTACTGTCCATCGTTCCGGCCTTTCATTGGGCCTACAAGCGCAAATGGGACCAATTCGCCCGGGGCAGCATGCTGGTCATGGTGTTGATGGTGATCGGCATTGTCTACCTCCAATACGGCGAATGACCCCAACCTCATCCCGCGACACAGCAGGCGTGCACAGGCTGTACGTGCTCACAGGAGAGCCATCGGGCGACGCCCATGCCGCTGCGGTGGTCCGTGCGCTCAAGGCGAGCGCTCCAGAAATTGAAGTGCGCGGCATGGGCGGCGACGCCTTGGCCGCCGAGGGCGTGACATTGGTGGAGCACATCCGCAACACCTCCGTTATGGGGTTTGCAGAGGTGGTCCGCAAACTCGGCTTTTTCCGACGGCTCATGGCGCGCGTCAAGGCCGACATCGCCGCGTTTGACCCCGACCGCATTGTGTTGGTAGACTACCCCGGCTTCAACCTGCGGCTGGCGCGCTGGGCGCACGAACAAGGTTGGTCCGTGGACATGTACATCGCGCCACAGGTATGGGCTTGGAAACAGGGGCGCATCCACGCCATGGCCCGCGACCTGGACCGCTTGTATGTGATCCTGCCCTTTGAGGCGCAGCACTATGGTGAAGTGGAGCTCCGCGTGGACTATGTCGGCCATCCATTGGCCGACGCCATCCCTGCCAAAGCCGACCTGGGAAGCGACACAAGCGACGCCGCTGCGTGGAGGTCCCGCTGCGGATTGCCCCCCACAGGCGATCTGCTGGCGCTGTTGCCAGGGTCGCGCCTACAGGAAATTGAGCGCATGCTGCCCAGTCTGACCGAGGCCGCGCGGCAACTCCCCCACCTGACCCCGGTGGTCGCAGGCGCCCCCGGAAGGCAACCCTCGGACTACACCACGGAATTCCCAGTCCTCTTTGGGGAAACCTCGGACCTATACCGCCACGCCGCTGCTGGCATCATCACCAGCGGGACGGCCACGCTCGAGGCGGCCCTGTACGGCCTGCCGCAAGTGGTGGCGTACCGCACCAGCGGCATCACCTACCGATTGGCGAAGTGGTTTACGCAAGTGCGCTTCATCTCTTTGGTCAACCTCATCCTCGACCGGGAGGCGGTGCCCGAGCGCATCCAACAAGATTGCACCCCATCGGTACTGGCTGAAACCCTCAAAGGGGTCATGTCTGAAGCAGGTCAACAGGCCCAAATGCAGGCCCACAGTGACTTGCGCGCGGCCCTTTCTACAAAAGGAGCGGCACAGGCTGTGGCACAAGGACTGCTGCGCGAGCCTTAATCCAAGTCGGGGACGCGCTGGTCGCGGCCGTGGCTCAAATCATAGGAGAATTGAATGGTGCGGCTTTCGCCGGCCTCGAGGTCCAGGGTCCAGCGCACAATGCCGCTGGCCTGATCGAGCGTTCCTCCGCCCAAGGTCTCGGGCGCCACTTCAATCTCGGCGCTCTTGGATACAGGAAGCGGCTCGTCGATGACCAGCGCTCCCGCATGGGAACTCCGGTTGGCCACCGTGATGCTAAAGGCGCGGTGGTGCTTGATGCGGTTGCCCAGGGTAGACTTGGCACACAATGCAGCTTCGCGCTTGCGCTCCACCGTCCAATCTCTGGAAACCCCGGCGTCGATCAGCAGGGTATCGCCGCTTTCGGTGAGCCACACTTTGCCCGCAGGCCGCCCATCGATCATGAGCAAGGCCCGATCGGCCTGCGCCACAGGCATGGAAGGCCGGGGCACCGAAATGCGCATGTTGACCACCGGGGACTGCTTGGGCACAGAGAAATGCCGCACCACCGCAGGAAGGGTCTCTTGGCCCAAGGGCACGTTGCGGTCCCATTGGGGGCCAACCTCCATGTCGGCGAGGGTCCAATGTGTGCCGGGCCACTTGGAATTGGATGCCGGACGGGCCCGGTCTTCAGCCCCGCCTTTGGAGAGCATCTCTCTGCTGTAAGTCATCACAGGAGCGGACTCCGCATCGGGGCGCTGCTGCAGGCCCGCGTAGGGTGCATCGTGAAACATGACCGGCACGCCTTTTCCGGCGTAAGGCACATCCAAACTGACCATGGCGCGCTGGTACCACGTGAGCATGGGGGGTTCTGAGGCCGATGACAAAGACAGCATGTCTTGGGGGCTCCAGTGTTGGCCACCTCCCCATTCCACCACTTGGGTGCGCACAGGACCATCGGACAACTCCAAACCGCCCGCTTCCCAGTAAAATGCAGTCCTGGCCTTGCCGGCTTGCACCTGTTCTTCGAGCGCCTTCACGGCCTTTTCTTGCCCGGCGATTTCCATGGTCAACTCGACCCTGCGAAACAACAGGTCTTTCATCTCGCCGTGCATCCAATCGGCCACATCGGCCAGGTCTTCGACCAGCAAGGCCTCGGCGGTTCCCGTGACTTGACGGTTTGCGCGCAACAGGGCGATGTCTTCCTCTGCCAATGCCAACTGCGCGTTTTTGAGGGCCAGTTCCAACCGCGCATTTTCCAGGTCGGCATTCAACGCGCTGGAACCCGCGTCTGCGGTTTCTGCGGGCCAAGTCGCACGGCGTGCACCCAGCGCTCCCCATTGGCCATCGGCAGCAGTGGGAAACACCATCGCATCCGCAGGCGAACTGCTGTGAAAACTGCGTGCCAATGCCCCCGAACCGCTGGCATCAGTGGTCCTCCAGGTGACCAC
>JAKMCX010000116.1 GCA_022428285.1 Flavobacteriales bacterium
CGGTTGGGTTTTGAATCACCGTGCCATCGTGCTTCACACAGATGTGGTCTAAGAAGAACTGTTGTCCACCGACTTCCAGCTTTTGCACGTTTCCGGTCAGCAACACCGTGCCGGTTTGATAGCCGGGGTAGGCCGAGGTGGTGACCGACATGGTCACGCCAGGGGCCACGGCAGCCGGCATGGTCTCCAGCTCGCCGGTGAGCAGGGCGTGTCCATTGACCTGAAGGTTCTCGATTCCGGCTCCGTCAAAGAACACAAAGCTGACTTCGTTCACGTTCGGAAAGGCCGACATGTCATAGACTGCCAGGATGTTGCTGGTGGTCAACACTTGCCCCGATCCTACCGTGGGAAGGGCTGGAGTCACAGCGGCCGACCCATAGGTGGCGCCAAACCCGTCAAAGAACATTTCAAATCCGAGTTGGATGTTGTCTTCACTGGCGATGTAAGTGCCGGGTGTGCTCGGTGGAAGTGCGCCCGCGGTCAACAAGTCATGTGAGAACACCGCATCACACGTCGTGTCCACATAGGCGGAGGGAGGCACGATGACGATGCCTGGAATGAAGATGTCCGCCGTGATGATGCCAGATAAGACCGTTCCAGAGGGGAAGTTCACAAGGGTTGCACCATTCAGGCTGAGTTGTATGCTGGAGTTGTCTATGACTCCAAAACAATCGAGATTCCAAGAGAAGGTGTAATGTCCAGGAGCCAAGTTCACGCTACCGGTGCTCGAGAAGGGGACGTTTGATCCTGCAGGGCCTTCGGGCATCATGCCGGTGGCAACGACATTTCCGCCGGCATCGGTGATGCTCCATGGACCGGAACTGTCACCATATCCGTCATAGTAGTCGAGCACAAGTTCTTCGGTAGAACCTTCGGGCGCATTGGGCGAAAGCTCCGCGTCGGTCAAGAGGGCCTGACCTACAAACTCAAAGGGCGTCCATTCACTCATGGGGAAGGCGTCTTCCTCCTCAAAAAGCGGAGCCGTGTTGAAGACCTCCAGGGTCGCTTGGGTGAGGTAATTAAAGTTGTTGGGGCAAGCATGACCGCTCTCCGCAAGGGGGAGGGACGTGCTGCCTGTCAAGGCGAAACTGGCAGCACCCAAAATTCCATTGTCGTACACAGAGATTTCTTCTCCATCTGCGATGTTGTTTGGCAGGCAATTGTCTGGCCCAGTTGTGAAGAATGAAGAGCCACCGGGCCCTGCTGTGCCGCTGAGGTTCCATGAATTAAAACCAGCGCCAGCGAGAATTGGGCCGATGGGGATGAGGTCCGCAAAAGCCGGTTCCAATCCTTCAGAACTGGGATTGAAGCCCAGGTAGGTATCACCCGGGATGTAGGTATCGCCTGGGATATAGGTATCGCCGGGGATATAGGTGTCACCTGGAATCAATGCCGAGGCCAATTGAACCTGGGGCGTTCCGCTGACCACGATGGCATTGGGGCCTGCTTCTTGGGCTGCAGCCTGCCAGTCTTGTGTGCCATCACCTTCGATGTAGGTTATGGGATGGGTCAATTGGGCTTCGAGAAGCCCAAAGCAAGAGGCTTGGTAACTCCCAACGAAGCTGTTTACGGTTTGAGAGGCGACGGATTGAGAAAAGTCTTCACCTTGGAGAAAGGCCGAAAGAAAAGACGCAGCATCATTGCTGCCGGGAAAGGCAGAGTTGAAGACCATCACTTGTGTGGTGGACGTGATCGATTCAGGCAAGCCATCGGTTTCCATCGAACAATTGGCCGAATTGAAGGCGAGTTCTGGAATCAAGTCCGTGGCCCAATCCAATGGAATCGGGCCAATACTGAGGCAGGACTCGCTGTCGCAGACTTCGTAACAGGGGACCGTTTCTCCCTCTTCATAAACCTTCAAGCAGGCCTGCTTGAACAATGTGAATCCAGAGAAACACTTGATGTAAGACACAGGAAGTCCATCCAAGTCCAAGGGGATGGTCGTCCCATCGCTAAAGCACAATTCCGCATCGTACTGCGCTTCATCGAGTGAAAACAAATTCATATCGATGGTGATCGCCGCACGGGTGCCTGAAATTCCACCCCAGCAACCTTGTCCGCAATACAGCCAGAGGTTCAGATCGAACGGTCCGATGCCGCAAGGTGTGGGGTCGCATACATCAACCGTGAGGGCAGTACTGATGGTCGATGAGGTGCCCATGTCCCACACACAGTATCGGGTTAAAGCGATGGTATAGGTCCCCGGGGTGGCATAGGAGTGAATGGGGGGGCTATTGAGGCCGACTCCTGAAACAGCGGCAGAACCATCGCCGAAATCCCATGAGTAATGCACTTGCGCCGGAGGCGTAATGCCCCCCGAGGCTTGCACATCCACGTCGAGGCAATTGACCGTAGAGTTGATGGCATTGGGCAGAGAGCACATTGGGGTGCTGAGTACCCCGCAGTCGAGCGTGTCCAAGGAAATGATGGACGAAGCGATAGAGTCCTGGAAAAGAGACAGCCCCGCCACTATGGGGTCCGGAATAGAAAATTCAGAGAGGCCGAGGGGAGCGGTGACCTCATTGATGTTGACCACTTCACAGGGCCCAAAACTACCGGTCATATTTGTGGGGATAATGTCCAAGTCGAACCGGTTCGGTGAAATGCTGCGCTCACGGTACCCCGTCAACAAGAGGTCAATATTGGGGTCATTGCCCGCCTCAAGCGTGAGCATTTCGGGGTGGTAGACAAAGGGCTGCCAGCGGTCCTGAGGAAACGGTGCGTAGGCCCAGTTGTTGACCGTCTCTCCTGCCGCCTTGGAAGGGATGCGAAAGGCTATCATGTCACCCAGACTTAGTCCGGTATCATTGATTGTCCCTGTGAACCGGAATGGAATGTTGCCCAGTTGAGAACCGGAAGCGTCCGTCCAGGGGTGCTCATGGAGGTATCCTCCCAGCACAAATCCAGCATCACCATCAGCTTCAAGGTCAAAAGCCTTGATGATTTCCATTTGACTTTGCGGCACCGTCACATCAATGGAATAGCCCGATATGAGCGTGCCTGTGTTTGGATCCAAAGTGGACAGGGACATTTTTTGGTCTTTGAGGTGGTTCATGGCCAACAGCAAAGGCTGATTGGGACTGCCGAGAATATCGGCTGCAACCACGCCGTCGTCTTGAGGCGTTCCTGCGGATTCCCAGTAGTTCTTGCCCCATGCATAGCTTCCGTCGTATTGGATTTTCGCCACCAGGGCCCCTTGCTCATTTTGGCTGTTGATCCCAAATTGGTTGGAGGAACCAATGACCAGCATGCCCGAACCGTCATTGACCACCTTCCCCAAAAAGTCGTAATCGTTCCCGCCATCCGGAGAGTCAAACTCCAAAGCTCCTTGGAAGCTGAAGCCTGATGGTCCAATCAAGGACCGGACATACAGACCTTTATGCCCGCCGGCCGTAGCTGTGACGTCACCTGTCCATCCTGCACATGCGATGTGCATTTGGTTCTGAAAACTGTAGAAGTCCAAGCCCAACAACCGGGAGTCCAGAGGGACTTGCGGATTGCTGCCATTGAGCAAGTAGAAATCAATCAGGTTGCCGCTTCCAGCGTCGACAATCATCATGACGCCACGGTCGCTAAAAGTGCCTGAAGTCGACAAACGGACATGCCCGACTGCTGCGATGCTTTGCCCGTTGGTTCCCGGCACCACTTTCATGTCTGAAATGCGCATCAGGAAACCGAAGAAATACTGTTGTTGCCAAAGCAGGGTCCCGTCGTCTTTTTGACGGATGAGAATGCTGGTCCCTTCTGGAGTGCTGCTTGTGGCTCCAGATGACCCGGAACCAAGGTTGTAATGAGACACTGCTGCGACCACGCGCTCGGTACCCCAATTGGCATCCACGAGGATGTGGCTGTGATCGAGGTGATCGGGGTGGTGATAAGCCCACTCTTGTTGAGCAGTGAGTATAAAGCAAGAGCAGAAGGCGAAGAGGAGGTGTATCCTCTTGAAAATCATATAATAAGGCATGGCAATAGGTGGTTTTCAGAAGGTCGTGATGGCGTTGTATAAACTCAAAAGACCTAGATGGATTGGGGTATAATCAGTCTTTTTGACCGGCATTCGTTCACTGGATGGGACAATTCCATCCTCTAAATGTGTAGGAATAGCCTGACAGAGTCGGTGTCGAATGTCATCCGCACGGATGATTCCGGTCAAGACCAACTTTAGAGAAGGGCGGTCAGCAGCAGGCAGACGGCAAGGCCTGCACCCAAGAAGCGGACGGTGTAGGGCAAGATGTCCTTGGCGGCCAATCCGGTTATGCCCAGCAAGGGAAGCGCCCAAAACGGCTGAAGCATGTTGGTGATTTCGTCGCCATAGGCCATGGCGAGTATGGTGCGGTCGAGTGGCACACCCAAGTCCAGCGCCGCCCGGATGAGCAACGGCCCTTGGACAGCCCACTGTCCTCCACCACTCGGTACAAACACATTGACAATGCCTGCCGAGAGCACCGTCCATAGTTCAAAAGTCTCGGGGGTTGACAGCCGCACCATGGCCATAGAGAGGGATTCCACCAAGCCTGTACCCGACATGATGCCCATGATGCCGAAGTAGAGGGGGAATTGAATCAGGATGCCTGAAGTGCCTCCTATGGCTGAATCTATCGCTCGGAGGAACCGTTTCAGACTGCCGTGGAGCAAGAATGCCAGGCCGAGAAGGGTTTGGTTCGTCCAGTCCGGGTCGATGAACCCCAAACGGGCCGCATCGGGGTGGGACAAGGCTGACCGTCCAGCCAAGACCAGCAAAAGCACACCGAAGAGGGTGGGCAGGATGCGCAAGTGAGGAGCGAGTGGAGTTTTGGGGAGCGGCGCTTCGGTGGGTGGCAGGTTTGGACCCTGCAGGGCTTTCTTGTCTTGCTTGCGGCCGAGCAAATAAGCCGTCACTGCGATGGTGACCATAAGGGCACCCGTGACCACGAAGTTGTGGACCGAGAAAACCGTGAGGCCCAACGGCAGGGTGTCCGGTAAGGCCGCAGCTGGAATTCCGGCTATTTCCGCCAAATCGGCGAAGTGACCTTGCTCGGCGACCTTGATGGGGGCCGAGCCACTCAGCCCGCCGTGCCACACCATCAGCCCGCTGTATCCCGCTGCACCTATGAGACCGTAGTGCAGGGGCAAGCCACGAGATTGGGCGCGTTCTCCCACTTTTCTGGCCAACACCGCACCGACGATCAGGCCGAGCCCCCAATTGATCCATCCAGCAAGACAGGCCACGACCGCCACAGTAGCAGCGGCCCTGGCGTTGGTGGTGCCCGTCATGTCCACTGCCTTGCCGATGATGCGGTCGACGGTGGGGGTAAGGGCCAAGGCGTGACCAAGCACCAGCATGAAAGCCGCTTGGAATGCAAAAACAAGCAAGGGCCGGTTCCACAAGCCGTCGCGCCACGAGGTGGCCACGGTGTCGATGTCAGCCCCCAAAAACAGCGCCGCCACCGCCGTAACGGCCGTGAGACCGAGGGCGATGGCGAGCGGTGATGGTACCCAAGCGAAACGGTCCGCTTGAGGCTGTGCTTCGGAAGCCGCTTTCATGCGGCTTACGTCAGAATGGGAGGTCGTCGTCCGAGGCCGCTGGAGTGCCAGGGTTGAATGCTGGGGCAGCAGGGATGTCAGCAGTAGTTGCGACAGGCTCAGCCTGTCCACCGTCGCCGCCAGAAGGAGCGTCAGCCCCCATCTTCTCTACGCGCCATGCGTTCAAATCGACATAGTAGCGGTCGTTGTATTCACGGCCGCGGACGTCAAATTTGACCAGCACTTGGTCGCCTTCTTTGATTTGTCCCAATTGGTCAGACTTCTCCTTCAGCGCGGAAAACTTGACATCGGAGGGGTACTGCTCTGCAGTGGTCACAACGAACTCGCGCTTGTAGAACTCGCTCGTATCGGACTTCCAAACGTCGAACAGACGCTTGACAGTCCCTTTCATCTCATAACTCATAGCACAAATATCGCCTCTTCGACCGTCAACCAGGGTTGTACGCAAGCAAGGTCATCCACGCCCCGTCCACATCGGCCTGTTCAAGCCGCCTCCCGGCCTCTTCAAACAAGGCTTTTTCCAGTCCTGCGGCATCGTCTTCGTGCTCCATAAAGACTTCGGAAAGCTCGAGCAGCTTGTGCTCATTGACGTCGGTTTCATCCGGAAGGGCATGGGCGGAACCGAGCAGTGCCAGCTGGTTGGCGTTGAGCATCCCTGCACCAAGTATTTCCGCAGGAATCGCGTCAACGCCGATCCCCAGCCCGCCGACCGACGGTTTGGGCAGCTCAAACAAGGCGTCTCCCGAGGCCCGCACGTAGTAATTCCCTCCACACCGGCCGACCAAGTCCAGGGCATGGGCTTCGGGCTTTCCGGCGGCGTCCAAAACATCTTCAGCGATGTGCACGCGAAGAACTTCGCACACCAGCATGTGTCCGGCACCCGGTCCTTGTCCCAACTCTACGATTTGAGTCACTTTGCATTCAAAGGCCACCGGGGCTTCTGCTACCCGCGCAGGGGAGACGGCTTCGCAGTCTGCTGGGGTAAATCCAGCCTTGGCGAATTCGTCCACGTCGGCGGGGTAATCGCTGCTGCTCAATGAGGCCCCTTGAACCATGTCATGGTCCACGAGGTTCACGACGATTTCCATGTTCTCCCGGGCATTGGCAAGGGTGTCCTTGACCGTCCCGTCCCGTCCCCTGAGGGTGGGGCCAACCACCATCACCGGGGGGTCGATGGAGAAAACATTGAAGTAGCTAAACGGTGCGAGGTTGCGGTTGCCGTCAGCATCTACCGTACTGGCCAGTGCGATGGGCCTCGGGGCAACGGTGCCCACGAGCATGGCGTAGCGTTCCTTGACGGGGTAGTCGGACGGGTTCAGCGTCCTCATGGTGCGTCCCGCGCTCATCCTTTTTGGATCTGACGGCCCTTGGCTTCCACGGCATCCACGGTGCCCATCACCTTGTCGCGCAGCCCCTCGGCATAGGCATCGAGGCGCTCGGCGAGGGGGGTGTTGGACGAAGAGAGGATGCGCGCAGCCAGCAGTCCCGCATTGCGTCCCCCATCCAATGCCACGGTGGCCACTGGAATGCCAGAAGGCATTTGAAGGATGCTCAGGATGCTGTCCCAACCGTCTATGCTGTTGCTGCTTTTGACAGGAACCCCAACGACGGGGAGGCTCGTCAAAGAGGCCACCATGCCTGGAAGGTGCGCTGCACCTCCTGCTCCGGCTACGATCACCCCGATTCCACGGTCTCGAGCAGACCGGGCGTACTCGACCATGCGGTCGGGTGTGCGGTGCGCACTCACAACGGTCATCTCATGTTCTACGCCGAGTTCCGTGAGGATTTCAGCGGTTTGTTCGAGAATGGGCAAGTCACTTTTGCTGCCCATGATGATGCCCACTTTCATGGCGCAAAGATACAAGGGAGCCGAGGCTTGATGGTTGCGGTGTCGATCCGGCTCAGGCGAGGATGGACACCACGCAAGCCGTCAGCAGGCAGGCCACCGTTCCGCCGAGCAAAGCGCGGAAGCCGAGCTTGGCCAATTCTCCGCGTCGGGAGGGCGCAAGCACTCCGATTCCACCAACCTGAATGCCGATGGAAGCGAAGTTGGCAAACCCGCACAGAACGTAGGTGGCGATCAAGACGCTGCGCTCATTGACGAAGTCACCCGCTTCCTTCATGTTCATGAGGGTCACGTAGGCGTAGAATTCGTTGATGACGGTTTTTTCGCCCAAGAGCTGGCCCACGAGCAAGGCGTCTTGCATCGGTACCCCGACCAGCCAGGCGATGGGGGCACCCAAATACCCCAAGAGGAATTCCAAGCTCAGGTCGTCAAATCGGGTCGTGGCGGCAATGGTGTCGTTGATGCCGGTCCAGCTGCCCATCCAAGCCAGTATGTCGTTGCTCATGTAAACCAGCGCCGTGAACACCAGGAGCATGACCCCCACGTTGGCAGCGAGGACCAGTCCGTCTCGGGTGCCATTGGTGATGGCTTCCAGAAAGTTCGCGGCATCGGACTTCACCAAACTGACTTTCTCGGCATTTTGCGGATCCGTCTCCGGCACCAAAAGCTTGGCAGCGGCCACTGCGGCAGGTGCCGAGATCAGGGAAGCGGTCAGCAAGTGGGTGGCGAAATAGGCCTGCTTGACGGGGTCATCTCCACCGAGGAAGGCGACATAGGTAGCGAAGACGCTGCCTGCAATGGTGGCCATGCCCCCGGTCATGACCAACATGAGTTCTGACCGCGTCATGCGGTCCAAGTATGGCCGGATGAGCAGCGGGCTTTCCGTTTGACCGAGAAACACATTTCCGGCCACAGCCAAGCTTTCCGTACCCGACAGCTTGAGCGTCCGTCGCATCAGCCAAGCAAAACCACGGATGAACAGCGGCAAGATGCCTGCGTGGTGCAAGAGGGCGCTAAAGGCGCTAAAGAAAACGATGGTCGGCAGCAAGCGGAACGCAAAATTCTCCAAGCTGACGTCGACTTTGCCCTCCATGCCAAAGCTCCCCAGCAAGAAGTCCGTGCCGCGGTCGGTGTATCCAATGAGCACCACAAACAGCTCGGCAACATAGGAAAAGGCCTCCTTCACAAAAGGCACCTTCAAGACGAGGATGGCGAGGCCGAATTGAAGGAGCAGTGCGCCCAAAACGGTGCGCCAAGCCACAGATTTACGATGGGTGGACAGTGCCCACAAGACGGCGGCCAAAAAGGCCATTCCAAAAATGGCCCGCATTATTTGTTGCTTCGGCTATCGATTTCGTCGCGCAGCTTGCCTGCCCGCTCATAGTCCTCCTCCTGAATGGCGCGGTCCAGTTCTTCCTTCAACTCCGTCATTTTGAGGGTGCTGAAATTCTCTTTGGAGCCGGCAGCAGCCCCGGTATCCGCGGGGTCATCCAGTCCAAAGGGGTCCTCGGGATTCTCCTCGGGCATCGGCTTTACCTGCTCCTCTCCTTCGGGAGGAATGCCTGCAATTTTGAGCACTTTTTCGACGCAGTAAATGGGGCAGCCAAAACGCACCGACAACGCCACTGCATCGGAAGTGCGGGCGTCAATGGTCTCTTCGATTTCCCCGCCGCCGCAAACGAGGCGCGCAAAGAAAATGCCTTCGACCAAGTCGTAGATGACCACCTCTTTGAGCTCAATGTCAAAAGACTGACACAAGCTGCTGAACAGATCGTGGGTCAAGGGCCGGCTCGGGGTCATTTTTTCCATCTTGATGGCGATGGACTGTGCTTCGTACATGCCGATCACAATGGGCAGCTTGCGCTTGCCCTCTACTTCTTCGAGCACCAGGTTGTAAGCGCCTGTTGTGGCGCCGCTCGGCCGGATGTCGAATATCACAAGCAGGGATTTTTTCATGACTGGAAAGCAATCGCCGTCAAGGTAGTTGTTTCGATTAGAGCGCCTTGAACGCTTCTGTCAGTTTGGGAACGACATCAAAGGCATCGCCCACAATTCCGTAGTCCGCCGCCTTGAAGAAAGGGGCCTCAGGGTCCTTGTTGACCACAACGATCACTTTGGAGCCGTTGACGCCAGCGAGGTGCTGAATGGCACCGGAAATGCCGATGGCGATGTACAGGTTGGGGCGGATGGCGATGCCGGTCTGGCCCACGTGCTCGTGGTGTGGACGCCATCCGATATCAGAAACAGGGCGAGAGCAAGCCGTGGTCGCTCCCACGGCGTCCGCGAGGTCTTCGATCAGACCCCAGTTCTCTGGACCTTTCATTCCGCGTCCCGCTGAGACGACAAGCTCCGCTTCGGGCAGAGGTGCGCGGCCTCCGGAGCTGGGCGCGGCCGCTTCGAGGATGTTCACTTTGCGCTCACCGAGGTCAGCATTGAAGGCTTCAATGGCGGCTGTGCCGGCAGCAGGGGCTGGCATGCCGATGGCGTTGGGGGTCGTGGTGACCACCAATTTGTCCGTGTTGCCTTTGATTTGAGCGGTGGCTTTACCGCTAAAAACATTGCGGGTGTAGCTGTCTCCTTCTGGAGCGGCCGTAACCCCGGCAACAAGTCCGGCACCCAGGCGCACAGCAACCCGGCCTGCAACGGACTTGCCGAGGTGGTCCTGGGCACAGACGACGGTGGAAGCATCCTCTTGCTGTGCTGCAGCAGAGACGAGACGGCCGAGTTGGCTGTCGTCCAAATCACCTGCGCCTTGCAGCACACGGTTGACCCCTACAGCGCCGAGGCCCCCATCTCCGTTGAGGTCGCCAGATACCACGGCCACGGTTTCACCAATTCTTGTGGCAAATCCAGCGGCTTCAAGGCTGGCCTTGGTGGCTTGACCTCCTTTTGTTTGAATGAATGCGATGCACTTCATGATTTCTTCGCTTTCGGAATTCAGATGACTTTGGCCTCTTCCCGGAGAAGGCGAACGAGTTCGGCGGGGTTGTCCGCATCGACCAACTTGACGCCCTCCTTTTCTGGAGGAAGCGCAAAATGCTCGATGCTCGTGCCGGTGGCAGCACCTTGGGCAGCGACCACTTGCAGCGGCTTGGAACGCGCAGCCATGATGCCGCGCATGTTGGGGATGCGTTGCTCAGCCATGCCCTTGGCTGCACTCAAGACAAAGGCGCCATTGACAGAGATCTTCTCGATGCCAGTGGCGGTCTCTCG
The DNA here is from genome assembly GCA_022428285.1 of Flavobacteriales bacterium. GTDB lineage: Bacteria > Bacteroidota > Bacteroidia > Flavobacteriales_D > Sanyastnellaceae > UBA8752. The sequence continues at coordinate 10,583 of JAKMCX010000116.1, forward strand.
GGTCAAGACGGCATGGCCATCGGTGTAATCCAGAGACGTCGCCAAAGCGATACACGGCACATCGAGGTGCTCGGCAATCATGGCTGGGACGGCGCTGCTGTTGTGGTCAATGGTTTCCTTGCCACACAGAATGGCATCAAAAGACTGGCCTTTGGCGTAGGCCGCAATTTCCGCCGCGACCTGCATGGCGTCTTGTGGCTGGGCATCGATGCGCACGGCTTCATGGGCCCCAATGGCCAGCGCCTTGCGCAGAATGGGATCGCAGTCTGCGCCGCCGACGGAGGCGATGACCACTTTTCCTCCCTGTGCTTCCACGATTTCAAGCGCCCTCACCAAGGCATACCATTCGTCGTAGGGATTGACAATGAATTGAACCCCTTCCTCATTGAAGCGGGTGTCCCCATCCGTAAACGCAATGCGCGTTGTGGTGTCCGGGGCTTTGCTGATGCAGACTAGAAATTCCATGCCTTTTGCGGTAAATGCGAGGGAACAAAAATTGTCCTTCGAGGCCGCGAAGTTAATCCCGGATGCCCTGCCAATTCGAAAGGGGTCCATACATGCTTTTCACGCCGTAACTTTGCGCCCCTTAAAAGAAACAGCTGATCAACATGCGTACCATCCAATTCCGTGAAGCGGTGTGCGAGGCCATGAGCGAAGAAATGCGGCGAGATGACCGCGTATTCCTGCTTGGCGAAGAGGTAGCCGAATACAACGGCGCCTACAAAGCATCCAAGGGGATGCTCGAAGAATTCGGTCCTGAACGCGTCATCGACACGCCGATTGCCGAGCTTGGTTTTAGCGCCATCGCCGTAGGAGCGGCCATGAACGGCCTGCGTCCCATCGTCGAGTACATGACGTGGAACTTCGCTGTTTTGGCCAGTGACCAAATCATCAACCACGCCAGCAAAATGCTGCAGATGAGCGGTGGTCAATTCAGCTGTCCCATGGTGTTCCGCGGCCCCAATGGTCAGGCAGGTCAGTTGGGAGCCACCCACAGCCAAGCCTACGAAAGCCTCTATGCCAGTATGCCCGGTCTGAAAGTAGTGACCCCCTTTACCCCCTACGAGGCCAAGGGCCTGCTCAAAGCGGCGATCCGCGATGAGGACCCTGTGCTCGTCATGGAGTCCGAGAAGATGTACGGCGACAAAGGAGAAATTCCAGAGGGAGAATTCTTGGTGCCCATCGGCAAAGCCAACGTTCGGCGCGCAGGTTCAGACTGCACCATCGTGAGCTTTGGCAAAATCCTCAAGACGGTGCACGAAGCAGCAGACGAGCTGGTCAAAGAGGGCATCGAAGTAGAAATCATCGACCTCAGGACCATCCGCCCGCTTGACCTGGATACCATCGTAGAAAGCGTCAAGAAGACGGGGCGCCTTGTGGTTGTGGAGGAGAGCTTCCCGGTGGCATCTATTGCTTCCGAAATCAGCTACCGCATCCAGCGTCACGCCTTTGATTATCTCGATGCGCCGATTCGCCGCATTTGTCAATCTGACACCCCTTTTGCTTTTTCAACTTCCTTGATCGAGGAAGCCCTTCCACAGGTCGCCGACATTGTGCGTACTGTCAAGGAAGTCAACTACGTGGCGTAAGAATCAACTTATCTTCGCGCTCCGAAATACCTGAACCTGCCGAACGTTCGGCATCAATTTTTCTACATGCTAGACACGATCCTTTACCTCGTGCCCGCCTTGGCCATCCTGGGCCTCATTTACATGGTCGTTCAATCGCGTTGGGTGAAAGCCCAGAGCACGGGCGAACCGCGAATGGCCGAAATCGCCAAGCACATTCATGAGGGAGCACTCGCATTCCTCAGTGCGGAATACCGCATTCTCGCCGTATTTGTGGTGATAGCCGGGGCCCTTCTTGGGGTGGTTTCCATGCTGGTACCCACCACGCATTGGTTCATTGTTGTGGCCTTTGTGATTGGTGCTGTTTTTTCTGCCTTGGCCGGAAACATTGGTATGCGGATCGCGACAGAAGCCAACGTTCGGACCACGCAAGCGGCCCGCACAAGTTTGGCCCAAGCCCTCAAAGTCTCCTTTTCGGGTGGCATGGTGATGGGACTTGGCGTTGCAGGACTGGCGGTGTTCGGTTTGGGGATGCTCTTCATCTTCTTGCTCAACTTCTTCGCTGATGGTCAATGGCAGGGCGTAGAAAACATGACCATGATCCTCGAAGCCCTCGCCGGCTTCTCTTTGGGAGCAGAGTCCATCGCTTTGTTTGCCCGTGTCGGCGGCGGTATCTACACCAAGGCCGCAGACGTCGGTGCTGACCTCGTTGGAAAGGTCGAAGCTGGAATTCCGGAGGATGATCCCCGCAACCCTGCGACCATCGCCGACAACGTAGGAGACAATGTGGGTGACGTAGCCGGAATGGGTGCGGACCTTTTCGGATCCTATGTGGCCACCGTGCTCGCAGCCATGGTGCTTGGAAACTATGTCATCAATGACATGGGCGGTAGCATCACAGACAACTATGGTGGCATGTCTACCATCGTGTTGCCCCTCATCATTTCCGCATTGGGCATTGTCTTCTCCATCCTCGGATCACTGGTGATCCGCGTCAAGGACGGTGCGAAGGAGCCAGAAGTACAGGCCGCACTGAACCGCGGTAACTGGGGTTCCATCATCCTCACGGCTGTGGCTTGCTATTTCCTCATTGCCAACATGTTGCCCCAGACCCTGCAGATGGATTTCTTCGGTGAAGGCATCCGCACATTCAGCAGCATGAACGTCTTCTACTCGGTCATCGTTGGCCTCGTGGTAGGAGCGGCCATTTCGTACATGACCGAGTACTACACCGGTCTTGGCAAGAAGCCCGTCTTGGGCATCGTGCAGAAGTCATCTACGGGTGCTGCCACCAACATCATCGCCGGCCTTGCTACGGGCATGATTTCCACCTTCGGTCCCGTCTTGCTTTTCGCCGCAGCGATCTTCATCTCCTATGAGTTTGCAGGCTTCTATGGTGTAGCCATTGCAGCATGCTCCATGATGGCCACTACGGCCATGCAGCTTGCCATTGACGCATTTGGGCCCATCGCAGACAATGCAGGTGGCATTGCCGAGATGAGTGAGCTTCCAGAGGAGGTGCGCGAGCGCACAGACATCCTCGACAGCGTGGGCAACACCACTGCGGCCATCGGTAAGGGATTCGCCATCGCTTCAGCGGCGCTGACGGCCCTCGCCTTGTTTGCAGCATACGTGGAGTTCACAGGCATCGACGGCATCAACATCTTCAAGGCCAATGTCCTGGCGGCCCTCTTCATCGGAGGCATGATCCCTGTGGTCTTCTCAGCCTTGGCCATGAATTCCGTGGGTAAAGCGGCGATGGAGATGGTGCAAGAAGTGCGCCGCCAGTTCAAAGAGATCCCTGGGATTTTGGAAGGAACAGGTACGCCAGAATATGGCAAGTGCGTGGACATTTCCACCCAAGCAGCGCTCAAGGAGATGATGCTTCCTGGGGCCATGACCATTGCGTTCCCACTCATCATTGGATTGGTTCCCCTGTTGCTGGGCGCAGACCATGCGTGGGCAGCCGAGACCCTCGGAGGCTACATGGCAGGTGTGACCGTAAGCGGCGTCCTCTGGGCCATTTTCCAGAACAATGCAGGCGGTGCATGGGACAATGCCAAGAAGTCTTTTGAGGCTGGCGTTGAGATCGACGGAGAAATGACCTTTAAGGGCAGTGAGGCGCACAAGGCGGCAGTTACCGGTGATACGGTAGGCGACCCATTCAAGGACACTTCTGGACCTTCCATGAACATCCTCATCAAGTTGACCTGTCTGGTCGGACTCGTGATCGCTCCTATTTTGGGAGGCCATGGCAGTGATGATCACGAAGGCCATGACCACGGTTCTATCGAGGCTCCTGCGCCTGAAGCCACTCCTTCGGTTCCAACCGCCTCATTTGAGGAAGCATGAAGGGGGCAGACTTTTTGAACGCCAAGCTGGTCTTGGTGTGTTGTGCAGCCTTGCTCGTCGGATGTGCTTCCGATAACCAAGCCGAGGATGCATCCAGTGATGGGGCTCAAGACGCCCAAAGCAACGCCGAAGGTGTTGAAGTGGCGGCTGTCGCTGTGGACGAGCCTTGCACATGCTTTGAAAAAGGATTGAGCAGAGGCCAGCTCAGGTATTGTAGAGAATCGAAGCGGGACGTGTCCTTCCTCGAGGCCTTGCGCAAGTGTGGAAGCTCAGAAGTCGCAGGTGTGAGTGCCATCGACAAGATGCCGGGCGATGGTCAATACACCATGAACCCCAAGACCAGTATCATTCAGTGGAAGGGCGAGAAGCTGGGCATGACAGAAATTGGAACCATTCCGATTCGCTCATGCACGATCTCTATCCAGAATGAAGGACTGGTGTCGGGCAATGTGGTGGTCGAAATGAACGGCATCAAATCCACCTCTCAGCAAGGTTTAGAGGCGCGAAATTTGGCAGACCATCTGCGGAGTGAAGATTTCTTCGATGTTGCAAACCACCCCACAGCGGCATTCATTTTCGAATCAGGAAAGTCCGATGGTCGGGGCGGCCTTGAGTTCCAAGGCAAGCTCAACATCAAGGGCATCAGCAAAGTTGTTTCTGGTAACCTTCGCTTTAGTTCGTCAGATCCACTCGTGACCACTGTAAGCATGGCGTTCAATCGGGCGGATTTCGATGTTCGTTATGGCAGCGGGACCTTCTTTGACAACCTGGGTGACGGCTTGATTTCAGATGAGGTCATCCTTCAGGTCGCCATGGTCGAAGACTACGAAATGCGGAAGTCCAATTGAGCTTCTGACTGCACATCATGTGATACGAAAAACGGCCCTCTAAGGGGCCGTTTTTCGTTTTGGAAAGTTCTGTGCGCCTGGCTCAGAACAAGCCGTTCAGTTCTGCGTCCACCTTGGTGATGATTTCGCCCAGCTCCTCCGGGTTCTTCTCGAAGTCCATGTGGTCCACATTGATCACCAAGACCTTGCCTTTGGTGTAGGTGGATATCCACGCTTCGTAGCGCTCGTTGAGTCGGTTCAGGTAATCCAAGCGGATGGATTCCTCGTACTCACGTCCGCGTTTCTGGATCTTCTCGACCAGGTTTCCAACGCTGCTGCGCAGGTAGATCAACAAGTCTGGCGGGGTCACGAAATTCTCCATGAGCTCGAACAACTTGAGGAAATTCTCATGGTCGCGCGATGTCATGAGCCCCATGGACTGAAGGTTTGGCGCAAAGATGTACGCGTCTTCATAGATGGTGCGGTCCTGCACCATGTCATGTCCACTGGACTTCAAAGCGTGCAACTGTCCGAAGCGCGAAGTCAGGAAGTGTATCTGGAGGTTGAACGACCACCGTTGCATGTCCTTGTAGAAATCGTTCAGGTACGGATTGTCATCCACGCTTTCATAGTGCGGAGTAATCTTGTAGTGCTGAGCAAGAAGCCGGGTGAGGGTTGTTTTGCCGGAGCCGATGTTGCCTGCGATCGCGAGGTGCATGTTCGTGCGTTTGGGACCGGCAAGGTAGGGGGAGCCAAGGCTTCCCACAATGAGCGGCGCTACGGATGCACCTCTGTTTGGCCAAAATTCATGGCCGAAACCTCCTCAACCCACCGCGGAGTCATGGACAGCCGCGGAACCTTGTGCTGACCACCCAGTTTTCCTTTCTGTTTCAACAGGTTTTCGAACGTCCCTGTTGAAGCCCATTCAACCAAGGGCGCATCGAGGACCAAGTCACCGGTGCGTTTGGCGTCGTAGTCCGAGTTGAGGGCACGCAATTGACGGTCCAAAGCCGCCGAAAACAGGGCCGCCTCCGTGGGAGTCGATGCCCCCTTTCCGGGCTCGATCACCCAGTGGTGACGTCCCTTGGTGCCCGCCATTCCAGGGCGTGCACAGGCCGTCCAATCCCGGATCTCCATCCCGAATTGACGGCTGGCGTGCGCCAAAGCCACATTGGCATCTCCTACCATCAATTCTTCCCCCGCCAGGTTGAGGTAGGACTGGGTCCTTCCGCTCACGCGGATTCGGAAAGGGGTGAGGGATGTGAAGCGGACCAGGTCGCCGAGAACATAGCGATGCAGACCGCCATTGGTAGAAACCACAAGGGCGTAATCGCGGTCCAGTTCTACGTCCTCCAGGCCCAAGGTATCGGCATGTGGATGCGCCAAAATATCATCGCCTGGCGCGAAGGGGATGAATTCATAGTGAATGCCGTAGTCCAGCATCAGCAGCATGTCATCGGCCCCTAAGCGGTCTTGGATGCCAAAGAATCCCTCGCTGGCATTGTAGGTTTCGATGTAGTGGATGCCCGCAGGCATCATCCGGTCAAAAGCGCTGCGGTAGGGGTCAAAGGAGACCCCACCATGCATGTAGAGTTGCAAATGCGGCCACACCTCACCAAGGTGCGATTTGCCCGTGCGCTCCAGGATGCGTTCCAGCAACACTTGGGTCCAGCTGGGTACACCTGCGATGATGCGCACATCTTGGTCGATGGTCGTCTCGGCCATGCGCTCAATCTTCTCCTCCCAAGAGGCCATCAGGGCAATGGCCCGCGCCGGAGTGCGTCGAAACTCGCACCACCACGGTAGGTTGTTGATGATGATGGCGCTCAGGTCACCCGTCAAGACCCCGTTATCGGCCTCTTCGGCACGGCCTGTGCCACCAACGATCAAGTGGCGTCCTCCGTAGAGGCGGGCCTTTGGAACCGCGTCTACATACATCGCCAGGAGGTCCTTGCCGCCCTTGTAATGGCACTTCTCCAAGGCGGCTTCGGTCACGGGTATGAATTTGCTGCGGTCGGTTGTGGTTCCGGAAGACTTCGCATTCCACTTGACGGCCCCGGGCCACATGACATTGGGTTCACCGTTTCTGGCGGCCTCCAGCCACAGCTTCATGCCATTGTAGTCGCGCAGGGGAACGCTCCGTTTGTAGGCATTGAGGCCCATCTGCGGCGTGACGCCGTGCTCCATCCCAAAGCGCGTTCGGGAAAGCGCCTCGATGTGGTCGCGAAACACCTCTTCCTGAACTTCTTTGGGGTATTTCTTGAACAGCGCAATCTGATGCAGGCGCTTGCGGATAAACCAACTGAATACAGTGTTGACGGGCATGGCGGTCAGTTGGGGTCGATCCTGTGAACGTCGTTGTTGGATTCCTCGATGCTGTTCTTCACCTGTCGCAACCGCAAGGCGATTTGCACCCAGATGCCATTGACATCGGGGTCTCCCCGCATGAGCCTTGCGAGGGCTTCTTCGTCATTGTCTGCGGTCAAGGCCATGTCCGCCAATGTTCCGCTGCCGTGCTGTCGCAGCCATTTCACAGCAGTCTTTTCTCCTTCTGCTCCCTCGAGCAGGGCCATCAGGAAGTCGTGTCCATGGTGGCGCAGCCAGGCCCTAGAAGTAGGCTCGTTGTGCAATGCGTGGCAAAACACCCCCAGCTCGGGATAGTCCGAACCCATGAGCCAATCGCGCAAGGGCTCTTGTCCAGATATGGCTTCTGTCCATGCGAGGAGCACTTTGGTGGGGTAGGCGGGCAGGGACGGCGGCTTCATTGAGATGTGAAAGTTGCCACCTTTTCTGCATTCGGGAAACATATGGGAGGGGTTGTGGGGTTCTTTTGTACGAGCTGCCCATGAACCTGTACCAATAGGGAGCACAACAACATGGACGCATCCCCTGCAGCACCTTCATCATTGGCCCAGTCAATGGAGCCTCCGGTCAAGGTTTATGACCGCGCTTTTTTTCTGCTGTGCGGCGGAACGGTGCTGTTCATGGCCAGCTTTGGAATGCTCCTGCCCGAACTGCCAGCGCACCTGGCCCAAATGGGCGGGGAACAGTACCTCGGCGGCATCGTAGGGATGTTCACCTTGGCCGCTTTTCTTTCGCGCTTTCTGAGCGGGCGGATTGCCGATCGGGCCGGGCGCCGCAAGGTCATGCTCATCGGTTCGGCGGTCACTGCATTGGCCGGTTTCGGGTACATCGTGGCAACCAGCATCGTCACTTTTATGGCGCTTCGGTTCTTTCATGGCCTCTCGACGGGGTTCAGGCCTACAGGCACGAGCGCCATGTTGACCGATCGCATCCCCAAAAACAGAAGGGGAGAGGCGCTGGGGTATTTGGGCGTAGCGGGCAATGCCGGCATGGCTTCCGGTCCGGCTTTGGGGAGTTGGCTCACCGTGGAATGGGGCATAGAATGGATGTTCGTAGCCTCGGCCTTGTTGGGGATGGCGAGCATCTTGTTCACCTGGCCGTTGGAGGAGACGCTTCCGGGGGCACGTCCCGTTCGTTCGTCTGATTTGAACCCCTTCAAGGGCGCCCTCATTGACCCTCAAGCATGGCCCGCTGCTGTGGTGCTGTTGCCGGTCGCTTTGGCTTTTGGTGTCTACCTGACGATCACCCCGGACTTTGTGGATCATTTGGGCTACGTGTACAAAGGGTCTTTCAATACCATCATCGTGGCGAGTTCTATTTCCATGCGCTTCATCGCGGGACGCATGAGCGACCGTTACGGGCGCATCCCCATGATGTTGGCAGGGACATTGTTGCTCGGAATTGGGATGGTGCTGTTGGGTTCCGCAGAGACCAAGACGATGGCCACCATAGGGGCGTTGGTTTATGGTGCGAGCATTGGGATCAACATGCCCACCGTGTTCGCTTGGACCGCGGACCTCGCCCAACCGGGACAAATTGCGGTGGCCTTGGGGACCATGCTCATGGCCCTTGAAATTGGCATTGGAATCGGTGCCGTGGCATCTGGAATGCACTTCCAAGGCGACGTAGCGCGATTACCGGAATTGTACTACATGTCAGGGTTGGGTGCGTTTTTGGCTGCGATTGCCCTGATTCCGCCCCTTCTGATGGGCAAAAGATCCTGAACGGTGTTTCATCAAAAATGGACCCTTGATAAACTTCGGTTTCTCTCAGGGGCAAGGGTGCAGCGGTCGCGTAGCTTGACCTCATGAGCACGAAAGACATGGCAACGCAGGAGTCCATCGAAGTCAATTCTGTCGGGGGAGTTGACAGTACTAAGGCCGGCCCATTGACCCCGAGCCCGTTGGACATAGAAATGCCCGACAACTCAGAGGTTCAGTCCATGCGCCGTGAGTTGGCCCGCGATTTCGTGACGCTCAAGCACACCATCTCTCAATTGCGCTCAGAGCGCGATCGGCTCTCTGTCGAGAACCGCGACTTGAAGATGCGCTTGGCCGCCATCGAGACGGACTACACCAACCTCTTCTCTTACGTAGAGGGCCGCAAAGCCGAGGCTTAAACCACGGCTGCAGAAGCCGTAGGCAAGCTGCGGTCGACCTTTTTGAAAAGGCCTTGGAGCACCTTTCCGGGGCCCACTTCTACCACTTCTTTTACGCCCTCTGCTACAAACCACTCCATGGTTTGGGTCCACCGCACAGGCGCGGTCAATTGGGCAATCAGGTTCTGACGGATGACTTCCGGGTCCGTTTCGGGAGTGGCATTGACGTTTTGCACCACCGGACACTTGGGGCGCTGAATCGAAGCGGACTCCAATGCTTGCGCCAAACGTTCACGGGCGGGTTCCATAAGCGGTGAATGGAATGCTCCACCGACCGGCAGCATCAAAGCGCGGCGCGCTCCTGCCTCCTTCAAGGCTTCGCATGCGGCCTCGACCGCAGGCACTTCACCAGAAATGACCAGTTGTCCGGGACAATTGTAGTTGGCGGCCACAACGATGCCCTCTGTTTCTGAGCAAACCTGCTCTACAACGTGGTCTTCAAGCCCCAATATCGCGGCCATCGTAGAAGGGGTTCGTTCGCAGGCTGCCTGCATTGCCAGAGCCCGCTCACTCACCAGTTTCAGGCCTTCTGCAAAGTCCAATCCGCCGGCAGCTACCAGCGCGCTGAATTCGCCCAGGCTGTGTCCTGCGACAAAAGCGGGGTCAAAACCCGCCCCCATGCCTTCGGCGAGAATGACCGAGTGCAAGAAAATGGCGGGCTGGGTGACTTTCGTTTGCTTCAGATCGGCATCCGATCCTGAAAACATCACTTCAGCGATGTCAAACCCCAGCACATCTGCCGCTTCGGCAAAACGATCGCGGGCAAAGGCATGGCCGTCAAAAAGATCTTGACCCATGCCTGAGAACTGGGCGCCTTGCCCAGGGAAAACCATGATTTTCATGGGGCCAAATTACGGCCACCCTCATTCAGTCAGCGGCCTCAGGTTCACAATGTATAGGAGACCCCAATGGAGAGCACTTCTTTGAATTGGGTTCCCGGTCCCAAAACGGCAGGAATGGTGGTGACGACCCCTTGGTCGTTGACTTCCGTTCGCGCGGGCTCTTTCTCCAAGGTCACATCGTCGTCATAAATCAGGTGCATGCTGATGGTGGTGCGCAAGGCCTCGTTCACCTTCAGTTCCAACAGTCCGGTCCAGTTGACGTCCACATTGCCCGGTTTGTTGAGGTAGTTGGAGAACAGGTCAATTTGGTGTGTCCAAGTGATGTTTTCCATGAGCGTTGCGGAAAGGTTCCAGCGGATGTAACCGCCGAGCTCCAGCCTAGAGTGTTGCCCAGCATCGACACCAAATGCTCCGGCGGCGGACAATGTGTCGTCCATCAAAACGGTCAGTTTTGCAGTGGCGGGGGCAAAGAAAATCTTGCTGTTCTTTCCAGCTTTCGGCGCCAAACCAGCCGCCGCTACCAAGTAGCCCGGAGACAAGAAGTCAGAAATGCGTTGGTCCTTGTCGGGCAACCCGTCGACGAGGTTGTAACCGGGCAGGATTTGAGTGCGGGCGTCGACCAAAATGGAAAGTCTGGCATCTTTCAATGCGCGTTGCATCGCGGTATTCCATTGACCAGTGAGGATGAGCCTGTCGTCGGTTTTGCGCCATCCACCTTGCTGGCGGAGCAGTCCGAGGGCGGCATCGAAGCCCCAGCTAGAGCTGCGTGGGCCGCGTTCACGGCTCTGCGCGAGGTTGCACAGTGCGGTAAAAGCCACAGAGCTCTCGCCACCACCTGCCCAATTGGTCAATGCCGTTTGGCTCAGGTTCATTCCAAGCGTGCCTTTGAAGGTCTCGACTGTATCGAGCGGATTCTCATCCGTGACCATCACTGCTCGCTCCACCTGTGGTACTGCCATTTGGCCATTGGCATGAATCCCGAGGGTGGACAAGGCGATAGAGTAAAGGAAAATGCGTAGGTTCATCATGGGGCTCTGAGGATGAAGGCGCGAAGTTGCAAGCAATAGTTTGTAGTCGCTGTGGGATTGCGCTGTTCTTGTGCTAAATTATATGGAACACCCGTCATGAATCGCTTTTGTTTGCTCGTGACAGCATTCTTGCTGTGCCACACCGATCACCTCTCCGCACAAACCGCGGATGGTGCTGCTACAGGCGTAGAGCTCTGTGATTGTCTTCCAGCTGACTCCTACCTGCTCGTGAAGAAAACCAAGTTCGTTCCTGGAACTACCCAGGTCCTATACACGAGCAACATTGAGGTGCTGATCACATTTTTGGGCGCTTATGGCCATGTCGGACCGCACCCCATGAATTTGAGCTGGCCCAACGATTTGGCGGTGGGGTCCGCAGACCTCACGAATGTGCTGAGCGGCTTCAATTATTATCCTTCGTTCGAATCCACTTTGTGCAATTGGGAGGTGATGAATGTGGCCAGCCACGGATGGATTTTGGAGCAAATTGGAGCGTCGGGTTACTCCGAAGCCTATGTCCATGAGTCCACTTATGATGAGTTTGATTTGGGCAACGAAACGTATGGTCAGTGTTTGCTCAATAGTTTTGATTTAGAAATGGTCTATCTGCCTGATTCTGTGGTTCGTTTGAGCTTCGTGAGGAAGTTTTTGGGCAACCCTGGGTCCGATTGATCCGCTGCTTCTGTGGAAAACATTGAAGCAGAAATACCTCGAAAAGGGGAGGTGTAATTCACAAGTTTCATTGGAGGTTTGTGGCGCTATTTAGAACGCGTCCAAATAAGGGCCACGATGAAAACGCCGCATCTCCGATTTCCATTCTTACTGCTGTTGTGCATGTCTCCTTTCTGGGGCCTTTTTGGCCAGTTGGAGGTGCGCATTGTCGATGCAGATGGACGGGGTATTCCAGGGGCTGCGCTGATCTCTGATCAAGGCGCTGGATATGTGACCGATGCAGACGGGGTGATCGTTTTTGAAGACAGCACCCAATGGGGCCAGTCTGGCGTTTGGCGCATGCGCTGCTTGGGATTTGGGGACAGAAGGTTGTCCGCCCAAGACATCCAACGCGGCGGGACTTTTCGAATGGAAGAATCCGTTTTGGACCTTCCACAGGCCCTCGTCGAGGCAGTCTCACTCACCGGAGGACGTCCAATGGGGGTTCCTGGATCAGTCACTGTTTTGTCGGCCAAGGCGCTGAGGCGCCAAGGCGATGTGGACATCAGCAGGGCATTGCGTTCTGTACCCGGCGTCTACATCCAAGAGGAAGACGGATTTGGTTTGAGGCCCAACATCGGGCTGCGTGGCAGCGGCTCAGAGCGCAGCAGCCGGATTTCGATACTCGAAGACGGAATTCCCATTGCGCCTGCCCCCTACACGGCACCCAGTGCCTACTATTTCCCTTCGGTGGGCCGGATGAATGGCATCGAGGTCATGAAAGGAGCGAGTCAGATTGCGCACGGTCCCAATACCGTTGGTGGCGCCATCAACTTCATCAGCACCCCCATTCCTTCCGTGTTGTCCGGAAGGGTGGATGGCCGCATTGGTCAGTTCGGGACAGGGCGCCTGCATGTTCATGTAGGTGATGGCTCAGGGCGCTTTGGCTGGATGGTGGAGGCGCTGCAGGCGGGCAGTGCGGGTTTCAAAGAACTGGATGGAGGAGGAGCCACGGGGTTCGATAAGCTCGATCTGCTCGGCAAGCTGCGCTGGCGCTCCGCTGATGGGGCCCAATACCCGCAGCGCATCGAACTGAAAGTCGGCCGCGTCGGAGAGGAAAGCCACGAGACTTATGCCGGGCTCCTTCCCGAAGATTTCGAGGTGTCTCCCTACAGGCGCTATGCCGGAAGCCGCCGCGACGTTATGAATGCCCAGCAGCAGCAAGCCTTGCTCACGCATGTATTGGACTTTGGTGCGGGGTGGCGCTGGACAAACCGCGCCTATGCCACCAAAGTGGACAGAAACTGGTACAAGGCTGATCGGGCTGCTGGCCTCTCGGGAGAGTGGGTCAAGCTGGGCGCACTGCTTTCTGGCGAAGACCAATCCGATGCGCAGGAGGAGGCGGTCGGCGTCTTCAGGGGCGGAGAGCCAGGAACGGTGAGGCTCAAGGCCAACAACCGCGCCTACCATGCCCGCGGAACAGAGTCTCGGCTGACTTGGGAAGGCCAGGCTGCCGGCTGGCAGCGCTTTGAGGCCTCCTTTCGATGGCACGCGGACGGCATGGACCGGTTCCAGTGGGTAGACGATTGGCAGATGGTGTCGGGACAGTTGGTGGCCCCAGAGCTTGGAACCCCGGGCTCGGAGTCCAATCGCCTCGAATGGAGCCGGGCCGCAGCGGGATATGCGCGGGCCAAATGGGGGCGCAAGGGCTGGTCGTTGATTCCTGGAGTGAGGGTAGAGCACATCCTCGCGGGACGGGACGATTATGGAACAGCAGATGTGGAGCGAACAGGGGCAGACATCGAAAAGAGACGCAACACGACGACGGCGTGGTTGCCGGGCGTTGGATTCCAAAAGAACCTAGGCCCGGAATGGAGCTTGTTTGGCGGTGTGCACCGGGGTTTTCTGCCGCCGGGAAGTGCAGAGGATGTGGAGCCGGAATTTGCCTGGAGCCATGAGCTGGGAGCGCGCTGGCTGCGGTCTCGGGCCGAACTGTCTGCTGTGGGCTTCGGTCATTTCGGTCGGAACCTTCAAGGCTCTGACTTTGCCTCCAGTGGGGGCTCGGGGGATGGCGAAGTGTTTACAGGAGGCTCCACCCAGGTATTTGGGGTCGAAACCATGTTGAATTTGACCAATGGTGTCAACCCCATTGAGGGACACCGCTTGGAATTGGGCCTCACCTACACCTTTACCGATGGGCGTTTCTCGACCGCGTTCGAGAGCGACTACGATGCGTGGGGTTCAGTAGAGGTGGGGGATGAGTTGCCTTACCTCTCCCGCCATCAAGGAGCGCTGCGTTTGGGCTGGGCCCGTGAATCGTGGTCGGTTGATGCCGCTGCCCGAAGCACCCAAGGCATGCGCACAGAGGCAGGCCAGACACCGCTGCAGGATGCGTTCACTGTGGGAGGCAGCACAGTGCTGGACTTGACGGCCCGGTGCACGCTCAAAAATGGATTTGCCTTGGAGGTTTCCGCCCGGAATCTGACCGACGCTGTCTATGTAGCCTCCGCGCGGCCTGCTGGCTTGCGCCCCGGTATGCCCCGCACCATCACCGGAGGTTTCAACCTCAGTTTCTGACGTCTGATGCGCCTGAAAAGCGCATCCAGTCTACTTCAAGCCCGAAGTCGCCGGCTTTGCCATCGTACTTCATAAAACCCATCCGCAGCACGGCAGACAAGTCTCCCCAAGTCCAGATTTTGGGGAGTTCCCCGGTCATGGCGCTGCTTTTCTTGAGCTTGGAAAATGGAATGGTCACTTCGGTCCATTCATTCTGAACCTCAAAGTTGGTCTTCCAATACGGCATCCACCACTTCTCGGAAACTTCCATCGTCAAGGTGAAGTCATCTGCTGCGCCCGTTGTGGTTCTGCAGCGGAGGGTGACCGATTCGAAGCCAGACAGGTCGCGCTCCCTCCAAGGGGATCTCACCGAGCTAAAGCCGCCGTTGTTCTCTAACGAGACCGTGCCTTCCCAAGACAGGCTTGACTTGCTGTATTTGATGTTGCACTTGGAGCGCCCGCCCATCACGTCGTCGTTGAGTCCCCTCCAAGTGGAGAGGTCGTTTTTGCCAAAGTCCAGCAGTGGAGACATGTTTGAATCGGGGTTGACGCTGGCAGGGAGGATCAACGCCAAGGCCAGCATGGAACGTAACGTCAAGAGAAGCATGCCCTTAGAACCCAACCCGGGCGGGACAGGTTCATTTGCCGATGCAGAAGTTGCCGAAGATGTGGTCGAGCAGGTCGTCCGGGGTCACCGCTCCTGTGATGCGCCCGAGGTGTTCCAGTGCTTCCTTGTGGTCGACCGCAAGGAGGTCGCCACTCAATCCGGCTTCAAGGCCATCCAAAGCCCTTTGCAGTGCTTCGCGCGTGCGCTGCAAGGCTTCCCTGTGGCGCAGGTTCGTCACGAGGATTCGGTCTCCGGCCAGCGCGCTGCGGTAGTCGCGGCCCAACCGCTGTTCCAGTGCTTCCAAACCACGGCGTTCCTCGGCACTGATGGCCAGGACTTCTTCGGCGCCATCAGGGCACCATCCATCGGGGGCCGGAGAGAGGTCGGTTTTGTTGACCAAGGCCAATACCACACCAGCAGGTTCGCCGAGTTCTTGGGCGGCTTCTTTGAGGCGTTGGGCAGCCTCACGGACCTCGGTTTCGGCAGCTTGCCGTCCTTCTGGGGTGGACAGGTCCCGCGCATCCAGCAGATACAGGGTGAACCGCGCCGAGGCCGCTTTGGCCCAGGCGCGCCGGATGCCCTCCACTTCAATGTCGTCGGTGGTGTCTCGCAGGCCAGCTGTATCGATGAACCGGAACCGAATGCCTTCCAAAGTCAGCACTTCCTCCAACGTATCTCGGGTCGTTCCAGGGGTGTCAGAAACGATGGCGCGCTCCTCGCGAAGCAGGGCATTGAGCAAGGTGGATTTGCCCCGGTTTGGTGCTCCGAGTATGGCCACGGGAACCCCCTCGGCAATAGCGCGTCCGGTGGAGAACCCGTCGAGCAATTGGGCAATGCGGTCCAGCAGGCTGTTGACGTGCTTGCGGTAACCATCGCGGTCTACGAATTCGACGTCTTCTTCGCCAAAATCGAGCTCCAATTCCATCAGGGCTGCATATTCAATGAGGGCCTTGCGAAAGGCATTGATCTCATCGCTGAATCCGCCGCCGAGCTGCTGTATGGCCAACTGGTGGGCGCCTGCATGCTCGGCATCGATCAAATCACCAATGGCTTCGGCCTGCGCGAGGTCTCGCTTGCCATGCAAGAAGGCGCGCTGGGTAAATTCACCAGGCAACGCTGGGCGGCAACCGGCATCCACGAGGCACTCCATCAAACGCTGAGCGATAAAAGGGCTGCCGTGAATGTGGCATTCGACAATGTCCTCCCCGGTAAAGCTCTTTGGGCCACGGAAGGGGAGCAGCAGTGCTTCGTCGAGGGGCTTGTCGCCGTCCTTCAAGAGGCGGAGTGCTGCACGTCCCGGCGGACAAGATTTGAGGCGGCCCTCACACAGGCCATCCACCACGGGCCAAGCTTGTGGCCCACTCACGCGAACAACGGCAACGCCGCCGCGTCCTGGCGGGGTGGAAAGGGCGCAAATCGTGGTTCCGTCGAGGGGGTGTGCGGGCATGGGGGGAAATTAGCCCTTACCCCCCATTGATGGAGGGCGAGCCGGCGTTACTTTTGCGCCGGCTTCAAAGCCGCTATCGACATCATTACCCCCGTTAAGCCGACACCATGAGCGTTCTCGTCAACAAGGATTCCCGCATCATCGTCCAAGGATTCACTGGTTCCGAAGGCACCTTCCATGCCAGCCAAATGATCGAGTACGGCACCAATGTTGTGGGCGGCGTCACGCCAGGCAAAGGCGGGCAGAGTCACCTTGACCGCCCCGTATTCAACACCGTGGCCGACGCAGTGAGTGAAGCGGGAGCCGACACGAGCATCTTGTTTGTGCCTCCAGCGTTTGCGGCAGACGCCATCCTCGAGGCTGCCGACGCAGGCATCAAGGTCATCATTTGCATCACCGAAGGCATTCCGGTGGCGGACATGGTGAAAGTGAAGGCCCATTTGGACACCATGGAGGACTGCACGTTGGTCGGTCCAAACTGTCCAGGTGTGATGACAGCTGGAGAAGCCAAAGTGGGCATCATGCCCGGCTTCATCTTCAACCCCGGCCGGATCGGCATTGTGTCCAAGAGTGGAACGTTGACCTACGAAGCGGTGGACCAAATCACCAAGGCGGGTCTGGGACAATCCACGGCCATTGGCATTGGTGGAGACCCCATTATTGGGACCACAACCTTGGAGGCGGTGCAGCTGCTCATGGCCGACGGAGACACCGATGGCATCATCATGATCGGTGAGATCGGCGGCGACTTGGAAGTCAAGGCGGCCCGTTGGATCGCCGAAAATGGCACCAAGCCAGTGGTGGGATTCATCGCGGGGGTCACAGCACCAAAGGGCCGCACCATGGGCCACGCGGGAGCCATTGTGAGTGGAGAAGAAGAGAGTGCTGAAGCCAAGAAGGCGGTGATGCGCGATTGTGGCATCCACGTGGTGGACAGCCCTGCTCAGATCGGTTCCAAGATGGTGGAGGCCTTGAAGACGGTCAACGCCTGAGGCCCCCTTCAATTCAGATTTATCGAAGACGGAGGTCGCCCTGCTTCAGGGCTTGACCTTGTGCACCCCAACCTTCCAAGGTTGGCTGGCGATGTCCATGATCTTGCCCATGTCTTCAGGACGGGCCACAAAGTCGATTTCGGAGGTGTCTACCCAGATGACCCGGCTCCCCCTGGCGTGCTTGAATTGACGCTCGTAAGCCTTCTCGAGCCGAGCGAGGTAGTCGGTGTCGATGTCCTGCTCGTAGCTGCGGCCACGCGCTGCAATTTGCGCCTGCTGACGCTCTGATCCCGGCTTGAGGTAGAGGATCAGTTCGGGCTGTGGCATGCCCTCGGCCATCACGTCGTAGAGGTTGCGGAACAGCTGGTACTCGGTTTTGGGCAAGGTGATTTTGGCGAACAGGTCGCTTTTGGCAAACAGGTAGTCGGCCACCAAGGCATCGCGAAACAAGGTGCGCGCAGACAAGGCCGCCTTGACCTGTTTGTAGCGTTGGGCGAGAAAGCTGAGCTCAACCGGGAATGCGTAACGCGCCGGGTCCAGGTAGAACTGTTCCAGAAAAGGATTGTCTGCAAAAGGCTCCAGCAGGGGCTCAGAGCCAAGGGCTTCGGCGAGGGCTTTGGCCAACGTGCTTTTGCCTGCTCCAATGCCGCCTTCGATGACAATGTGTCGATATGGAATCCGGTTGCTCATGGCCAAGGCGCAATTTGGGGCACATCTGTCGGAAGGTCAGCCAAACATTCGGCCACCGTCCTTCCGTCGTTTGGAATGCGCTGCACAGGGACGAGGTCGGCCAAAGGTTGGAGGACAAATCGGCGCTTCAGCATGCGGGGGTGGGGGATGCTCAAGTCGGGCAGGTCTATGGTGCGGTCGCCCCACAATACAATGTCCAAGTCAATGGGGCGAGAGGTGTAGCCTTCCGGTTGGCGGATGCGGCCCATCTCTTGTTCGATGTCCAGCAAGGCCAGCATCACCTGTTCGGGCTGGTCTGCCCCATCGCCATTCAATGCGACCTCAGAGATGCGGTTCAAAAAGTCGGGCGTACCCGGAGCCATGCCAATGGCCGCTGTGCGGTAAGTGGGAGAGACCCGAACCACGGGACCGAGGCGCAACGAGATGCGTCTGTCGGCTTCTTCGAGGTTGTTGATCCTGTCGCCAAGGTTGGATCCGGTTGCAATGTGAATGCGCACAGCTCAAAGGTCGTGTTCTGAGCTCAATCCTTGGGCTCCAATGCCTTTCCATTTGGAAGCGCAGGATGACAATATGTGTAAAATCAGGTACTTTGTATTGCACAGTACCAAGCATTGAATGTATCCTTGCACCTCATGACGAAAGAAACAGCAGCATCGACGGCGCAAATGCGCAAAGGCGTTTTGGAGCTGTGTATCCTCAGGGTTCTGCGTCAAGGAGAGGCTTACACGTCCGACATCGTCGCAGCACTTCAGGCTGTAGACCTGTTGGTGGTTGAAGGCACGATCTACCCATTGCTCACCCGCATGAAGAATGCGGAGACCCTGACTTATCGCTGGGCAGAAAGCGCCTCTGGCCCGCCCCGGAAGTATTACAGCATGACGCCACAAGGCGAAAATGTCCTCGAAGAAATGGAGGCGGCATGGGACCAATTTGTGGATTCCGTGAACTCCCTGTCCCAGCCCAATCAAGATTGAACAACCATGGTCGAAACACGCAACATATCACTCGGTGGACTTTTGTTTCATGTGGAATTGCCCGCTTACACGCAGCTCAAGGATTACCTGTCTGACTTGAGGCAAGTGCTGCGCGGAACAGAAGGCAGGGAGGACGTACTTCAAGAAGTGGAGTACCGATTCGCAGAGTTGTTCACCGCATTCATGGAAGGCTCTCACCGCGCTGTGGTCACGCTGGACGATGTGGAGAAGGCCTGCGCTCAACTGGGTGCGCCCAGTGAGTTTAGGGGGCCAGAAGACCAAGAAGGGCCTTCGGCGAAGAAGTCCACCCAAGGCCCAAAGAACCGGCGCTTGTTCCGCGATCCAGACGACCGCATGGTCGCCGGTGTCGCGGCCGGCATTGCCCACCGGGTTGGTTTGGAGCCCATTGTGATTCGGGCCCTGTTCATTGTTTTGGTCATTGGCCCCGGAATCGGACCGTTGCTCTATGGCATTCTTTGGGCCATCATGCCCAAGGCCAAGTCGGCCAGCGATCGCCTCGCGATGAAGGGGGATCCGGTCACCTTGGACGCCATAAAAGAAACCGTCGAAGATCAACTGCTCAAAGCCAAAGCGGAGTTTGACAACCCCAAGTCAACGCAGCGCTTCCGTGCGGGTTGGAGCCGCTTCATTTCAGATCAACTGCCTCGGTTTTTGAAAGGGCTTGCCCGCACTTTAGGGTGGTTTGCAGTGGCATTGGCTGTGGTCCTCTTTTTGGCCCTTTTGGGCTTGTTGATTTCAGCCGTGGTGACCGGCGTCTGGAATTTCAGATTCGTGTTTTGAACAGCTGGCCCCGCATTTGACCCATTTTCTCATCTCAACCCTTTCATTTTTCTCAACTTTGCTTCCCTTCTGGGAAGCGAATCACACCCCCCACACCACTCATGAATTTCGGAAAACAATTCCTCGCCAGTTTACTCGGCTCCACACTCGCCTTGGTCATCGCTGGATCGCTGCTCATTTTCATTTTTGTTGGGGCCCTCGTTGGAGGCCTGGCATCTGCCTTTGAAGGTTCAGGCGATGGTTCAGAAATGGACTTTGAATTTGGTTCGGACATCGATGAGGGGTCTGTTCTTCTGTTGACGTTCGATGCGCCGCTGGCCGAGCGGGGGATGGAGTTGCCCTTTACCCTCCAGTTCGGTTCTATGGAGCCCGAAACCCAGATGGGCCTCAATCACTTCTTGGCCGACATGGAGCGCGCTGCGGAGGACGACAACATCGAAGGCATATTGATTCAAGCGGACATGATCTCCGGATACCCATCCATGTTGGGTGAAGTGCGCGATGCCTTGGCGGAATTCAAGGCTTCTGGGAAATGGATCGTCGCTTGGAGCGAGATCTACACCCAAGGCGCGTATTGGATGGCCACCGTGGCCGATGAGGTGTATCTGCACCCCGAGGGCGGAATGGACATGCGCGGCATGGGCATGGAAACCACGTTTTACAAGCGCATGCTCGAAGACCTGGGTGTAGAAATGACCGTCGTGCGCGGTCCAGACAACACTTACAAGAGTGCGGTTGAGCCGTACTTGAGAAATGACCTGAGCGAAGCCAACAAGGAGCAGCTCATGGCATTGCTTGAAGATTTTTGGGCCCGCATGGGCGGAGACATTGCCGCTTCAAGGGGCATGACCATGGAAGCCCTCGATGGGCACATCAACAACTTGAGCATTCGTGTTCCCTCCGATGCCATGGAGCTGGGGTTCGTGGATGGCTTGATGTATGAAGACGAATTGCACGCCCTGCTCCTCGAGAAAGGAGCGGCCGAGGACGAAGATGAACCGAGCCATGCCATGCTTGCGGGCTATGGTCAATACCACAACCCCGATTCTTTTGAAGACCTGATTCAGGGGCTTCAAATCGAATTGGGTGGCGGTGATCAGGACGACGAAGAGGACAGCGAAGAGGAGGACGACGCCAGCGCCGAGGCCAGTGCAGTGGCCGTGGTGTATGCCGTTGGCGCGATCGAGAGCGGTGAAGGCGACGATGCCACCATCGGTTCTGACCGCATTGCGGGCGCGCTTCGCGAAGCCAGGTTGGACCCCGAAGTGGGCGCCGTTGTGTTGCGCGTGAACTCCCCTGGGGGCAGCGCCTTGGCCAGCGATGTGATTTGGAGAGAAACCGTCTTGCTCAAGGAAGCAGGAAAGCCCCTGGTGGCTTCTATGAGTGACTTGGCTGCAAGCGGAGGATACTACATCAGCTGCGCGGCAGACCACATTTTGGCCCAGCCCAACACCATCACTGGCAGCATCGGTGTGTTTGGCGTTTTGCCCAGTGCAGGCAAGCTGCTCAAGGAGCGCATCGGGCTTGATTTTGATGGCGTGAAGTTGCACGACCATGCCGACGCGGCTTCTATGCACACGCCCATCCAAGGGCAAGCCCTGGCCGCCGTCAATGAGTCCGTCACCAAGATTTACGATTCCTTCATCGGTCGCGTGGCAGAAGGGAGGGGCATGTCAGTAGAGTCGGTGGATGCCGTGGCCCGTGGCCGCGTCTGGACTGGCCAAGACGCCATGGACAAAGGATTGGTCGACGGCATGGGCAACCTGCAGGATGCCATTGAGATGGCGGCCGACATGGCCAGCTTGACCGACTTTGATTTGATGGAGTTCCCAGAGCCCATTGACCCCTTCGAGAAGTTCATTTCCGACTTCACCGGAGTGGCCCAAATGTCGGCCATGGCGGAAGCCGCAGGTGTGCCCGATGATGCCGTTCAGGCCATGATGGAGGTGGAGGCGTTTGTGAACCTGAAGGCGCAAGACCGCGTTCAGGCCCGCTTGCCCTACCACATTCGGGTGTACTGATGGCAGAAGGCCACCGTGCAACCGCCATGAAGGATTTGCCGCGCTTGTCGGCAGAAGCCTTCGCGGCATCCGACAAGATGCCATTGCGCTTTGTGTTGGACCAGATCCGCAGCGCCCAAAATGTGGGTTCTGTGTTTCGCACGGCAGATGCTTTTCGGTTGGAGGGGTTGGACCTTTGCGGGTACACCCCACGACCGCCCCACCGCGACATTCTCAAGACGGCCCTTGGCGCGACCGAGCATGTGGCTTGGGAAGGCCATGAGCACACGGTAGAAGCCATTCAGGGGCTTCAATCCAAAGGGTACAAGGTCTTGGCCTTGGAGCAAGCCAGCGGAGCGACCACATTAGAAGATTGGGCGCCGGTGCCACAAAGCCGTTGGGCCGTCGTGCTTGGCAACGAGGTCCGCGGTTGCAGTCCAGAGGTGCTCTCCGCTGTGGATGGCGTCTTGGAGATCCCTCAGTTTGGCGTCAAGCACAGTTTGAATGTGTCGGTGGCTGCCGGCATGGTGTGCTGGCAGGCGTTCAGGTCATTGGGCCCACCCCGCGCTTAAAGGTCCTCGACCCGAAGAGCAGCCAAGTCAGAGCGGCACCAACTCAAAAAGGAGCCAAGAAAAAGCCCCGGTCCGCAAATGCGGCCGGGGCTTTTTTGAATGGGGTATTCGCAGCTCAGTCGAGATCGCGGAACTCCAGGTCGGAGCTCGCTTTTCCTGAGAGGCCAGCGTCCTTTTGGACAGCCATGTCGCGGTGCTGCTTGGCTTCTGCGCTGTTGCCGAGGCGGGCATTGGCGATGGCCAAAACATAGTGGGCCACTGCAGACTCATCGCCTGAGTTGTTCAAGATGGTCTTGGCGCCGTTGGCGTCGCCGTTCAACAACTTGGCCAATGCGGCATTCACGGTGTTCTCACCGCTAAAGTTTGAGACAGCTTGGCTGTAGTTGCCTTCTTGGATGGCCAAAATGGCCTTGTTGTACTTCACGGCATCACCGGCACCGGAAGCGCTGGAGAACATGCGCTTGGCATCAGAGAGGTTGCCCTTCATGCGGGCTACAGCGCCGAGGTTGTTGTTGATGATGGGGCTGTCACCACGCTCATCGGCTGCCATGAAACGGTCAGCGGCTTGGTTCAGCTTGCCCATATCCATGAGGCATACACCTTCGTTGTTTGGAGCGCGCCAATCACCACTGTGCACACGGCTGGCTGCTTCATACACCTTCAGCTTGTCCTCATTGGATTCAAACAACGTTGCGGCGTAGAGCACTTCTTCTACCGTCAAAGTGTCTGGGTTGGACATCGCGAGATCCTTCAGCTCCTCGTCAGAGTAACCTTCAATGTCGTATTGGAGGGTGATCATCGAGCGGCGCAAGGCAGGAAGGATCTCCTTTTCGATTTCCTGGTAGGTCTTGGCGATGTTCTTGATCTCTTCCTCGCGGCGGTTCTTGTCGTTGTACATGGACAACACCCGAAGGATGAGGTCCTTGTCTTCGATGTTGGAGGCGCGCATGAGCGACTGGAAGCCTTCCCAGTCTTCACCTTTCGGATTGTTCCCGAAGAATCCATCCTCGGTGTCAATCTTGGCCCGCTTGAGCAATTTTGCGACGGCGGCATTGGCGCTTTCGGCGCGCTCCAAAGCGAGGTCTTCGTTCAAGGTGATTTCACCCTCGGGAGAAGCATAGGCGCTGACAGCAGTGCGCTTGAGCATAACACTGTCGTGGGCCGCAGCAAAAGAGAGGAATTCCTTCATCTCCTTCATGTCTTCGTCCCTCAGCTCGGCGGAGCGGACATTCGAGCGGTTGTAGTCGTAGTTGATCTCAGCTTCTTGGGTATAAGACACCACGCGCTGGAAATCATCTTCTCCCATCACAAACCGGTCGTCAGACTGCACCCAATTCGGGGTGGTGATCACACCGTCGCCGAGCACCACAGGGGTGAAGTCCATGGACTTGCTGCCCATGGTACCGCTGATGCGCAGCTCGAGTCTGGCGCCATCCTCCATGCCTTCTTGGTAGGGCACAGATGCGCTGTAATCAAAAGACTTGGCGGACTTGAAAGGCACCACCATGTAGTTTCCAGCGGCATCTTCTCCTTGGAAGCCCTGCGTTTCGAAAGCAGCTTCACCGCCGTCCCACACGAGAACCGGCGTGGCTTCGATGATGGCTTTTTTGGCGAAATACTTCTCGGGGAAGGTTCCAGAAAGGCTCAATGCGACCTCGCCACCCTGCATGATGAGGGGTTCGGGGTTCATAGAGAGGTTCAATTCTTCGATGGCCTTGTCCATTTTACCCAGTCCTCCGCAGCCTGGAAGGGCGAGGAGAAGAGCGAGTGCTGGAAGGAGGAAAGCCAGAGTTTGGCGAAGGGGGTACTGCATTTTCATGAATCGTATCGCGGGCAAAAGTAAGTGTTCCTTAAACGCCAATCAGGCCTGAACAACCCCCATAGAAGAGAACTTTCTAATACGGGCATCGATGCGTTTGTCGGGGTTCTGTACTCGGAGTTTGCGGAGGTGCTTTAAAATCTCTTCTTTGACGGAGGCAAATGCCGCCTCCCGGTCATTGTGAGCACCGCCCAAAGGCTCGGGGATGATGCCATCGATGAGCTTGTTTCCAAGCATGTCATCGGCGGTCAGCTTGAGGGCCTCTGCGGCCTTCATTTTGTGGTCCCAGGAGCGCCACAAAATGCTCGAGCAGGACTCCGGCGAAATGACCGAATACCAGGTGTGCTCCATCATGAGGACGCGGTCACCAATGCCGATGCCCAATGCGCCGCCCGAGGCGCCTTCTCCAATCACCACACAGATGACAGGGACACGCAACTGCATCATTTCGATCAGGTTGCGGGCAATGGCTTCGCCTTGTCCCCTTTCTTCAGCTTCCAGTCCAGGGTATGCTCCAGGGGTGTCAATCAGGCAGATCACAGGCCGGTTGAACTTCTCGGCCAACTTCATCAGGCGCAGGGCCTTGCGGTAGCCTTCTGGGTTGGCCATGCCGAAGTTGCGGTACTGGCGCAACTTGGTGTTGGCTCCTTTTTGCTGGCCGACAAACATCACGGGGAGGTCGTCGATCATGCCCAAACCACCGATCATGGCTTTGTCATCCTTGCAATTACGGTCGCCATGGAGTTCCATGAAACGGCCGCCGGTGAGGGATTCGATGTGATCCAGGGTATAGGGACGGTCGGGGTGCCGCGAAACTTGAACCCGTTGCCAAGGGGTCAGGTTGGCATAAATCTCCTCGCTGATCGCCCCGATTTTTTGCTCGAGGTCGGCCACAGTGCTCTGCATGTCGACCTGGCCTTGACCATCGATGTCCTGGGCTTGTTCGAGCTGTTCGCGCAATTGGCGGATGGGCTCTTCGAAATCGAGGTAGTTCATCTGGATGTTTCCTCAGTCTAAGCTCTGCACAGTGCAGAACTTATACAAACCTAAGTTCAGATGTCGAGTCTGACGAAGGTCTCAATGAATCATTGTCAACCGCCGTTCTTGAGTTTCGCGACCATGGCCCTTACGGCTTTGCCGCGGTGACTGATGCGGTTCTTTTCCTCTGCATCCATTTCGGCAAAGGTTGAAGTGGCACCGTCTGGAACGAATACTGGATCATAGCCAAATCCGTCGGCGCCGCTGCGCTGCAAAGCGATGGCACCAGGACACAATCCTTCAAAGGTTTGGGTCCCCTCGTCAGAGGTCAAGGCGATGACGGTTTTGAAGCGGGCACCGCGGTCGGATTCATTCCGAAGGGCATCGAGCAGCTTGTCCATGTTGGCATTGGCGTCCTTTTCTGGGCCGGCATATCGCGCGGTGTAGACGCCTGGTGCTCCATCCAGGGCATTGACTTCCAGTCCGGTGTCGTCTGCAAAGCAATCCACGCCATAATGGGTTTTCACATATTCCGCCTTTTGGATGGCGTTGCCTTCGATGGTCTCTGCCGTCTCGGGAACGTCCTCGTGACAGCCGATTTCATCCAGTCCCACTACCGTGAACTGGGCTGCGAGGAGTTCGGCGATCTCCTTGACCTTTCCGGGGTTCCTTGTGGCAAATACGAGGCGGGGTAGCGTCATGGGGCGAAGATGCAAAGGCTTCAGGTGCGGCGGACTTTCCCTGAAGCGGTTTCTTTAAAATGCGGCTGAAATTCTACTGCGCGTGGCCGGGCATTGCCCGCATCGGAGAGGGCGTCGAGAACTGCGGCCGCCAGGTTGCTGTCGTTTGGACCTTCCACCACCAGCGTGACGCAGGCTCCGAGGCTGTGGTCCGGCCTTCCGGTTACAAACCACCTTCTGTCGCCCAATGCGCGCTTCAACTGGGCAGACCACTGCCGTTCCAGTGCCGCGGGGTGGAGTTTGAGTCCTCCGGAATTGATGACATCGTCGAGCCTGCCCAGCCATCGAAATTGACGCCCACCAGCGGCTTCCGAGGCAGGTGCAGGCAGAATTTCAACGGCATCTTTTGTGACCAAGCGCTGCACGCCACGCCGGGGGATGTCGAGGATCAAGGCCCCTGAAGCCGAGGTGCCAATTTCGACGCCGGGCAAGGTTGTATAGGCCTCTGTACCCAAGGTGCGCGTGGCCACATGCGTCAAGGTTTCCGTCATTCCGAAGCCATGATAAATGCGGCATTCAGCTCGAAGTGCGGCTTGTGCCAAGGTCGCTTCGAGGTCTGGAGAAAGCGGCGCACCGCCCAGGAGCAGGGTGGAAAACCGGTTGAGTTGACCGGAGTCCACAAGGTGCCTTGCTTGCATAGGCGTGGCCACAGCGAAGTGGTAGCGTCCGTGCGGGGCAGGAGCGGGTGGGACAGCAGGAGCGGCGGCAGGCCTTGATACGGTCAGGTCCCAGCCCAATGCCAATGCCCGCCAGACCATCATGCGCCCGCCTGTTCCTTCGGCAGGCAGCGCAGACCAAGCCGCTACCGTGGAAACGGCAGGGTTGTCCAGCTCGAAATGCTGTGCTGTAGCCTTGGCGGAGGCGAGGACGGCTTCCGCAGAAAACCGATGCTCCACAGGGTGGCCTGTTGATCCCGAAGTGATTGCCGTTGGGCATGCCTTCGTCCATTGGTCTTTGGCGGCAAGAAAGCCCGCGGTCCACGCAGCATCTCCAGACGGTGCGTGCACACGGCCTTCCGCTGAGATGCGCCAAGATTCGCTCATGAAAGAATGGACGTGATGTCCCAGGTGTGCGGACCAGGGATGGCCTCACTGCCCGGTTGCGCGATGCGGAGGGTGCCCCCTTCCACCACCAATGGCGAGGGGATGTTTTCTGTAAAAAGGCTGCCCGTTCCCAGCCCTTGGGGAATCTTGGTGGCCTCTTCTAGCGTGGCGTCCGCCGCCCATTGTGCAATGGCGTTCAGGCCAATGTTGCTTTCCAATGCACTGGTTGCCCACCACTGGGCTCCGACTTCTGCAGCGAGGTCAATCCAGTGGTTGGCTTCGACCAGACCGCCAATCAAACTCGGTTTCAAGATGACAAAGGCCGGTTGGATCACATGCAACATGTTGCGGCGCAGCGTGGTGTCATGCACACCGATCAATTCCTCATCGAGGGCAATGGGGATGGCAGAATCCGAGCAGATGGTCTGCATCTTCTTCCATTGTCCAGGACGCACGGGTTGTTCCATGCTGTGAATGTCAAACGCAGCCAACCGCTCCAGTTTGCGCAAGGTCACAGCGGTGTCGTTATCGTCTAAACCGCCATTGGCGTCGAGGCGCAGGGTCACTTGGTCGGAAGGGGCCATGGCGCGAATGGCGCGCAGGCATTCCAATTCTTGCTCGAAGTCCAATGCCCCAACCTTGAGCTTGAGGGTGTCAAAACCACGCTCGATCAAGGACGCAGCTTGGGCGACCATACTGTCGGGGTCGCCCATCCAGATCAGGCCGTTGATGGGGATGGGTTGGCCTTCTGTAAAGGGGCCGGGAAACAACGTTCGGTCGCCATCGTTGAGCAAGTCGATCAACGCCGTTTCGGCGGCAAACCGGACCGCAGGGTACTGCAAGCTCATGGCTTTGGGGTCGAGCGTGCCAGAAGCCGCCAATTTCTTGAGCTCCATCCTTGCCCTGGGCACACTTTCAGGGGAAAGCCCTGGAATCAAGCTGCATTCGCCGATTCCAATGCGGCCATCTTCGTCGACATCTTGGGCCACGACAAAGAAGCTCGGTTTGTCCGAAAGCACGCCGCGGGACGTGCCAGCAGGCTGTTTGAACTGAAGCGTGCGCTCTACAATGCGGATGTCAAAACCTGTCATGCGGTGGCGCTCAAAAAGAAGAACAAGGAAATGGCGAAGGTGCTCAGTGCTATTTTTTTGAGTTCACCGTCCAGCTCGGCAGGGTCTTGCGTGCGGAAGACCAAAGCCAGGTGTTTGATGTGAACCAATCCAAACAACCCGTACCACAGCTTTCCGTGCCACGGACCGTCGGCATCCAGTGCCCAAAACGCCAACAGGGCAGTCCAGGCGCCGCCCACCAGCAGCGCATGGTACACTTTGCCCCGGTCAAATCCCATGCGCACGACCAGGGTGTGTTTCCCTGTGGCCGCATCCGATACATGGTCTCTCAAGTTGTTGAGGTTGAGTACAGCTACGCTGAGCAGTCCGATGCTCAAAGCAGGCAGGAGCCACATGGCGTCAAAGGTTCCAGCAATGAGTGCTGCAGTGCCCGCTACCCCTGCCACCCCAAAGAAGGCCAGCACACTGATGTCGCCCAAACCGCTGTATCCATAGGGGCGGTCACCGGCGGTGTAGGTGTAAGCAGCGCCGATGGACAGCACCCCTGTGCCGATCCAAAAGAGCACGGTCGTGATGTGGTCTCCGGCAGCCATCAGCACTGTAGCGATGCCCACCGACAAGGCCAGTGCCGCAGTCGCGATCGTGGCCCGTTTCATTTGGGCAGGCGAAATGCGGCCAGAGGCGACCGCCCGGTCGCTGCGTTGGTGGCCTTCTGCGCGGTCTGCGCCGTTGGCAAAGTCACCCAAGTCGTTGGCAAAGTTGGCCAGCACTTGAAGCAAGATGACCGTGGCCAAACAACCGGCAAACAGAGGTCCGAAGCGCGCCTGCGGAACGCCCGAAGCCGCAGCCAATGCCCCGCCGGTCAAGACGCAGGCGCTGGCCAAGGGCAGTGTGCGCAGCCGCGCAGCCTGTATGAAGTCTCGAAGCATGTTCCTCAGGGGAACTTGGGGTACTGTTGGAAGTCGGGGTCCCGCTTTTCGAGGAAGGCGTTCTTGCCTTCTTGGGCCTCTTCCATCAGGTAGTACATCAAGGTGGCGTCTCCGGCGAACTCCATCAGTCCTGCTTGGCCGTCAAGCTCGGCGTTGAGGCCGCGCTTGATCATGCGGATGGCCAATGGGGAACGCTTCATGATCGTTTTGCACCATTTGACGTAAGTCTCCTCGAGCTTCTCGAGTGGGACCACCGTGTTGACCAGGCCCATGGACTCGGCTTCCTTTGCCGAATACTGCTCACAGAGGAACCAGATCTCGCGGGCTTTCTTTTGACCCACATGGCGGGCGAGGTAGCTCGATCCAAACCCAGCATCAAAGCTGCCCACCTTGGGGCCGGTTTGGCCGAAAATGGCGTTCTCAGAAGCGATGGTGAGGTCGCACACCACGTGCAACACGTGACCGCCTCCGATGGCATAACCATTGACTGCTGCAATCACAGGCTTGGGCAAGGAGCGGATTTTCTTGTGCAAATCCAGCACATTCAAACGGGGCACCCCATCGCCTCCGATGTAGCCACCCGTGCCCTTCACATTTTGGTCTCCGCCACTGCAAAAGGCCTTGTCTCCGGCACCCGTTAACACCACAACGCCGATGTCCTGGCGCTCTCTCGCGATGTCCATGGCCTCGAGCATCTCCATGTTCGTTTCTGGGCGAAACGCATTGTAGACCTGCTGGCGGTCAATGGTGATCCGGGCAATGCCCTCGCAGAATTCAAACCGGATGTCCTCGAAGGGCTGAATTTGTTCCCACTGTCTTGCGTTCGCCATGTTTTGCGCTTTGGAGATTGACAACGCCGGGGCCATGGATGTTCTGATGGAGGCCATGAAGCCACCGGCACGGGCGCAAATTTACACGCAGACGGCCTCCATGTAGCGGGCATATGCCGTTGCACTTTCCGCACCGGGGGTGAGGATTTCCAAAACTTGGGGTGCAGGAGATGGGGCCCACCAATTGCGCAAGGCCGCTTGCAGTTCCGCTTCATTGTGGATGCGCTGGTGAATCAGGCCGTGCAGTTCACAAAGGGGACGCAGGTCTGTTGAGTGCTGCCACTCGAAGTGGCTTTCCAAAAGTCCCGTTTCCGCCGGACCATCAATCCATCTAAAAATTCCACCACCACCATTGTGGATCACAGCAATCCGGAGGGCCTTGGGCAGGGGTTGAATGTGAAAGGCGTTGGCGTCGTACAAGAACCCCAGCTCTCCCGTGATGAGGGCGGTAGGGCGCCCAGCAAGGGCAGATCCGACAGCGGTGGAGTTGCAGCCATCGATGCCGGCCACTCCTCGGTTGGACCAAGGGTGCGGGTCACTGCCTTCGAAGAGCTGTGCATAGCGCACCGGAGTCGAGTTGCCCAGGTGCAAGTCCCAACCTTTGGGCAGGGCCTGATGCAGGCAGCGGTGTGCCCGCAAATCACTCCATGGTGCAGCATCCAAGGCCGCGTTGTGCGCAGCACGCAGTCCATCTTCTAGGTCCCACCAGGTGCGTTGCCATGCTTCAACGTCGTCGGCTATGGCGCTGTCATTCGCCGGCTTGAAAGCAGCTGCTCCGGCCTCAAGGGCGGCGCCTACATCGCAGAGGACAGCACGGGGAGGGCGCGCAAAGGCTTGGGGTGCCTCTCCCGACGGTCCCAAGTGGAGGTGTTCAAAGTCAAGGGTGGCGAGGGCATCCCGCAAGCGTCTGGACACCAAGGGCGCGCCAAAGGTGACCACCAGGTCCGGTGCCAGGTCTTGCAGTGGGCGCCCGCTCTTTTGCCACGCAGTCAGCCAACGGTCGCAGGCAGATATGGCGGGAACGCCCGGTGCAAAAAGGCCGCTGGTGTTGTCGCCGGCAATGAGCGCGAAACTTCCCCAGGACCTGAGGGGTTCGGCAGAAAGGGGCACAGGCTGCGTGCCACCGAGCAGGAGCACTTTTTCTCCGGAGTTTACCGCTGCTTCCAAGCGGGATTTAAACCAATCCGGCGGGGCTTTCGGGGCCCGGTTCCAGTTTGGCCCTGCGGGTTGGGAAGGGCGAAGCAGGGCGCTGTCCGCTTTCTGTTGCGGTTTTTCTGTTGGGTAAAGGGGAACGTCAAACGGACAATTGACGTGGATGGGACCTTGGTGCAAGGCCTGGGCCATGTCTTGGAGCATGGATTGGCCGGCGTCTCCTTCTGGATGGTCCCAAATGAAAGACCCGCTGACCTGTTTCGCATGAACCCCGTCTTGAACGAGGGTTTGGCTTTGCCAGGTGTCGTGGGCTCCGTGAGGGCGGTCTGCGGTCAGGCTGATGAGCGGCAGTCCGACGCGGTGCGCTTCGGCAAGCGCGGGGCCGTGGTTGAGTGCTGCTGTGCCACTGGTGCAGCATGCGGCTACAGGTTGCTGAAGCGCCAACGCCATGCCCATGGCGTGGTGGGCGGCTGACCGTTCGTCGAGCGCCACCACCACTGGGGTGCCGAGTTCGACAAAGGCCTGAATCAAAGGGGCATTGCGAGATCCTGGGCTCACCACCACTGCTCCTAGACCGTTCTTCGACAGTCCCGCAGCGAGCACCCTGGCCGATTCCAGCGCAGGTGACCCTGAGGCTGTCATGGTTCCCAGTGGACGATGGGGTCCAACACAGACCTCAGTTTATTGCGGGTCTCGGCCCATTCAGCCGCCGCATTGGATGCCGCAGTGATGCCGCCGCCTGCATAAGCTGTCATGATGCCCCCGCGCAGGTGTGCGCAGCGCAGATTGACGAAATAAGAAAGGTCCTCACCTTCTTCCATGCCAACCCAGCCGGTGTAGTAAGCCCGGTCGTGGGTTTCGTACTCAGAGATAAAGTCAAGGGCCTCGGTTCTAGGAGTGCCGCCAACGGCAGGGGTGGGGTGAAGGGCCTGAATCACCTCCTCTAGGGGACGGGTTGCTTCGAAGTCCACCCATGTTCGGAGGTGCTCAATTGGACCGTATTGTATGGTTTGACGCTCGCTCGTGCGGATGTCTGCACAACCGCTTTGCTGCAGGGCTTGCAACGCGCCTTCGGTCACCAAGTCCTGTTCTTCGCGCTCTTTTTCGGTCCAAGGGTCGGACACATCGCCCATATGTGCCATGCGGGTTCCCGCGAGACAGGCGGTGCGCATCTGGGGCCATTTCCCCTTGATCAAAGGCTCGGGTGAGGAGCCAAACCAGGTGCCCACCTCGGGGTTTGAAAAGGCCCAGCTAAAGGACTCGGGATGGGCCAGGGCCAGCCGCCGGACGATGTCCATGGTGTCCAAACCTTCCACCTCCACATTCAGCAGGCTGGACAGCACCACCTTCTTGAGGGGGCCTTCGGACATGGCATGCTGCGCGGACTTGATCCAGTCGGCGTGTTCGCTTTGAGCAGTTCCGTCGATTTTCCGCGCCCGGCTTTTGACAGATGGCCGGGCATCGCGCACCAGCACTTCTTCATTTTGTGGGCGTCCACGCAGGACCAACTCCGAACGGTCTTTGGCCCGTTCCCAAGGGTGCAGCCTAAAGCACATGCTGCCTGCACCGTCGGGAACCAGCCTTTCCATGTGGAGGTTCCCTGGCCGGTGAAACAGAACTTCGGTTTCAGGGTCTTGAATGTGACGTTCTGCCATCATCCAGCGGGATTTGGGTTGGGAATCAACATCACGGTCAGGCGGCTGGTGCAGATGGCCCTGCCTTCCCCGTCCACGATCTCAATGTGCCAGACGTGCAGTTTCCCGCCTTCGTGGTGAAGACGTGCTGTTCCGGTGACCCAACCTGATTTGACCCCGCGCAAGTGGTTCGCGTTGACCTCGATGCCAACGGCAGCTTTGCCTTGAGGGGCCCCAATGAAGTGGGAGCCGACCGACCCCAATGTTTCTGCCAGAACGACGCTGGCGCCTCCGTGCAGCAGGCCGTAGGGTTGATGGGTCCGAGCATCGACGGGCATCTTGCCCACGACGGTCCCGTGCTCGACGGAGATCAATTCCAACCCCAAGGACGCACTGATGGTATTGCGGCCCAAGGCTTTGAGTTGTTCCGCATCGGGCATGGCCGATGCTGGAGAATCCTCTTTCTTCACCCTGCTAATTTAACGGTGGTATGCACGGATTACCGTTTGAGGTCCATGGATGTGACAAGCCTGTGGTGGACGGTTGTCAATTTTTTTTTGCCTCGAGAGGCAACGGATGCATTTCGTGTCGTCTATACACTGGATGCGGCCCTTAAAAAGGCCGCGTCGGTTTCAAAATCCTTGCAGGTTTCGGAGGGGGCAGAAATGTCCCCTTCATTCTTTTTAGAGCGCCACGTGCAGGAGTTTTTTGGTTTCAAACCAAGGGTCTTGCAGCACATCGGACAAGGACCATTCCAACACAGGGTCCTTTACTGGAGCGAGTTCTGACTTGAGGTCACCCCCTTTCAGATAGAGCACTCCGTTGGACAATCCGTGTCGGTGGTCCTCTGCCATCAGAGGCCGCACCCAACTCAGGAATGGGGCCATTTTGGTCACAGCACGGCTCACTACAAAGTCAAATGGAGGGAGGTCAGTGAGCGTTTCCGCCCGGGCCCATGTGCCTTCCACGTTGTCCAATTCCAGCGCTTGGGCGACGGCATTGACCACCTTGATCTTCTTGCCGATGGAGTCGCACAGGGTAAAGTGCGTTTGGGGAAACAGGATGGCCAAAGGGAGCCCCGGAAATCCGCCTCCAGTCCCAACGTCGAGAATGCGCGCCCCCGCTTCGGGCCGGAACACCCGGGCCATGGAAAGGCTGTGGAGCACATGTCGGGTGAAAAATGCGTCGATGTCTTTGCGGGAAATCACATTGATCTGCGCATTCCACTCTCTAAACAAGGGGCCCAGCATGGCCAGCTTGTGCCGCTGGGCATCTGAAAGCGCGGGAATGGGCGTCCCAAAGTCGTGACAGTCTACCGACAGCTTGGCCAGCAGGTTGTCGACTTCCCGAAAGTCTGTTTTGGTAGGGGCCACTTTAGAACTGGTCACGGTCTGTCTCGAGCACGCCAGCGAGGATGTCCCTGGCCCGAAACAACTGAGCTTTTACAGTGCCGAGGGGCAGGTTGAGCTCTGCAGCGATTTCGTCGTAGCTGAACTCTTCGAAGTAGCGCAGCTCGACCAAACGCCGGTAGCGGGGCTTGAGTTGGGCCACCACTTCACGCATGCGGTTCACGCGCTGCTGCTTCTCCAAAGATTGACCAGGATCGAGGCCGTCATCGGCCACCTGAATTTCCATGGTATCGCCCTCAGCATCGGTGAAGCCCTTGTCAAGACTGAGGGCTTTGATGCGCTTCTTGCGAATGAAGTCGATGGCGCCATTCGATGCGATTTTGAAGAGCCAGGTCGAAAAAGCGAATTTGGGGCTGTACTGTTTGAGTCTCCTGAACGCCTTGCCAAAGGTTTCGATCATCAGGTCCTCAGCGTCGTCTTGGCTGTTGACCATTTTCAACAGCATGTAGTAAATGGGCTCCCGGTACCGCTCCATCAATTCTGCAAACGCAGCTTGATCATGCTTGTCCAAAGCCCTAGAAATAAGACCGAAGTCATACTTCGCCTTGTCGGAAAGGTGGTCGATTACGACCTGCTTGTCGGTGCCCGCTGCGTCCATGTCGGCGATGAGGTGAAAGCGTTACGCACAGTGGCGGTGGCGAGCAGCATCCAACGAATTGGACCCCACAGGAGGCATTGCCACCATGGAAATGCATCCTTGCCCCACACCTGCGAGAACAACGACAAGGTAAACGCACGAACGACAGCGGCAAGGGTCATGGCCGCAACCGGTATCCAAACAAACTTGTGCAAAAGGCCAAGTGGGGCGGCAACAGCAGCGGCAACGATCAGTAGGTCGAGCAAAGCGTCAAGACCCAGTATGCGTCGTGTGCCGCGTCTGTAGCGGCCCGCAGTGGAAAGGTGCCGCCGCTTCCGTTGCCATCCATCCTTCCAGTCAGAGGCGGGCAAAACACGGTTCAATGCAGCTTCGTTAGGCGGTTGAACCATGCCAATGCGCAACTGGGACCGGACCGCGTCTTGGACAAAAAGGTCGTCGTCACCGCTGGCCAGATCGGCGTGCGCATCGAAGCCGCCGACCTTTTCCCACGCCGACCGGTGGTAAGCGATGTTGCGCCCCACCCCCATGTAGGGGCGGTTTAAAAGGGCTTCACCGCTGTATTGAAAGGCCACGCGGACCGCATCAAAGCCCAGGAGGGCTGGGCCGCCATCGGGCAGGCAAATCCCGAGGGCCATGTCCAGCTTCAGTGGTCGAGGGGCGGAAGGGCGCTCCAGCGGTTTCTGCGCTGTCAAAGACTGGGCCATGGACGCCGCCCAGAAGGGTTGTGGCCTGCAATCGGCGTCGGTCATCACCAGCACCTCATGCTGTGCAGCCCGAATTCCTGCGGCCAAGGCGTCTTTTTTTCCGGGTCTGGTCTTGTCGTGATGGACGACGGTGAGCTGGGCGTCTTGGGCCTCCAATCCAGTCAGCCATTCTCGGGTGCCGTCCTGGGAGCCGTCGTCGACCACCAGCCATTCGACAGACCAGTGGTCTGGAAACTGTTGTCCGCGCCAAAAGGCCCAGTTTGACTGCAGCATGGCCAGGTCATTGTGGGCACAGACAATCAGGGTGACGCCTGTATTGGGGTTGCGGGGCACTGCACTTGGTGCGGGAGGAGACACGGCGGGGTGGGGCGTCTCCAAGGGGAGGGCTCCGCGAGACAAGGCCCGGTGCCATCGCCAATCCCATGCAATTCTAAAAGCGGCTGGTAGGGCGGCCATAGCTGCAGCCCCGATGTCCCACAGGGCCGCCATGTCAGGGGCTGTAGGTGTAGTCGAGGCGTTCCGGCCAGCCGTCTACCGCTATGCGCACAACCGGCTGCGCAGGGTCCCTGAAGCGCCTGAGGTCAAACGCTTGTCGCGAGGTGATGAGCGCTTTCCCCATGTCGCCATTGGCGTTGTGGGTGATGCGCAAAGGCTGCTGTCTGGGCAAGGACTTCGTGGCCACACCATCGGAGATCAAGGCGAAATCATGGTCGCGAAATCCCCCGCCATAGCGAAGCTCCGCAATCAGGCTGTCCGACTCAACATGCAATGCCACGATGGTGAACGGAGACGAAGGAGGCGTCTCTGCGGCGATCCCGGCCGAAGTTTCAGCAGCGTTCAGCCCTTCTTTTTGGGACGAACAGCCGCTGCTCAAGAGGGCCAAAAGGAGGAGGGGCAGAAACGAACGCATGGTGAATCAACGGAGCAGACAACGAACGGCGTATGTCGCATCCTCCGTGGTGACCCGAAAGACCACCCAGCCTCTGGGGAGGTCAGCAACATCTAAGGTTTGCCTGCCAGAAGAGGCGCGGATAGCACTGGAGAGCGCACGGCCGAGGGCGTCAAATGCTTGAATGAGGGCCCCCTCGGGTATGCCGTCGAGCTGCAACGATGCGGTGGCTGGGTTGGGCCAAATGCGCAACGCGCCGGCCCCTTGCTCATCGACTGACATGGCATTGGTGCAGAATTGTTCCAAGTCGGAGTCATTGAAGGCCCCACCTGTGTAGACCACATCCCCCTCTGGGTCAAGCACAGAAAAACTGCCTTCACCATAGTCACAGCACATACCGTCCCCGTAACTGTCGTCTACTTGCAAAATGTAGCAGCCCTCTTCAAGGCACAGCGGGATGGTCACAACGGTGCCGTCCTGACCGTCTTCATAGGGACCGCCTGAGTAGACCACGTTGCCCAGTCTGCGGAGCTCCCAAGTGGTCTCACTTCCGTAATCATCGAGCACCAATTCAAACGTAAAGTCAAAGGTTTCCCCAGCAAATGCAGTGAATTCAATGATGGCAGTGTCATTGAAGCTGTTTTCGTCTTCTTGGCCGTTGACGGTGACCACGTAGACCTCGACTTCTGTGGAGCCGTCCATGGCAGGAATGCCAGGCAAGGCGATCACTTCGTTCTCATACTGCTCCAGGTTCCCACTCCAATTGACCGTTTGCTCAGCGCCGGAATCTACCGTGTAACCGATGACCGCCGATGTGAGCGGGGAGGAGCCAAAGTTGCTCAGTGCCACTTCAATGGTGACATCTCCACCGCCACAGAGCACGCCATCGGGCGCGCTTGCGATGCCCACGCCCATGTCGAGGTCAAAGCTGGTTACGCAACCTGCGCTGGGGTATCCATCGAGCACTTCCACGCCCAATCCAAGCGGGTCTAGATGTTCGGTGATCCCGTTGTTAAAACTCACGCCCATGCGTCCATAGTAGTCGAATTGACCGTTGTTGACGTTGCCGGAGCAAGCAGCGGCCCCGCCGTACAGCTGGCCTATGATGCGGTGGTTTTGGTCAAACAAAGGCGAACCCGATGACCCGCCTTCTGTTACGCCATCTTCCCACGCATCGATCCACCAAACAGCCGCGCCTGCAGCATTGTCGTGGTAGGGGGCGTCCTCCTCGATGCAGATTTTTTTGAGGTCCCCAGCGGGGTGGTGAATGCCCGTTGCATTTTGAACGTTTTCGACATCGGTGCCGTCCCAACCTGCATAGAACACATTGTAGTTCGCTGGAGGAGTTTCATCGAGGAGCAACAGGCCGAAATCGGAAGCACTGTTGCTGGTCAGCAATTCTGAGCCGCTGACGCTTTGGTTGGTCGGGCCGGAGTTGCCCTGACATCCCTCGGTTTCGTGATTGAAGTAAAACGTCCAATTTCCGACGTTGCCGCCGAGGCAGTGGTTGGCGGTCAAGAAAAGGGGCGCGCCGTCTTGGGCCGTGTTGTTGACCAGTGCGCCTGTGCACACCGCAAATCCACCTTGCACAATGAGTGCTACCGAGCGCTTTTCACACTGCCACGTTGCCCCCTCAGGGCAATTGACATTGATGTTACAGTCGCCACTGTTGCCAAATGGCCCACGCTGCGCATCAAGGCCGTCTGCAACAACAGCGGCTTTTCCAGCAATATCGCGATAGGCGTGCACCACTTGATCCACGCGAAGCGCTACAGCAT
>JAKMCX010000134.1 GCA_022428285.1 Flavobacteriales bacterium
TGAACTGCAACAGGGCCATTTGGGCCGTTGCGTCTTGCATGGCCACACGGTCGGGCGCGAAGTCCACGTAGTCCTTTCCCCGGCTGAAGGCGCTGGAAGCGTCTCCGTCCCACAGGTGCGTGTAGAGGATCTTCTCTGCGAGCGTCAATGGTTTGCCGGTCACTTGACGCGCAGCAGCCACACGGCTGGGGAAGCGGTCATAAACGGAGCGGATCATCTCGAGATCAAACATGTCGATAAGGGTTGAAGCGTTGCGGCGGCGAAGATACAAGCGCGCGTAGCTTTGACACATGACATTGACGGTGCTTCGCGAACAGGCCACAGTGGCCGTGCGGTCCATTCGGGCCCAATGGCTGCGCACCCTGCTGACCATCACCATTATCGGGATGGGAATCATGGCCTTGATGTCCATGATAACAGCGACAGAAGCACTGAGGTCCAGCCTCTTAGACCAGTTCATCGGATTAGGGGCAGGCACGCTTCAAGTGAGTCAAAAAAACGAGAGCGGCGCCTTTGGTGGCCGCAGACTCTCTGGTACAGATGCCCTGGACTTTGGTCAAGCGATGGCCCTCAAGAAGGCCATGACAGGTGTGGCCATAACCTCAGTTTCTGCCCGCGGGACCATGATGGGGCGCATTTCTTCGGGCGAAAACGAAACCGACCCCAACGTCATGGTCGTGGGTGGAGACGAAGGGTTCCTGCCCATGAGCGCCTATGCGCTCAGCGCTGGACGAAATTTCACCGCGGAAGAAGTGCGCCGCAATGCCCCCTTGGTCATCATTGGTCAAGACGTTGTCGACAAGCTTTTCGCCCCTTCTGAAAACCCCATCGAACAGAGCATCCGCATTCGGAACCGGCGCTACAGCGTATTGGGCGTCTTAGAGCCTGAAGGGGCCTCGTTCGGCATGTCGCAGGACAACCAAGCGATCTTACCCGTCAGCGAGATCCGCGCCCGATTCAGCGGACGCCGGACCAGCTATTCCGTGCAAGTCCGGGCGCCTGACCCCGAAGCCATTGCGGGCCTTTCAGAAGTGGTGACCGGTGAAATGAGGGCCATCCGAGGTGATTTGCCTGGCGAACCCGACAGCTTCCGAATCACCCGTTCCGATGCGCTCATCGCTCAGTTCAACGAAAGCTTGGGCAGTGTGACATTGGCAGCTTTGTTCCTGGGGCTCATCACCTTGCTTGGCTCATCCATCGGACTCACCAACATCATGCTGGTCACCGTGACGGAGCGCACCCGTGAAATCGGCCTGCGCAAAGCCCTCGGCGCCTCGGCCAAGACCATCAGGGCCCAGTTTCTCGTAGAAGTCGTCATCATCGGATTCTTGGGTGGAATATTCGGGGTACTCATGGGCATCGGTGTCGGCAACGTCGTCGCCAGTTACCTCGAAGCCCCCTTTGCACTGCCGTGGGGCTGGGTCGCCATCGCCTTGTTTCTGAGTGGAATTGTGAGCCTCGGCAGCGGCTATTACCCGGCGCGCAAAGCCGCCCAACTCGACCCCATCGACGCCCTGCGCCACGCCTGACAAATAGAACACCAATTCACGTCTCCGATGACCACAGGACAAAAGCCTTCCGCCTTATTTTTGTGTTGATGTCGGGTTCGTCTTCTTCAGAAGTGGTTTGGGTCATGAGAAAGCCCCGGAGCTTGGGCAACTTTAGCATCGAAACTTCTTACCGCACCATGCACAACGCATGGCCCGCACAACACCCCACTCCCACCATCCACGTCGCCAGCCGCTTTACAGCGGGCCTCTTGGACCGCCTGACGATTTGGAAGGAAGTGCGGTCTTTGAATCACGGCATCATCCACATCACGGGAGACATCCACTTCACGGCGATCCGACTCAAACGCCGATTGACCGTGTTGACCATCCACGACTTGGGCCTCCTAGACGAAGGCGGCGCCACAAAACGGTGGCTCAAAAAGAAGTTCTGGTTGGATTTACCACTGGAGTCTTGCGACAGGCTGGTGGCCGTTTCCAAACGCACCAAAGAAGACATTCTGCGCCGAACGTCCTACCCTGCCGAGCGCATTGTGGTGATTCCAAGTGTGATTTCGCCCACCTATCAACGCCGGGCAAAATGTCCCGAAAACAGCACACCCCAGATGCTGCACATCGGACTGGCAGAAAACAAAAACCTCGACCGGCACGCTGCAGCATTGGCTGGCTTGGACATTCATTTGCGCATCATTGGGGAACCTTCGGATCAGCAGCACGCCATGTTGCGCAGCCTCGACATGGACTACAGTTTTGCGTCCAAACTGAGCGAATCAGAGCTTCAAAACGAATACGCGTCGTCCGACGCCCTGCTCTTTTGCTCCACCCTCGAAGGGTTTGGCATGCCCATCATTGAGGCCCAAACCATAGGACTTCCTGTGATCACCAGCGCCCTGGCCCCTATGGACGACACGGCTGGGGATGGCGCATGGCTCGTAGACCCTACAGACCCTGATGCCATACGCGAAGCGGTGCTGACCATCGTCAACAAACCCGATGAACGGGACCAACTGATTGAAAAAGGCCACCTCAATGCTGAACGCTTTTCAGCCGCAGCTGCAGCCCGGCGCCATGCCGAACTCTACGCAGACTTAAAGAAAAACAGAAGCTGATTAGACGCGCACCGAAAGGCCATTCGGTGAGCCTAAACGACCTGCAAAACCGCCAACAGGCGATCAGAGGCGGGACTGCAGGAAACGCTGAATTTCAAACCAACGCTCGGGCTTCAACACAATCTTTCCAGTGTTATCGAGCAAGAAGTAAGTGGGGGTTTGCGTGATCTTATAATCGTCGGTGATGGGCGCATCCCAGCCCTTGAGCTGACTGACGTTGGACCAGGGAATCTGGTTGTCGGCAATGGCCTTTGTCCAAGCCAGCTTTTGCTGGTCCACCGAAATTCCAATGACACCAAATCCTTTGGGGTTGAGGTCGTTGTACATCGGCACGAGGTTGGGGATTTCCTGCTCGCACTTGTGACACCAGCTGGCCCAGAACATGACCAAGGTGTATTTATTCTTGGCCACCTCTTCTGAGAGGTCTACCATCTTGCCGTTCACGTCGGGAATGCGGAAGCTGGGAGGCGTGTTGCCCACGCGCAGGTTGATGATGCCCTGGGCGCGCTGCCGAATGACATCGGAGAGGTTGGCACCGCAGTCTTCGTCAAAAATGTAATTGTCGAGGATGTACTGACAAATGGTTTCCTTGCCCGTATTGTAGAATCCGTCCAGCATGTTGTAGAGCACGAACTCCAATGCCACCGGGTTCTCTTCACAAGACGCCTTGACCAGGTCAATGCAGCTCAAGAAACCCGAGTCCTTGCCACCGCTGAACGTCCTCATCATGGATTGAATGCGATCGGGCAACGCCATGGAACGCATGAGGCTGTTGTCGGTGACATCGATATCACTCAGGAAGGTTCCTTTGTCTCCGATGAAACGCGGCTGCTTCCAAGTCAGGAACTTGGCCAGGTAAGTCCCGGGGTAATCCTGAATGAATTTGTGTTGGGTCTGGGCGAGCTCATCTTCTTTGAGCTTGACGTTGCGCTTGGTCTCTTCCTCCTTTCCCTTTCCTTGCTTGTAGAGCTGGCGAATCTGGTTTTTGTTGGCGCCTTCGGCCCCGCGATACGCGAACCAACCCTG
The DNA here is from genome assembly GCA_022428285.1 of Flavobacteriales bacterium. Taxonomy (GTDB): domain Bacteria; phylum Bacteroidota; class Bacteroidia; order Flavobacteriales_D; family Sanyastnellaceae; genus UBA8752. The sequence goes on from JAKMCX010000134.1 coordinate 3,644, forward strand.
ATTTTCTCGGCTGTCGGTGCCTCCCCCCACAAGCCGCGCATTCTGGAAATCAATGTTGAGAACGGGCTCATCCGGATTCATGATGATGTCACCGGTCTTCTTGTTGGACTCAAAACCAAGCCCGTAAAAACCACGGCCCACTTCCACCTCGCCAAAGTCAAATTTGCCATTCACCAGGGTCACGGAGTCGATCGCAGCGACATTGCGCCCTTCGGTTTCGAAGAGGTACAGCATGCCCGTGCGGTTTTGGATGCTGCCCGAAAACTTCACCTTTCCAACCTTGTCGCCGCGGTTGGCATCGGTGATGCCATTCATAAAGTTGGGGTTCTCACTCCCTCCGCCAGAGACCTGCTGACTTTCGGGTTCCGAGGTCGTGGCCGCGTCGGCCGTCGCTTCCTTTTGGACCTGCGCCGTCAAAGCGGCGGTAGGGTCAACTGTTCGAGTGGCCTTCCCTACAGGCGCATCGTCTGCGCATGAGCTGAAAAGAAGGAGAGATAGACTGAGCGAAATCCACATGACTTTAGGCGTCTGCATTAGCATGCCTAAAAATAGTGCCGCGCAGCACCTGCAAACAAGCCCGAGGGCACCTGCACCAACGAAAGAAAGTGAATTACAGGGGCGCCGGGTCCATCCGCCCCCCACAGAATGCCGTAATTTGGATGGATGGACCGCCAGACCGCCTTGCTCGTGTTGCAGCTTCCCGAAGCTCCAACGCCAGAAGAAATTCACGACGCGTTTGAAGCGCACGTTTTTGCGCTGCGGGATTTCCTATTCAAGCAAACGGTGATCCCTCAGGTCTTCCGCGCCAAGGTCGACCGCCTGCTCACGGCTTCTGAAGTGGGAGAAACCCTGGGCGCAGAATTGCCTTGCAACGATGGCAGGCTTCCTGAAATGCTCCCGCTCGAGGGCTCAGCAGACCAAGTGGTCAGGCAACACGCCACCAATGTGGGCCGATTGCGCACCGCCATGGCGGCCACGCTGGATCCCAACTGCCTGACCCGGTTTGGGGAATGCCTCGTCCGCATTCAACAGCAATACATCCGTTGGATGGCCGAGTGGGCCGAAGACCAAGACTTCGAAAACGTCCAAAACCGCCCCATGAGAGATGAGTGGTCTGCAGACGCCTTTGCAGCGGCCTTGGAGGACCAGCGCAAAGGGCAAGGTTTGAACCCAGAAACGGAGGCGCGCTTGGCCGAGGAATTGCTGCGCCTCAAAAGACTCGACAGCGCCGCTGTCCCTTTGCCCCTCTGAATTAGGGGCGGCTCAATTGAGCATACAGGCTGAGAATGATCCCATCAGCCAATCCCACTTTGGGCACCAAAATGCCTTCGGCTCCGACCATTTTCATGGTATCCAGATAAATCCGTCCTGCGGGCACCACCACATCTGCCCGGTCCGGCTTCAATTGAAAGCGCGTCATGCGCTCCTCATAACTGCACCTGCTGAGGACCTCGACCAAAGACGCCAACCGGTCATAGGGCAAGACCTCGCCGCTCAGGCACCCGCCAAGCTTAAACAACCGGTTGATGTTGCCTCCAGCTCCAATGGCTATGGGGGCTTTCAAACCCCATTCAGCAATCAGTTGGGAACACCATTGGGTGACCTCGGGCCAAACTCCTGCGTCTACTTTGCCCTTCAGCAAGCGCACGGCTCCAATCTTGAAACTGCGGCCCTCCACACGCGTTCCCTGCCGGATCAAGGTCAGCTCGGTAGAACCGCCTCCCACATCGATGTAAACGTAGTCGCGCTCGCGGTCAAACAGGCTCACCTCGAAATTGGAAAAAATCAAGTCCGCCTCCGTCTTGCCATCAATCAAATCCACTTGGACTCCCGTCAAATCGGCCAACCTGCCCGCGATGGCCTTTCCGTTGGACGCTTCCCGCATCGCACTCGTCGCACACGCCCGAAAATCACGCACCTGCATCGCCTTCATCAGCAGTGAAAAACCGTGCAGCGCATCGCCCAAGCGGCGTTCCTTTTCGGCACTGATCGCACCGGTCCCAAAGACGTCTTCGCCCAAGCGTATCGGGACGCGTGTATGCGCCACCTTGCTCACCTTCAAGCTGCCTTGCTTGCCCTTGATTTCTTTGACAATCAAGCGGACGGCATTGGAACCGATGTCGATGGCAGCCAACCTCATCCCTTGTCCTTGAGTTGGCGCTCATAAAACGCATACAGGGCGCGGTGCGCCTCCATTGGCTCCTCACCGTCTCCGGCGGTAGCATAACGGTTGCGCTGTTTCTTGTCGAGTCTTCGCCGCTTCACATTGTCCCGAATCTGGCACTCGAGCATCGCCGAAACTTCGGCCTGCAAGGCCGGATCATAAATGGGAACACTCACCTCAATCCTCCGGTCCAGGTTGCGCGTCATCCAATCGGCACTCGACAAATAAAATTCAGGCGTTCCCGCAGCACCAAAGGCGATCACGCGCGCGTGCTCCAAGAACCGCCCCACAACACTGTAAGCCTGTATGTGGTCGCTGAGCCCTTTGACTCCGGCCCGCAGCGCGCAGGTTCCACGAACCAGCAAAGTCACCTCGACCCCGGCCTGGCTCGCCTCGTAAAGCTTGCGGATCATCCCGGAATCCGTGAGGTTGTTGCATTTCAGAACCATCCAAGCGCTGCGCCCTTCCAAGGCCTCCTTGATTTCGCGGTCGATCATTTGACCAAACCGCCTGCGCGTGCTGTACGGTGAAACAATCAGGTGCCGGTAGACGCCACGCTGGTAATTGTGCTCAAAGAATTGGAACAGACGCTCCACCTCGGAGGCGATGCGCCGGTCTGCCGTCAGCAGCGACAAGTCACTGAACACCCCGGAGGTGGCCTCATTGAAATTCCCCGTCCCCACATGGGCATAATGACGAAGAACCCGGCCCTCCTTGCGGGTGATCAGCATGAGTTTGGAATGGGTCTTGAGTCCAGCCACACCAAAGATGACCTGTATGCCCACCTCCTGCAGTTCTCGGGTAACCTTGATGTTGTTCCGTTCGTCAAACCTCGCCTGCAGTTCGATCACCACCTGCACCTCCTTTCCGTTCAATGCCGCGCTGGTCAGGGCATTGATGATGTGGGAATTGTGCGCTACCCGGTAGAGGTTGATGCGAATGGCCGTGACCTTGGGGTCGATCGCTGCCTCGCGCAACATGTCTACGAGCTGCGAAAATGCGTGGTAGGGATAGTGCAGCAAGATGTCGCGCTTGGCCACCTGATCCAAAATGCTGCGGCGGTTCACCAAGTGCCTGTGCGGCAGGGGCTTCAGCTTGCGATAGACCAAGTTTGGGTGGTCCAAATCGGGGAAGTCCATGAGGTCCCGGCGGTTGTGATAGCGCCCCCCCGGAATGATGTTGGCCTGCTCGACCACTCCGAGCTTGCGCACCAAAAATTTCAGCAGGTCCTCGGACATTTCTCGGTCAAAGAGAAAACGCACATAGTCTCCGTGCTTTCGGCGGGCAATGCCCTTTTTCATCTTCTCGAGCAGCGACTTCGAGAGGTCGTCGTCCATGTCGATTTCCGCATCGCGTGTCACCTTGATGGCATAGGCCCTCACGGAATCCGGTTGAAACGTCGAAAAGAGCCGGGGCAAACCCACGCGCACCACATCATCCAAGAACATGAGCCCCCTCCTGCCCTCCTTTTCTGGCAACACCAAAAACCGATCGAGGTGGTCGGGAAGCTCCAGCAAGGCATAGCGCGCGCGCTTGGACACATCCCCCTCCAAGGCGATGATCAAATAGACCAGGCCATCCTTCAACTCGGGCATGCCCACATCGGAAATCAAGATGGGGACCAGGTGCGGACGCACCTTTTGGTCGAAGTATCCCTGCACGAACTGGGCCTGATTCTCATCGAGACCCTCCTCGGTCAAAATGTCTATGCCCTCCTGTGACAATTGGCCTTCCAAAGCCTCAAAAGCCTGGTTGTACCGGACCTGCAACGCGATGACACGCTCTGAAATCCCTTCGAGGGTCTGTGCGACACCAAAACCCAATGTGGTCGTGGTCCGCTTGCCCAAGGCGTCCATGCGCTGCAGTGCCGCCACCCTGACGCGAAAAAACTCGTCGAGGTTGTTGGAAAAAATCCCGAGGAACCGCATCCGCTCAATCAAGGGGACGCGCTCGTCTTCCGCCTCCTGAAGCACGCGCTCATTGAACGACAGCCAGCTGAGCTCCCTGTTGAAGAACTCCTCTTCGGGGAGCAATGCCGGGTTGGCCTTGCGGCGGGGTGTTCGGGTCTTTTTGGCGGTCACGACAGCGAAGATACTTGCGCTCCCGAAGCCGGGGTACTTTCGCCAACGAACAATTGCACGACTCCGCTGCTTCTCTTCGCAATCCCCCCTCCAGATGACCATGCTCGGCAAACCCGCTCCAGAATTCACAGCCACTGCCGTCGTCGACGGCAAGGTGGTGCGCGACTTCTCCCTCAGTTCCTTCCGCGATCAATATGTCGTTTTGTTCTTCTACCCAGAAGACTTCACGTCCGTGTGCGGCTCTGAGCTCCACGCTTTCCAAGAACGGCTCAGCGACTTTGCTGACCGCGAGGCCGCCGTCATCGGGTGCAGCACCAATTCTGCCACCACCCATTTGCAATTCCTCAAAACTCCCGCAGCCGATGGTGGCGCCCAAGGGGTCACCTATCCGCTCATCGCCGACATGAACCGCAACGTTTCCGACCGTTTCGGCACCCTCGATGGCCAGTTCGATTACGATGAATATGGACGCCTGACTGCAAATTCAGACCTCCTCTGCCAACGCGGTTTGTTCATCCTCGACAAGACCGGCACCATCTGGTTCCAATCCTACCATTTCAAGCCCATCGGAAGGGACATCGACGGCGTGATCCGCGAACTCGATGCCATACGCCGCCTTCAAATCGACGGCAAGGTCTGCATGGCCAACTGGAAGGGCTGACGGCTTTTTACAGAATTCACGAGATTGAGGGCATGCAATCCTTCAATTTTACCTCTGCCCTCTTGGGCTTTTTTCTCGCCATCGGCCTGTCCACCTTGTATGCGTTCAGCAGCGCTGACAAGGCGCCCAAGCCCGCGGTTTCCCTGTCAGAAATGGCCACCGAAGTTCCCGCCAACGGCTGGAGTGACCTCGGCGGTGCGATTTACAGCCCGTCGGAGGGCATCTATCAGGTCGTCTACGGCGATTTCGGTCAGGGCGACGAGTTCTCCATCGTCGAGGTCGTCGGCTTCGACTGAACCTTACTCCGCCGCCAACCAGCGCCGGATGTACGACTCCATGCGTGCTGCACTGGAGCGAGACAGGCGCATGTCCACACTTCCCGAAGAAGCCGTGCCGTCTGGGTCCGTCCAACCGCACCACATGGTCAACCGCTCAACGGCCCCTTCGGGCATGCGGGTCACCCCGCTGATGTCGCCTTTTTGGAAGGGTGCTCCATAGACTTCGAGGCGGCTGCGGAAGTAGAGAATGGCGCCTTTTTCGGTGCGCTCGAAATTGCATGCCGTGCGGGCCGACTCTACGCCCACCAGGGCGCTGAGCTCTCCGGAGCCTCCGAGAAGCTCGGCGCGGGGTGAACCCGTTCCGCCGGACTTGAGCGACGCCCAGAAGCCCAACGGCTTGCCCGAAATGGCGTGGACTTCGGCCCAACGCCGCGGGTCGTTATAGGTCAAGTTCCAAAGTCGCATGGCTCCAGTGTCTGCGGTATTTGCCGTCCGCATCGTAGCGTTCGGCTTGGCCTGAGGTGTTGAATTTGCGGTTGGGACGCGGGTCGTTGCCCACACCAGCCACATAGATCCAGTTGCCATAGTTGCTCGCCGGGTCGTGGTCGAGGAGCATGTGTTCAAACCAACTGGCACCCAAGCGCCAGTCCACGCCCATGTCGTGGACCAAATAGCTGGCCACATTTTGGCGACCACGGTTGGACATGAAGCCCGTGGCGGCGAGCTCCCGCATGTTGGCGTTGACGAAATCGCACTTCGTCCGGCCCTCGCACCAGGATTCGAAGGTGCGGCGGTCGGTGCGCCATTTGGGGCTCTCGTCTTTAATGCCGCGCTTGTGGAAAATGCGGTTGCCATAGCGCATGGCCACATAGCGGAAGTAGTCGCGCCAAATCAGCTCGAAAATCAACCAATACGTGTCCTCGTTTTTTTCCACCTCGGCCTCAAAAGCACGGATCTGCGCATGGATCTCACGGGGACTGATGCAGCCGAGCGCCAGCCATGGCGAGAACTTGGAACTGTAATCGGCCCCGAGCAGGCCGTTCCGCGTCTTTTTGTAAACCCTCAATTTCTTGGTCTCCCAGAAATAATGGTCCATGCGTTCCCAAGCCGCCACGGCCCCTCCTTTGAACGGAAGCACGCCGCGGGCATCCTTGACCGGCGCATTCACCCCCAGCTCCTTCAAGGTGGGCACCTCATCGGACAGCAGGCCTTCGGGCACCGCCATCGACTCGGGCTCCTTCAAAGGGTCCCGGACCTCGGAACGCTTCTCCATTTTTCCGCGAAAGCGGGTAAACACATCGGGGAGCTGCGCGAGCTCGAACGGCAGGTCATCCGGGTGGTACATCGTGAGCTGCTCCTGAAGGCGGAGGTCCAGCATCTCCCCCACCTCTGTTTCGCGGTCCAACTCCTCTCGGGTGTGCTCTGCGGTAGCAAATACAGCGTGGGCACCCCATTGGTCTGCCAGCGCCTTGAGGACCTCTGCGGGCTCGCCTTGGCGAATGACCAGAGCGCCACCCAAGTCTTCCAATTCAGACTTGAGATCGGCGAGGGATTCCAGCAAGAATTGCGTTCTGAACGGGCCCGTTTTGACCTGACCCCAACGGTCCTCGGACCATTGATGCGGGTCCATCACAAAAACAGGAATGACCTCAGTGGACGCCTCCACCGCCGCATTCAGGGTGGCATTGTCTGTGACCCGGAGGTCGTTTCTAAACCAGATTAAACTGCGCATGGTCAGAGGTTTTCAAGGTTGGCCAACACCGCATCCCCGCGCTCGAGCAAGGCTTCCCTCTTCTCGGGCGCCATCTTGTCCCAAGTGCGGTAAGCCATGCCAATCCGAGGATTGCGCTCGAGCTTGGCCCGGTTGCGTGCGTGGAAATGCCAGTACAGACTGTTGAGGGGACAGCTGTTGTCCCCCGTTTTGTCGGCCGCATCGTAGCTGCAACCGCTGCAATACGGGCCCATCTTTTTCATGTAGTTGGCCGAGGCTGCATAGGGCTTGGTCCCCACGATGCCCCCATCGGCGAACTGGCTCATGCCCCGCGTATTGGTGATCTCCACCCACTCGATGGCGTCAATGTAAATGCCTAAATACCAACGATCTACCTCGTCCGGATCAATCCCAGCCAGCAACATAAAATTGCCCGTCACCATCAAACGTTGGATGTGGTGGGCGTAGCTGTAATCCAAGCTCTGGCGAATGGCGTGGCCGACGCAGGCCATTTTCGTTTCGCCCGTCCAAAACCAAGACGGAAGGGGGTTCTCAGCATTGAAGAAGTTCAGGTCCGCATACTCCGGCATGTGGGCCCAATAGACCCCGCGCATGTATTCGCGCCACCCCAGAATTTGACGGATGAAGCCCTCGACTTGGGTGATGTCGGCATGGTCCGGATCGGCGCGCCACCGGTCTTCCACCGCCTGAATCACCTCTGCCGGAGAGATCAGTTTGGAGTTCATGCAAAACGAAATCCGCGCGTGATAGAGCGACCAATATTCCGGGTGCATGGCGTCTTGGAAGTCTCCGAAGCGCGGCAAACACTCCTCCACAAAAAAGTCCAGCAACTTGAGCCCTTCCGCGCGGGTCACGGGCCACAAAAAACGCTGAGCATCCACGCTCCCGATGGTCTTCACCCCGCAGGCCTGAAGCATGGCCTCAAGTCCGGTTACATCCCGCTCAAACAAAAGCGGCTCCACCGGACGGTGGCCCTTGGGCAGCTTTTTGCGGTTGGTGGCGTCGTAATTCCACTTTCCACCTGCGGGCTCCATCCCCTCGCCGCCACTTTCCATGAGCACGCCATGGGC
>JAKMCX010000141.1 GCA_022428285.1 Flavobacteriales bacterium
CCCAACCCCTCCAATGACCAACTTGGATGGCCCTGGGTCTTGTCCTTTCTCGGCCCTTCAATGGAGTTTCAATCCCCCCATTGAATGTGCGCTCATCGACTGGGCCAGCTTGAGCATTGTAGGAGCAGATGGCTCCAATTGGCCTGTAGACACGGCCGCTGCCCAGGTGCTCAGTTGTCCCGGTGGCGCCGGCAGCACTTTGACCCTGCCCCTGGCCGATGGCGCGACAATCGAGGGGAATTGCGACATATTGGCTGCGCTCACCATTGGTTTGAGGGACGCCTGTGACTCGGTATGGAACGTAGACATGACTGCGGAGTGGACCGCTTCGGGGTGCAGTCCAGCCCCCATTCTCAGCGTATCCACCGATACATTGTGCACCGGTGGGTGCACTGAACTCACCGCCACTGCCCGCGGGTGCGGTCCCACCACATTTGTTTTGATGGCCGACGACGGAACCTCGCTTTCTGGACCCGGCCCTTGGACCCTCTGCCCCGAGTCGTCCACCGTCTACTCCGTCACCGCCACTGAAACCGAAACAGGAAATGCAGGCTTGAGCACGGTGGCCGTCGCCGTCATCGACTTGGGCGCCTGGACAGCAGACACAACGATATGCCCTGGTCAAACCTTGAACTTGAGCAATGGGCCGGTTGCCGGCGAATGGTCAGGGCCAGGCGTATCGGGGCCGCCTTGGGTATTCTCCGCCGATTCTAGCGGAGCAGGCGTCCACGACCTTGTGTTTTCAACGTTTGGCGATGCGGGTTGTTCCAGCAACACCGTGATCGAAGTGGTGGATTTTGTCATCCCCCAAAACCTGGCCACGTGCCCAGAATCGGACCCCTTTGAATTGAATGGATCTCCCCAAGGTGGCATTTGGTCAGGCCCCGGATTAACCGGCAGCACATTTGATCCCGCTTGGGCAGACTCTGCCCTGGGAGGCAGTCCCTACACCATGACTTACGCGGCCCAAGGCTGCTCGGGGCAAACCCAGTTGCACGTCGAAACTCCCGCTGACACCATAGAGCTGGACAACGTCTGCGCCTCGGAGCCTGACATGGCCCTCCCAAACACACCACCGGGTGGCCAATGGTCGGGACCGGGGTGGGACGCCCAGGACGGAATTTGGTCTCCGGGGAACACCCCCTTTGGACCCTTCACCTTGACCTACACCATGGAAGGTTGCAATGGCACCGCCTATGGGGTCATCCTTCCTGTAGAGGCCGGCCCCACAAGCACCAGTTGTCCCGAACAACTTCCTTTTGTGCCCTTTGAAGGCTTCTATCCACCAGGAGGTTTGTGGTCTGGCCCCGGCATCGATTCCCTTGGCACCATTACAGGCGAGTATGATCCGGGGTTGCTCATGGATGGCCAATGGGCCCCATTGGTCTATGCGGCACCCAACGGATGCTCAGACACCCTGTGGATGTTCAACCGGCAAACCCAAATCAATCCGGACCTGGTCCACGCCTGCAGCGGAGACCCGGAGAACCTGCTCGTGGCCGAAAACGTGCAGGCCAGCCCCTGGTGCGGCACATGGACCACATTGACCACCGGAAACGCCACCTATTTGGGCGACTGTGAGTGGGAAATCTTGGCTGGAGGATGGGACACTGGCGTGCACCAGGCCGTTTATATGGTCAATGGATGCAGCGACACCATGGACGTGGTGATCCATCCCGAAAGCCTGGACCTGTCCGATTGGACGTCCTGCTCCACAGACGGTGCCTTGCCGCTGCCCAATCCCTCTCCCGGTGCCCAATGGACGGGAGCAGGTGTATCGGGGTCTGCCTCATCTGGGGCATGGAACTGGACGCCATCCTCTGCCGGTGCCGGAGCGCACAGCTTGATTTGGAGCACCCCTGCGGGATGCACGGACACGCTCTGGACATCGGTAGAAGTTGCTCCCAACTGGCCCCCACCCCTGGCCGCCGACCCAGACACCGTCTGCAGCAACAGCGCACCGTGGCCCCCGCCGGTGCCGAGCGCAGCAGGCAATGGGCCGGCGCCCACCGATGCCAATTGGACCGTTGACGGAGCGCCTTGGCCAAGCAACGCCTCAACCCAAAGCTTCGGGGCCGGCACGCACCTCATCGAACTGGAGTGGACCGGCGATGTATGTGAAGTCTCCGGTTCATGGTCGGTTGAAGTGCTGCCAGCGCTGGAGTTGGCCTTGACCGCGTCGGATTCTACACCCTGTCCCGGAGCCACTGTTGTCCTGCAAATAGAGACCTCTGGAGGGTCAGAACCGCCCTCGGGGTTGTCCATTGCATGGTCAGATGGCGGTTTGCCCCAATTCGAACGCAGCATTGCTCCCGTATCGTCCGGATGGTGGTGGGCATCGGCAGAGGACGGCTGTTCAGACCCCGCCGCAGACAGCGTTTTCATTGCGGTACTCCCTCCCTTTAGCAGAAGCATCGACTTCGGGCCGACGGCCTGTTATGGCGCCGAAACCGATGCCCTCCTCGACGCCCCCGAACCTGCAGGCCTCATGCACATCATCGAAGGAGACACATTGGGGTCCGGTCCCCTTGCATTGACCTTCGACGCAGGAAGCGCCGTTCTTTGGGGCCTCTACGACCCCTTGGAAGGGTGCGCCCAAGACACCGTTGTATTGGTGCCCAGCCACCCTCCTTTGAACGCCGCGTTTAGCGTAACGCCGGCTTCTGACTGCATCCCTTGGGACAGCCAACCCCTGCGCTGCATTGACCTCTCCAATGGCGCAGATTTCGGGACCTGGCAATGGGCCCCAGTGGACATCGCTTCACCGCCAGATGGCAGCCCCACAACCGGCGTGATGGACTGGGCCCCCGCCACAAATCCTGCACTGACACTCCCTGCACCTGGCACCTGGCAAATCACATTGGCACTGGGCCAATCAGAGGGCTGCGCAGACACCACGGTCCAATCGGTCTGTCTCTTGCCGCCTTCCGACGTGTGGCTACCGGAGGCTTTCTCTCCAAACGGAGATGGCATCAACGATGTCTTTTATCCAAGGGGAAGTGGCGTCAAGGAATGGCACATCACCGTCCGTGACCGCTGGGGTCAACCAGTGTGGGAGGAAACACATGGTCCATTCCCATCGGGAATCACCTTGGGAACCACCGACGCTCAAGGATGGCCAGCAGGTTGGGATGGAACCACCTTGAACACAGGCACGCCTGCCGCCCCCGGCATCTACACCGTGGTCTTCGAAGCAACCTCAGACGGCGGATGGCCCCTGGGGTGGCAACAACCCCTCAAATTGGTCCGGTGATCATGTGGCCCCACATTTCCACCGCGCCCGCTCGAAGCCGCACCTGCATGGGCTGGTCCGCAGTAGTGTTATGCTGCGCCACAGCAATGCCCTGCGCAGTCTTCGGTCAGGCGTCATTGCCTCCTTGGATATCTGCGACTCCCGGACTGGAGCACCCCACAGCCTGGGCCATGGGCGACCGCCCCATACAGGCAGGACTGCAACAAGACGCGCGTTGGAATGGAGACGGAGAACCCTTGACGGGACTGTGGTTTGGAGCCGGATGGCAACCCGCAGCCAAAGGTGGCTACAACCGCAGGGGGCGCGACCCGCTTTCCTTTGGCATCGGCTTCAAAGAAGACCCCTTGTCAACAGGTTGGCGAGAACGCTCCGTGGCCATTTCTGCATCGGCATCGGCCCCCATCAACCGAGATTGGAAAGCCCATGCGGGTCTGTCCATTGGTGCTTCAGCTTGGCGGCTCGATCCCGCTGCTTGGAGCTGGAATGCGCAGTATGGCCCGGGCGGATTTGACCCGCAAGCACCCACCGGAGAGGAACAGGCCGCAGAAGCCAATGGCGGCTCCCGCCTCGATGTGGCCATCAGCGTGGGCTTTTCCCCGACCCGGGCGCCGCAAAAAGGCACCCCCTCCTTCCATGGGGCGGTGACATTGCACCACCTGTCGAGTGGCAAAGCCCCGCACCTCTCCCCTGTCCCACTTGATTCAATAAGGTGGAGGCCCGCTTGGTGGTTCGAAGGTCAGGGGGATTTGGGCTGGGAGAAGTTTGAATGGCGGGCCTGGAATCGTGGAACGCTGCAGGCCCAAAGCCACCTGTTGGAAGTGGGACTGGCCATCGGCAGGCCCTTTGGTACCACAGCCCGTTTCACCAAGTCACAGTTGAGCCACCACATAGAGACGGGTTTGCTGTGGCGCAGCGACGGTGTGTTGCGGTTGCTGGTCGGTTGGGAGCGCAACGGTCTCCGCTTGAACACAGGCCCCGCTTGGACCATAGGGCCATTCTGGAGGCCAGCCGCTGGATGGAGCGCAGGCCTGTCTTGGTCTCCCGATTTGCAAAACGCTGTGGCCCTACAACGCTAAAAAACACCCCCAACCAGCGGGGGGTGCTCCCGAATGGAAACACCCCCCTGACAAAGCAAGCTTTGTGGTTAAGCTTATTCGGCTCCGCAAGCCTGATTGAACAGGAGCAGCAGGTCCAAGAGGTCTTGGATGCCCACGAAGCCATTGAAATCAAAGTCCCAGCAAATGGGCGCCACACAGGTACCGTCATCGAGGTTGGCCAAGGGGTCGAAGTTCTGCATGGTCGGATCGGTGCAACCGGTCCAGAAGCAAGAAGCATCATCGGCAATGGCTCCGGGGTCGAAGTTCACGGCATTGGGGTAAGTACAACCCAGGTCACCGCAATCGGCACCGGGTACTGCACAAGGCTCCACTCCCAACTCAATGGGGCTCAATGGCGAGAAGACGCCACAGCCACCGCCGTCGGTGTTATAGAACACCAACAAGTCTGTGATCTCGAGCGCACCGATCATGCCGTCTCCATTGGAGTCGGGACAAGGTGGTGCATCCGAACAGTTCCCATCATCCACGGTAGCGTAGGTGGTGTAATTCCGGTAGTAGTCCACCGTGCATCCCGCAAACTCACAAGAACCGTCATCGTAACCTGCATTGGGGTCATAGTTGGCAGCCGTGGTGTAGGTGCAACCCGGACCGCTCGTGCACGATCCGTCGTCATACACCGCATTGGGGTCATAATTCTCGGCCCCCTCCTGGGTGCAACCGCACAAGGAAAAGAGACCGGACGCCATGCCTTCCGAAGAGAAAGACACTGTAGGACGGATGTCCAGGTCCACATCGCCCTCCAAGAACAACTGGAAGTTCAACGTTCCCGTGATCACACCGTCGGTTGTGAGTTGGGCCACCAACATGGCCTGGTCCTGGCCGGCAATGCCATTGCTCGCATCATTGGTCACAAACCAAGCACCACCTGTCGCATCGTCAATGTCGATGCCGCCACCGGCAGAGAAGGCTGCAAGCCAATTCTGTCCGGGACTGCTCACTCCTTGGACCTCAGCTTGTCCCAGCGCTGTATTGGGCGTCTGGCCAATGCCGATCGTCACCCAGCTGTCATAAGCCAGCGAAGGAATAAAGCTGAACAGCAGTGGATTGATGGCCGATCCATAGTTAGAACCCACTTGATCTTGGTACCAAGATGTAGTGGTGCTAATGTTCAAGGGCAAATCTCCATTTCCGAACACACTGGAAAGCTTGTCGGCTGGACTCTGTCCCGTCACAAAAAGGCGGTACGTCGTCTGACCAGCAAGGTCGCCTTCGGTATGCTCCTGCACACGCACCAGCTCCAATCCATAGCCCGCACTGTCACTCTCAAAGTAGAGCGTGTCGGGGCCCGCAATCACCTGCGGCTCATAGCATGAGCAGTATTCACAACTGCCATCATCCTCGGTAATGTTCGGACTGAAGTTGCACGCAGAAGGGTCGGTACATCCGTCGAGTTCATCCTCGTCGCACACGCCATCACCGTCCACGTCGTTCAGACAGTTTCCGAAGCAATCGACATTGTCGCTGCCGTAAATGTCCTCTGCGTAAATACAGCTTCCGTCTTCGGTGTTGTAGCCTCCGCTGTAATTGCAAGCCGCGGAATCCGTGCAACCATACACCGCTATGGTCTGACAAGAGCCGTCATCGACGTTGGCATTGGCATCGAACTCGGTGTAATCAGGATCAGTACATCCCTCCAGCACCAGCGTAACACAAGAACCGTCGTCCACATCTGCATCGGCGTCATACTCGATGTACAATGGATCGGTACAACCTGGGTACAGGCAGCTCCCGTCCTCGTCTGTGGCATCAGCATCGAAGTTGACGGCAGTGGAATCCATACAACCCGGGATTTCATCCTCGTCGCACACCCCATCTACATCGGCATCGTTCAGGCAAGAACCTGCGCAATCCAAGTAGTCAACCCCGTAAAGGTCCAGCGGGTATTCACAATCATCGGCCGTGTTGGCGTCCGGGTTGTAGTTGCACGCTTCAGCTTCCAAGCAACCCAAGACCAATGGCGTCACACAAGAGCCATTGTCGGTGTTTGCCGCAGCATTGTATTCCAAGAAGTTCGGGTCCGTACAGCCAAATTCAATCGGCGTAGCGCATGAACCGTCGTCGGTATTGGCCGAGGCGTTGAACTCCACAAAAGCGTTGTCCGTGCAGCCTTCCACCACAGGGATGGCACAGCTGCCATCGTAAGTGTTGGCTTCTGGGTCGAATTCCAAGAAGTTGGGATCCGTGCAGCCCAGCACCACTGGCGTGGCACAAGAGCCATCTTCAATGTTGGCCGCAGGATCAAATTCAGTGAAATTCTCATCGGTGCAGCCCTCTACAATCAGCGTCGCGCAGGAGCCATCGTCGACATCTGCAGTGGCATCATACTCGAGGTAGGCCGGATCGATACATCCTCCATACAAGCAAGACCCATCGTTGGTATTGGCTTGGGGATCGTAGTTCGCAGCAGCCCCGTCCGTGCAGCCTACAAAGACACAGAAACCATTGTTGACGTTGGCATCTGGGTCGTAGTTGTCCGCTTCCGGATCGGTACAACCGAGATACTCGCAAGTCCCACTTTCGAAGTTGGCGTTGGGGTCATAGTTGTCGGCCTCTGGATCGGTGCAACCCAAGAACAGACATGAACCGTCATCGACATTGGCGAAGTCGTCAAAGTTGATGGCTTCAGCATCCGTGCAACCCAAGTACTGGCAAGTGCCATCTTCGAGGTTGGCTTCGGGGTCGTAGTTGTCTGCGAAACTGTCCGTACATCCTGGGTAGGTGCACGTGCCGTCTTCCACGTTGGCGCCTTCATCGAAGTTCGAGGCCAAGGGATCCATACATCCGAGGTACTCACAGGTGCCGTCATCGCTGTTGGCGCCTTCATCGAAGTTGTCGGCCTCCGCATCGGTACAGCCATAATACAGGCAAGACCCATCGTCGCTGTTGGCACCGGCATCAAAGTTGTCGGCCTCGGCGTCGGTACAGCCATAATACAAGCACGAACCGTCGTCGGTGTTGGCCACCTCATCGTAGTTGTCGGCTTCCACATCGGTACAGCCATAGAAGATGCAAGAGCCATCGTCGCTGTTGGCACCCTCATCAAAGTTGTCTGCTGTAGCATCCGTACAACCGAAGTACAGGCAAGTGCCATCGTCGGTATTGGCGCCGGCGTCAAAGTTGTCGGCTTCGGCATCCGTGCATCCGTAGTAGATACAAGATCCGTCATCGCTGTTGGCCCCTTCGTCGTAGTTGTCGGCCTCCAAGTCCGTGCAACCGGGATAGATGCACGATCCATCATCGAGGTTCGCACCTGCATCAAAGTTGGACGCTGTGGTATCGATACAACCTTCGATCAAACAAGAACCGTCTTCGTCGGTGGCTTCAGGGTTGAAGTTGACGGCAATGTCATTGGTACAACCTGCCACTTCTTCCTCATCGCACACACTGTCGCCATCGGCATCGTTCAAACATGCACCTGCGCAGTCCAGCCAGTTCACACCATAGAGGTCAACGGGATAAGAACAAGAACCGTCGTCTTGGGTGGCTTCTGCATCGTAGTCACAGGCTTCGGGATCCATACAGCCCAAGCAAGAAACAAAGTCGCAGGAACCGTCATCGGAGTTGGCCGAGGCATCGTAGTTGCATGCCAATTCATCGGTACAGCCCAAGAATATGCAGCTGCCATCGTCGGAGTTCGCACCTGCATCAAAGTTGGAGGCCGCAGCATCGGTACATCCAGG
>JAKMCX010000163.1 GCA_022428285.1 Flavobacteriales bacterium
ATCCTGAAGGATGGCCTTTTTCATGGAAGGATTTTTGCGCTGCACCAAGACAACGCAGCCAACGGCATGGTGCCGTTTATTTTTCTTCGAGTATCTCGAGTTTGGGATACTTCTCTCTCCAGAAATCCAGCTTACTCGGATCACGAACCGTAATGACGGTTCTCCCATCCAGCCTCACTTTAATGTTGGGCTGTAGCTCTTTGGTCTTTTTCTTCTTCTTCTTCGCCATGTCAGGTCGATTGCTGCTATAACACCGCAGTGCAATAAAGGTTTCAATGAACGGCACAGCACACTGACTTCCAAGGCTCACAAAATCAATTGTGAAACTTTCCAATACCGTTGTTCACAGGATCGGCTCAAATGCTGGCCCGCTTTGATTCAGGCCGCCATACGAGAAATGCGGAACCCGAAACCCGCGATATACGCGTAACACAGCGCGGGCAGCAACAGGGCCAAGCCAAATCCGGAAGCGTCTACCAATGCACCAAAGGCGGGTGGAATGACTGCTCCACCCACAATTGCCGTGCACAAAACACCGCTGCCCTGGGGCTTGGCGTCGCCCAATTGGGAAATGCCCAGCGTGAAAATCGTCGGAAACATGATGGAGTTGAACAAACCAACCGCCAACAACATGAGCAAAGCGCTCAGGCCCGTGGCCATGCTGCTGGCCACCACAAGGGCGAGGGCTACAGTGGAAAACACGCCCAAAAGCAATGATGGCTTCAACCGCTGCATCAGTCCGGCTCCTATAAAACGCCCCACCATGGCACCACCCCAATAAAAGGTGAGCAGAACGCCCAACTTTCCTTTTGGATCCAGGTCCATCACAGACTGCCCCTTGATCGAGGCGGCCAAACCGGCCATGTTCTCCAAAAATGGATGCGACTGCATCAGTTCGTGCACATTGAGGTTCAGACCGTAATTGACCATGTAGCTCCCCAAGGCCACCTCAGCTCCAACGTAAACGAAAATTCCTGCGGCTCCAGCCATGAGTCGGCGATTGGCAAAAAGCGCGGACAGGCTTCCTTCTTCTGCACCGCCTTCGAGAATGCGGGGAAGGGACACCTTTCTAATGACAAAGGCCAACAGCAGAAAAGCCACAGCGAGAATGACAAAGGGGCCTTGGACCGCTCCCGCCTCTGCAGAGCGATAGAGCTCCAAAGCTGCCGCCCCCATGGACGCCTGCTCCTCCCCTGTTTTGACGGTATCGCCCAACAGGTAGCCCGCACTGATGATCGGCGCTATGGTCGTTCCCAAGGAATTGAAGGCCTGCGCCAGGTTCAATCGGCTCGACGCCCCTTCTTCTGGCCCCAAAACTGAGATGTAGGGGTTGGCGGCAACTTGAAGGATGGTGATGCCTGAAGCCACCACAAAGAGGGCCAACAAAAACAAGGGGAAAAGCCGTGTAGAGGCTGCAGGATAGAATATCAGACACCCCATGGCCGCGAGAGAAAGACCCGCCATAATGCCATTCTTGTAGCCCATCCTCTTGATCATGCGCCCCCCGGGAATGGAGATGACGCCATAGGCCGTAAACCAGGCAAACTGGACCAATCCAGCTTGGAGGTAGGTCAATTCAAAAACGTCCTTGAGCCTGGGAATCAGGGCATCCACCAAAACGGTGATAAATCCCCACATAAAGAACAGCGAGGTGACCGTTATAAAGGCCCCCCGGAATTGCTTTGAATTGGTCATGCCCAAAAGTAGGCAGGCAGGAGCGCTTAACCGCCCCTGTATATCAACGCATCAACTCAATGGTGCCTGAGAACTCCTCTGCGTCCGTGCGCGATCCCTTCCAACGCAGGCGATAGTTGTACAATCCATTGGGAGCGTAGTGGTCGCCCCCTTTGACGTTGCCGGTCCAAAACTCGTCTGGGTCTGTGCTGTAGAAAATCTCCTCGCCCCACTTATTGAAGATGTTGATCTCGAAATACACGACATCTGAAATGACCACTTGGAAGCCGTCATTGATGCCGTCATTGTTGGGTGTAAACGCATTGGGGATGTACACCATAACAGGGCCCTCAACCAAGGTGTATGCGCTGTCGCGGCATCCCAACGGATTGGTCACTGTCAGTTGGGCATAGTAGTCACCGAGACCATCATACTCGTGGATTGGACTCATTTCTTCTGAGGATGCCCCATCACCAAAATCCCAATCATAATCGCAGCTGGGGCAAGGTGGATCAGGGGTGGCGATGAACTCAATCCTGGTATCCGACAGATAACTGGTGTAGAAATCACTGTAGATGTACTGGACCCCAACTTCCACTGTTTCTGAAAGGGTCTCGCCACAGATGTCCGTCACTTCTACGGGGTAGCTGTATGAATTGCTTGGGGCCACATACTGGTCTTCCCCAAAGGCGGGGATGCTCGTCCAATTGTAGACAAAGCCTCCTTCCCCTCCGGTGGCCATGGCAGAAAGCGACAAGGCTTCTCCCCGGCATACCACAGTGTCGTTGCTCACAGACAGTGTCATGGGCACATCGGGAATCACAAGCAACGCAGAAGTCTCGTCAGCTCCACCGCATCCATCCAATACTTCTACCGCAATGGGTGTCGTCACAAAGCTCTGCACCGTGATCTGAGGGTCACTTCCGCCATAGGGAATGCCTCCAACGGTCCACTCATAAGTGTAGCCACCTGCTCCGCTCAAAATGTCTACGGCAATCACCGTATTGTCTACGCAAGACGCGCTGATGGTGTCCTGCAAGCCAACCAACAACTCGGGATTTTGAATGTCAATGGTCGTGGATGCGCTCCCGGTTGATTGGCAGTTGTCTGTCACTTCCACGGTAAAGGAAGTCGACAAGCCGTCGCTGTACGTCAATGCTTCCGTGTCCGCAACTGGATTGAAGTTCTGACTCCACTGATAGGTATACACCCCACTGCCTCCATCAATGGTAGGACTGAGGTAGAAAGTCTCTGTGCAAGGCCCCACCAGCGTATCGGGCAATGACACCTCAAGGGCTGGACTGACCACGGTGACTTCTGTTTCCACTGTTACAAACTGGCCACAACCGTCGCTGACTTCTAGGGTGAGCGACATGTCGGAGTCTGTGGTCCAATTCAAATTTTCGTTGAAACCCAGAAACGAGAAACCTTCCAGCCATGCGAAATTGTAATACGGCTCTCCTCCGCTCCAATCAGGGGTAATCGTGAAGGGGACGTTGCAACTCACTTCGTAGTTGTCGTCCAACTCCACAATGAGCTCGGGCACATCGATGCTCACGTTGACCATGGCTTCTGCAGTCAGACCACAGGCATCCTCCACAATCACATGAACTTCCGAAGCATTGAGCCAAGTGGACAGGAACAAACTGTTGCCATAACCAAAGGCCGGAAGGCCATCTTGAAGCTCCCATGAATAGGTGTATGGCGGATTTCCACCTTCTGCCACTGCAAACACTTCTTGGAAGCCGTTGCACGAAAGCACTACATCCCCACCCAAAATTTCCGCTGTCAATTCAGGATACTCTTCAACTGTGATTTCGAACAGACCATCGTCTGATGGCATGCCGCATGTGTCACTCACCGTCACCATGCATTCGTATACCCCCGATGCGTCAGGAATGTAGTTGATCGTATTGGTATCCAGTCCGGGATTACAATCCCAACTAAAGGTGTAGTTGCCGTAACCACCAGAGACTTCAGGCTCCAAGTAAACAGAGTCTCCAACACACAATTCCGTATCGAAACCATCCACCTCGAGGGGATCTGGCTCATCGATGATGTCAAACTCAAAATAACTGGTCAATCCTCCCCCATTGCAGGCAGCAAGATTGAGGATTTCCATGATGACGGTCTCCGACCCTTCTGCGATGCCATCTTCAAAGGCATCCAACGGAAACTCCTGAACCGTGACAAATGGCGGAAAGAAAACCGTGTCGGGGAGCAAGGTGAAGTCTACGCCATTGGTAGCCGTGCTGGCGCTGTAGTCAATGATGACCATCTCCTCGATGTCGATGATGGTCTCTATGGGACGGGTGAAGGTCAAAATCGCCTCTCCACAGTCTTCAAAAATGACGGGATTGTCGGTCTCTAAGTCTGCTCCAACATTGATGTTGAGGTCTACCTCAACGACGGAATTGGATTCAAAAGACCCGGACTCCAAAATCACGAATGACTCCAGAGCAGTATCTGAACCATCGGCAATGGCCAGGCGAATGTGATAGGTCTCTCCGCATTCAACCTCGCTTTCGGCCGTTAGCTTGACGGTGTAACCATTTTGGCACAACACGTCATTGCCTGGATTGTCAATGTAGTACGCCGCATTGGTAACGTCGTTTACCGAACTGATTGTGATGGCAAGCTGAGGGTCACTGCCTGGAACTTCGGCCAAATTGACGGCATTGTCTGCATAAGGGCCATTGATGCCAGGGCCGCTCAAAAAGAACCCGAAGATGTCGTTGTACTGTGAATTGACCCACCCGAGGTATTCGTCGGAACCGAACACATAATTAAACCGAATGGTATCCCCAGTGGCAACGAAATCAAATTCAATGGCACAGATGTCGTTCACACTGGTGACGCTAAAATTCTGACCAATGAGCGGCGGAACGCTGTTGGCAATGTCGAGCAAGTCTGCATCACCAGACACTTCCAAGCCGTCTTCGATGAAAGCATCCATGCACCCATCATCGATGTTGGCTGGATTGTTGGCCACCTCGGTGGACAAAATCAGGCCGGCCTCGATGGGAAATTCAGTCACATCAAACCCCGTGATTTGCCCTATTTGGGTGGGGCTTCCGGTGAATTGAACATTGGTGGCTTCAACGCCTGTACCCAGCAACACGTCATTGACGTATTGGTCTGGAGTCAAGGTGCTGTTCACCTCCAACTGCGCAGAAAGAGAAAATCCCGCGAGGATGAGGACGCCAAGCGCCGCAACCCGGCGGAAACATGAAACAACGAAACGCAAAGAATCAATCATGGGAAACGCAATGTACCGACCATAGGACGACAAAAAAGGCGAAAGGTTGCGCCCCTTTCGCCTTCAATGACAACATTCTCACAAAGGAGATGCATTCTGCCGTGCTTCAGTTCACAGCAAACTCAGCGAGCTCTTCTCTCAATCGCTTGCGGGCATGGAAGATTCTGCTCTTCACCGTACCCATTGGAATGTCCAGTTCTTCGGCAATCTCGTCGTAGTGAAAGCCGTCCAGAAACATTGAAAATGGGCGGCGGAAATCATACTTGAGACGGGAAATGGCGGACTGAATGTCATCGATGTTGATCAACGAAGTCACCGAGTCGTGGTGGTAGTCCTGACCTGAATTCAAGAAGTACTGATTCTCAGTTTGGTCTACGATGGTATTCTGGAACCGCTTCTTCTTGTAGTTGTTGATGAAGATGTTCCGCATGATGGTGTACAACCATCCTTTGATGTTCGTCCCCTCCTTGAAGTTGTTCTTGTAGCGCAAGGCTTTCACAAACGTCTCTTGGACCAGGTCATTGGCGTCGTCACGGTCCCGTGTGAATCCCATGGCAAAACCTGAAAGGAAGTCCTGATGCGATGTCAGGAGGTTGTTGAATTCAATCGTGGACATGTGTTCAATGTTGTCGCTCAAAGGTTAAACAAAATCTTCGTCGCCACAATTTTCTGTTCATCTTTTTTGATTTAATGATAAACAAAACGTCGATTTCGCCCGGTTTTAGGGCGTAATGTTTAACGCATCACCCTAAAGTGTGCACAAGTCAGACTCGAAAGAGGTTGAGCTCAGGTGGTGAGCAATGCTCCAATGAGCGATTGTCCATTGCCGTGCAGTTGCACACTGGCGTCAGGACTTTCCACATTGGCGAAGACCCTGCCTGCCAAGTGGAACTTCAGATTAGTACCTGACGACTCTCTGAGCACGCGGCGCAGGTAGTCTGGAACCCCATTTTCGGCGGGATAGGTGGTGCAATACGCGACGCACTTCAATTCTGGGAACTGTGTCGCCATCTGCACCAAATCTTCCAAGGGCACGGACTGACCCAGGAATAAACTTTTGTACCCTGCTTTGCGCAGCAGGAAGTGGACCATCATCAGGCTGATGTCGTGGATCTCGCGTTCTGGCAAAAACAGTGCAAAAACGTCATCATCGTATCCTGACTCGACCGGTGGTAACTCGTCCACTGCACGGAACAACCGTTGACGGATCAGATTGCTCACGAAGTGTTCATGCGCT
The DNA here is from genome assembly GCA_022428285.1 of Flavobacteriales bacterium. GTDB lineage: Bacteria > Bacteroidota > Bacteroidia > Flavobacteriales_D > Sanyastnellaceae > UBA8752. The sequence continues at coordinate 6,171 of JAKMCX010000163.1, forward strand.
GGGCAGATGGCACTCGTGAGCCAGAGCATCCCAATCTCCCCCATGAATGGTAGGTATAGCTTGAGCATCAACTCACTCAAGCCCGACTGGTCTTCATAGGTTTTGGAAACGCTGCGGAACAGCTGCTCATCAAAGTTGAGCATGCTGATTTTCAGCATCCCCATCCAATGGTCCTCGCTCGTCCCCGAAGTGCCCAAACCGCTGATGGCCGCCTTGATTTCCTGCTCCTCCATGGAGGCGATCTTGGAAATCTTGTGGCCATTTTGGTTCAACAACCCCACATTCAGCAGGCGCTTGAGGTCCTCAGAAGTGTAGAACCGGATGTTGGTTGAAGTCCGCCTAGGACTGAGCAAACCATAGCGCTGCTCCCAAGCACGAATGGTATGCGCTTTTATCCCCGTAAAGTGTTCGAGGTCCTTGATGGAGAATTCCTGCACTGATGCGCTCACTTAAGTCAAACACTTTGAGTCAGTGTTTGTTCGCACAAGATGAAGCGAACCGTAATTTTGGCAGGCCCCCAGACATAGCCCCTATGCCCACAATCCAACTTTTCGAAGACGGAGCCTGCATCCAACTGCACCCTTTTCACCTGATTGACGGTGCAGAGGCCATCAGATTTGGCGCCTACACCCAACTGGAGCGCTGGCGTTTTTTGCCCTCCCTGCTGAAGCAAAAAGGTGCCTCCAAGGGCGTGCTCAAAATCAATGCCCGCTGGGTGCCTTCCGACAGCTCAGGCGCCATGATTGCAAGGTTGAATCCAGGAGAAAAGCTGGTTCAGGGAAATGACACGCTGGCCTTCTTCGAGTCCGATCAGAATGCTGAGCCCAAATCCGTTGAAACCACTGCCCCTCAGCAGCTGATTCGCAACGCCAATGCATTGTTTGGCCGCTTGGAGGAACAGCTGTTGAAAGATGTGGCACTGCTCATGGAAGAATGGTCCCTTGCGCCTTTTACCGGTCCCCCATCGACTGCAGTGTTTGGCCCCGCCTCCTCTTTCTTGGTGCATTCTTCGGCCATCATTAAGGCAGCCACCGTCGACGTGGAGTCTGGCCCTGTTGTCATCGGACCTGGCGCAGTAGTGGAAGCTGGAGCCCACCTCAAAGGACCCCTGGTGATCTGTGCAGATGCCACAGTGCGCATGGCAGGCCGCATTTCAGGCCCTACAGTCATTGGACCCCATTGCAAGGTGGGCGGAGAAATTTCCAATGTGAATTTCCAAGGATGGGCCAACAAGGCCCACGATGGCTTTTTGGGCAACAGCGTCATCGGTCGGTGGTGCAACCTCGGCGCAGGTACGGAGTCTTCCAACCTCAAGAATACCTACGGAGAGGTCCGCCAATGGAATGCCGAAAGCCAAGGTCTTGAGGGCACAGGCTTGCAGTTCTGCGGCCTGCTGATGGGCGACCACAGCAAGTGTGGAATTGGCACCACCTTTAACACAGGCACGGTGATTGATCCAGCCAGCGTCATTTTTGATGCGGGCTTCCCCCCCAAGCACCTCCCCCCATTTAGCTGGTACAATGCGCGCTTGGGCACCATGGAGGTTCAAGACCTCGGGCGCATGTTGGCAACGGCAGAAAAAGTGATGGCCCGGCGTGGCTTGTCTCTGAGTCCCGTCCAACGTGACAGGCTGTCACAATTGCATGCTGCCCGGAGTACCGCAGACTGAATCCCTGCCATCTTGACCCCTCCCCTATGTCCCCGGCCACGTGGCCCGGTTTTCGCCAATCTCCCATCGATGCAAGAAAAACAACCGTTTCCCCAGCTGCTGAGTGACGACTCTGAAGACCATGTGAGCATTCCCCTCCTCAGCTCCGAGGACGAAGCGGCCATGGAGCGCGAGGACACACCTGAGGTCCTGCCCATTTTGCCTTTGCGCAATACCGTGCTCTTCCCTGGTGTTGTGCTCCCCATCAATGTGGGACGCGACCAAAGCCTTCAGCTGCTCAAGGAAGCGCACAAAGGTGGACTGGACATCGGTGTGGTGACCCAACTCGATGGCGAGATTGAGAATCCCGAAAGCGGAGACTTGCACGATGTAGGTACTGTGGCGAGCATCATGAAAATGCTCAGGATGCCCGACGGATCTAATACCGTCATCATCCAAGGAAAGAAGCGCTGCTCCATGGGCGAAGTGATCGAAACCGAGCCTTACATGAAGGCCAAGGTGACGCCTTTCCCCGACACGGAGGACGAGTGGAACGACAAGGAGCGAGAAGCCCTGCAACAAAGCCTGCAGGAGATGAGCATGGAGGTCATCCAACACAGCCCCAACATCCCATCCGAGGCCGCCATCGCGATCAAGAACATCGATTCCTTGCGGTTTTTGGTGCACTTCATCGCTTCAAACATGAACGCGGAGAAGGAGCAAAAGCAGAACCTCCTCGAAGTTCCAGGACTCAAAGCCCGCGTAGAAAAAGTCATGGAATTGCTGGGGGAAGAACTGCAAGTCCTCGAACTCAAAAACGACATCCAAAGCCGGGTCAAGACCGACATTGAGAAGCAGCAGCGCGAGTTCTTTCTGCACCAGCAGATGAAGCAAATCCAAGAGGAACTTGGATCGGACCCCCACAAGGAAGACATCGCTGGCAAAAAAGCCAGGGCCGAAGTCAAAGACTGGCCAGAAAAAGTGGCCGAGACCTTTGCCAAGGAGCTGGGCAAGCTCGAGCGCATGAACACCCAGAGCGCGGAATACAGCGTGCAATCCAATTACCTGGATTTGTTGCTGGACCTGCCCTGGAACATCACCTCGGAAGACAACTTTGACCTGGCACATGCTCAAGAGACCTTGGACGCCGACCATTATGGACTGGAGAAGGTCAAGGAGCGCATCATCGAACACCTCGCAGTCTTGAAATTGAAGGGGGACATGAAGTCGCCCATCATCTGTTTGTACGGACCTCCTGGGGTCGGAAAAACCTCGCTGGGCAAGTCGATTGCAGAAGCGTTGGGAAGGGAATATGTGCGCATGTCATTGGGCGGCATGCGGGACGAAGCGGAAATCCGCGGTCACCGCAAGACGTACATCGGCGCCATGCCAGGCCGGATCATTCAGAACCTTAAAAAGTCAGGAACGTCCAATCCGCTGTTTGTCCTCGACGAAATCGACAAGCTGAGCAGGGACCTGCACGGCGACCCTTCTTCGGCGATGCTAGAGGTCTTGGACCCCGAGCAAAACAGCACGTTTTATGACAACTACCTGGAGCTCGACTACGATTTGTCGAAGGTCATGTTTCTGGCGACCTCCAACTCTTTGGCCACCATTCAGCCCGCATTGCGCGACCGCATGGAGATCATTGAGGTCACGGGATACACTGTGGAAGAGAAGGTGCAAATCGCCAAACGACACCTCATCCAGAAGCACGTTTCTGAGACAGGCATTTCAGAGGAGCAGATTGAAATTCCAGATGAGACCCTAGAGAAAATCTGTGCGGAGTACACCAACGAAAGTGGCGTTCGCGGATTGGACAAGCGGATTGCCAAGGTGGTCCGCCACCGCGCCGTACAAGTCGCCATGGAGGTCGGGCACAACACCTCTATTGCACCCGAAGAACTGGTGGACATCCTGGGGCCATCTCACGAAAAAGAGCGCTACGAAGGCAACGACGTAGCAGGTGTGGTGACGGGCTTGGCCTGGACGCCTGCTGGAGGTGACATCCTGTTCATCGAAACGGGTGTGGTCCGCGGAAAAGGCAAACTCACCCTCACCGGAAACTTGGGAGATGTGATGAAAGAGAGCGCCGTGATTGCGCTGCAATACCTCAAGGCCCATGCTGAGGAACTCGACTTGGACCCCAAAGTATTTGACACTTGGGATGTGCACGTTCACGTTCCCGCAGGGGCAATCCCCAAAGACGGACCATCGGCAGGCATCACCATGTTGACCGCTTTGGCTTCTGTGTTTACCCAGCGAAAAGTGCGGAAATTCCTCGCCATGACGGGTGAGATCACGCTCCGCGGACAGGTGCTTCCTGTAGGGGGCATCAAGGAAAAAATCCTGGCCGCACGCCGGGCTGGAATCAAAGAAATCGTCTTGTGTGACGCCAACAGAAAGCATGTTGAGGACATCCAGGCACGATACATCAAAGGACTGCGTTTCCACTATGTGAAAACCATGACTGAAGTCGTAGAACGGGCCCTGCTCAAGGAGAAAGTGGACGACCCCAAATCCATCACCCCGAAAGCATGAAGTTGAAGGCCGCTGCTGCTGGACTTTTCGCACTGGGAGGGCTCTTGCTGTTGAGCCCCTCCTCTGTTTGGGGCCAGTCAGTCCCGAGACCCGGGCTGTTGGACCTCCCTCTGTCTGCTCGGTTTGCCGGGTCTGCAGAAAGCATGGGGGCACCACTGCAAGCCACCTTGGGCGACGCACTGGGCCAAGCTTCACTCATAGACTCCACGCATGCCGGTCAGTTGCACTTGGCCTATGTGGACTATTTCGCAGGGACAGCGATGGCATCGGCCCTGTATGCCCACCGGCCCAAAGAGCACAAGTGGTTGTGGCATACCGGGTTGCGCAACTTGGGCTACGGCAACTTTACCGGCCGAGACCCTGTGGGTTCCGAGACGGGCAGTTTCTCTGCTTCCGATGTGGCTTGGGTGAGTGGGGTCAGCATGCCATTGGACACCAACCTGACTGTGGCTGCGACTTTATGGCTGGGGCAAAGCGGTCTGGCCGAAAGGCGCTCCGCTTTCGCCCAAGTAGACGTATCGGCCAATTATTACCGAAGAGACCGGAAACTTCGCTTGGCGGCCATGTGGCGTCCATGGGGCGGCATGTACAATGCCAATTCTACGGGCAGCAGTGGCCGGTTTGAATCGGACATGAGGCTGTCACTCTCCAAGGGCTTCCAAAACGCGCCCTTTGTGCTGTATGCTACTTATGATGAGCTGCAGCAATGGGACCTGGCTCCCGATGGCTTTTATGACGACACCATCGACCCATTGACCGGCGACACCCTTTCTTCGGGGACGTGGGCTTTTGGCGATCAACTGCTGCGCCACCTCGCCATTGGGACAGGTCTCAACATCAGCGAAAACCTGGGCTTCCGATTTGGTTACCACCACAGACGGCGGCAAGAACTGAGGCTGGCCAATGCGCCAGGAACAGCTGGTTTCGCCTGGGGACTGGACTTTAAGGTGCGCAGGTTCCACCTCACCATCGCCCGAAATACCTACCACACTGCGGGGGCATCCACCCACCTGAGCATTCGCACGAGATTGACCGAACGGTGAGGACGCTCTGCATTGCTACCTTCGGAAAAGGTTAACCCGCCCCCTTAAGCCCCATGAAACGCATCAGCATTGCCATAGACGGACTCAGCGCATCGGGCAAGAGCACCTTGGCTCAAAGCCTGGCGAAAGCGTTGAATTACATCTACATAGATACTGGTGCGATGTACCGTGCGGTCACCTTGTTCGCGTTGCGCGAGAAGCTGATTGACCACGACAGCAACTTGGACGAAGAGGGCATGATCAGGGCGCTGCCCAGGATTTATTTGACCTTTCGGTTCAATCCTGGATCCGGCAAGAGTGAAATCTGTCTCAACGGTCGGAACGTAGAAAAGGAAGTGCGCACCCATGAGGTTTCCCGCCAAGTCAGCGTGGTGTCCCGCCTTCCTGAGGTGCGCGAAAAGCTCGTCATTGCCCAGCGGCGCATTGGAGAATCTGGAGGCGTCGTTATGGACGGCCGCGACATCGGCACTGTAGTGCTGCCCAACGCTGAACTGAAGTTCTTTATGACCGCAAGCATCAAGGCCCGCGGACAGAGGCGCCACGCAGAGCTCGCCCGGCGTGGCCGCTCCGTGGACCTCAACGATGTGGTTTCGAACCTTGAAGACCGCGACCGCATCGACAGCACCCGAGATCACAGCCCACTGACCCAAGCCGAGGATGCCGTCGTCATCGACAACAGCGACCTGTCCATAGAGCAGCAATTCGACCACATGATGGCCTGTGTGCAACAAGTGCTCAATGCGTAAAACCCGCCTTTGGGCTGCCCTGCTGCTTGCCCCAGTTCTGTTGAGCTGTCAACCTGGCGACGCCCAATCAGAAGGACCTGGTTTGGTCCGCCCCGCCTTTCTCAGCGGCGACTCAACTTCGGCACGGGCCCTCATGGACAGCATGAGCATGCGGGAGAGGGTCACCCAATTGATGATGGTGCCCTTGTATTCCAAACCGGGCGAACCTGAATCCATGGAAGAGGTGCGGAGCGCCATCGAAACTTGGGGCATTGGCGGTGTGATCGCCATGCAAGGAGACACCCACACCACACGTCTCAACCTGACCGAGCTCGACCGCACATCGCGGGCCAAGACCGGCCTCGATCTGTTGACCGCTATGGATGCGGAATGGGGCTCGGGAATGCGACTTCCGGATGGCATCGCATTTCCCAAAGCGATGGCACTGGGAGCGACAGAGGATGAGGATCTCGTCCGAAAAGCCGGCCGCGCTGCCGGTCAAGAATTGCGCCATTTGGGCATCGACATTGATTTTGCGCCCGTAGCAGACGTCAACAGCAACCCCGCGAACCCAGTCATCGGCAACCGGTCATTTGGTTCTCGTCCCCATATGGTGGGGGCTTTGGCTTCTGCATGGGCGGAAGGGCTCCGCGAGGCTGGGGTCATGTCGGTTGGCAAGCACTTTCCAGGACACGGAGATGCGGACCTCGACTCTCACTTGGCCCTGCCCGTCATCTCCTCTGATGTCCAGACGCTTTCCTCCATCGAATTGCCGCCATTCAGAACCTTGATTGGCCGCGGTGTAGATGGCATCATGACCGCCCACCTCGACGTGCCTGCTTTGGACTCGGTAACAGGGCTTCCGACCTCTCTTTCTCCGTTGGTGATTCGCGGTTTACTGCTGGACTCTTTGGGATTTGAAGGGCTGGTTTTTACCGATGCGCTCACCATGAAAGGCGCTGCAGACCCCGTGCCTCCTGGCACCCGAGAAGTCGCCGCACTCCGGGCCGGAAATGACATCTTGCTGTTCCCCTCTGAACCGGGCTTGGTATTGGACAGCATTGAGGCGGCCTTGCTGCGCGGTGAGCTCGACAGCGCTCGGATTGACGGAGCCTGCCTCAAAGTGCTGTTGGCCAAGCAATGGATGGCGGTTGAGCCCACACCCTTGCCGCGCGCCAATCTGCGCGGATTGCAAGAGGAGATACGCGGTCAGATGCTGGTTCGATTGGGCAAGGGACAGCACTTGGACCCCGCAGTCTCCACCGCCTTGGTTGTGTTGGGCAACCGCGGTGAGGCTGCCGAACAAAGGCTCAGGCTCACCTTTCCCGACCTCAAAGTCATCCGAAAAGGGAAAGGCGCCATCTCAGAGCAAGACCGCCTGCGGATCGCCGCTGGAGCGGCTGAATGTCCGCAGGTTGTCGTGGCGTTTGTAGATGAAAGCAACCGTCCATCGAGGAGTTTTGGACTTCCCACAGGTGCCAATGCGTTGCTGGAATCGCTATCGGTGGATGACGCCCCTTTGTTTGTCGCCCTTTTCACGAGCCCCTATGCGCTGGACTACCTGGACGCAACTCCCGGTCGGGAATGGCTGGTGGGCCACCACGAAGACCCGTTGACGCAACACGCTGCCATGGCCGCTTTTTGCAATGAAGGAGATGCCCTCGGAACGCTCCCCGTAGACGTCGGAAATTGGAGTGCTGGTCAAGGGACACCTTCTTCCGCTCAAAGGCTACCCCGCGCTCAACCCACTGCGCGTATGGCTGAGATGGGCCGGCGTTTAGACAGCCTCGCCCTAG
>JAKMCX010000209.1 GCA_022428285.1 Flavobacteriales bacterium
CACTGACGAACCATCAAGAAAGATCTCGCTCACATTGGGCCTCACTTACGACACCACCCCAGAACAAGTGCAGGAAGGAATCGACATCCTCAAGGCGATCATTGCCGAGCGCAGCCAAACCCTGGAACCCGACCCCCCCATTTGGTTCAACAGTTTTGGCGACTTCTCACTCAACATCAACGTGGTCTATTTCATCAACAAAGACGGCCATTGGGCCCACAGCCCCAGCGAAGTGAACATCGAGATCCTCAAGCGATTCAATGCTGCCGGCCTCGACTTTGCCTTCCCCACCCAGACGCTGTTGACGCCAGACGTCGCCTCCAGCTGACAAACTCAGTGCGCGCGGTCGGGGTTTTCGCGGACGAAGGCCGCCCAGCCACCGCCTTTGCCTCCGAGGGTCGGGGTGCCCATTTCGTAGAGGTGGCACAGCGCCACAGCGAGGCCGTCAGTGGCGTCGAGGTCGCGGGGCATGTCCGCATCGGGAATGGACAGCGTGCGCTGCACCATGCCGGCCACCTGCTCTTTTGAAGCCGAACCCGACCCGGTAATGGCTTTCTTGACGCGGCGGGGAGCATACTCGGCCACGGGCACGTCTCTTACCAAAGCGGCGGCGAGCGCGACGCCTTGGGCACGGCCCAACTTGAGCATCGACTGCACGTTCTTGCCAAAGAACGGTGCCTCAACAGCGAAGTGATCTGGCGAATGGGCTTCAATCAAGCCCGCACATCGATCATGAATGCGGCGCAACTTGACCGCATGGTCCGAAACGCGCGCCAAATGCAAAGCGCCCATTTCCAACAATTCCACCTTACTCCGCGACCATGCGCGCACCACACCATATCCCATAATGGTCGTTCCTGGGTCAATACCCAATATGATGGTAGGTCCTTTTTGCACGTCCACAAGGTGGCTCTGAACACGCACAAATTCGGCATGTATGGGCACCAACAAATAAAAACCACCAACAACCCATCCTTCCAAATACTTGAAGGGCCAAACAACCATTACGCCTACAAATTATACGCCGCAATCGCCCTTTACATCTTGATTTTTGCTGCCGCTTTGGATTACTTTTATGTCAACCAATAACCGATGAAACCCGCAGCCGCTTCGCGCTCCATTTTAGGGTCCAAAGCAATTGTTCGGCATGCAGCACAACCGCTGCCAGCCTGGATACAGTGGGGTGTATTGTTCATTTTTCCGCTCGCCATTGCAGGCTATTGGCTGTATTCACACCTCACCGCCCTGCCCGCAGAAGCTTGGAGTTGGACTGTATATCCAGGTGCCCTTTTGGTCGCGGTTGCGCTCGTACCATTGAACTGGTGGCTCGAATCACTCAAGTGGGCAGAATTACTGCCGTGGGCCACGATGAGCAGACGGATGCGCGAAGTGCTATACGGCACTGCATGGAGCATGGTTGGACCACTGAAATTGGGAGCCGGTTTGGGCCGGTTGGCAGCTGTCAGGCCCAAGGAAAGGAGCCTGGCCTTGAGGGCATTCGGCACCGCTAGCGTCTCACAATGGTGGTGCACCATCACCGCGGCTGGTTTGGGATTGCTCTTCAGCCAATATTACTTGACCGGTGGTGCGGTCTTGATCGTTTCCAGCATCACATTGGGTCTGTATATGGGCTGGAGCCCTTCATTTTGGAAACATCTCAAAAGAATGCCCTTTTTCGGACATTGGGGATTGAGCAGAAAAATTGCAACCGTGCGCCGCCAGCGCTGCATGTCGCTGAGCATCGCCCGCTTTTTCGTGATGCTGTTCCAATTCATTTTGGCTCTGAATGCTTTCGGACATCTCGGTGCATTGAACTTCAGTGTCGAGCGCTTTTTTCTTCAAGGGCAAGGCGCCGCCATCACATGGGGCCTGACCAGTTTGGCTCCATTGCCCGCTTTTGGCGACCTGGGACTGCGAGAGGCGGCAGCCATTGCAGCCATTCCAGCACCAACTCCACAAGACGTAACGGCCATCGTAGCGGCCACTTTGACCCTATGGGTCATCAACCTGTTCATCCCATCCATCATCGGCTTGGTATGGCATGCCGTTGCAAAGCGGCGAAAAGCAGCGAGGCAAGCGACCTTTGGTGCGTGATTGCCCACTGGCCCATTTTCATTGCCTTCCTCCCCCTGTGTGTCCACCTCCTTCAGGTGACAGGATGGGCCATACAATTCCAAAAAGCCCAGCAGAGCCCAACTGACCGTCCAGAGGAACTGGATGCATCCAGTTCCTCCAACATCTCTGTTGTATTGCCAGTGCGAAACGAAGCCACTGCCCTGCCCAAACTGCTCAACGATCTGGCCAAGGGCCGGCGCCTTCCAGCCGAGGTCATCATCGTAGACGATGCTTCTGAAGACGGGACATTGGACGCTGTCGCCAAAATGGAAGACCTGCCTTTTGTGATCCGCTACATGGACAATCCAGGGCGCGGCAAAAAACCTGGACTGTCAGCAGGCATTAGGGCGGCGCAACAGCCGTGGGTCGTTCAGGTAGATGCCGATGTCAGGGTCGGACCTGGCT
>JAKMCX010000251.1 GCA_022428285.1 Flavobacteriales bacterium
CAAAAATGGCGCACATTTTGGGCCGAACAAATCGGGAACGTGAATTCACGTTCCCGATTTGTCCCCCCCAAGAAGTGCGCCATTTTTGGGTTCACGTTTGGGGGTCCCAAATGGGTTCCGGGCTGGGCCCGTGACCGGTGGGGTGCATGACCTGCCATGGCGGCACCCATGACCTGGTAGCTGCGATGTATTCCGCTCCGTCGCCCAAAACGATTTGAGGAGGCTGTGCATGCGGAGCCTGTGCAGACGAAGGCTGTGCAAGAGGAGGTTGTTCATGAGGAGACTGCGCAGGACGAGGTTGTGCAGCAGGAGGCTGCAGCAGGAGGCTATCCAGGATGAGGTTGCGCAACGGGAAGCTGTGCACGATGAGGCTGCGCAGGAAGGGGGTGTGCAGGAGGAGTCTGCAGGGTGGGCGGCGGCAGGAGGCTGTGCATGAGGACGCTGCGCAAACGGAGGCTGTGCAGGAGGAGGTTGTGCAAGGGGAGGCTGTGCCTGAGGAGGCTGTGCAAGAGGATGGTCTGCAAAAAATCCAGCAGAAGGGCCTGCAGGAAGAGGCGCTGTGTGTGAGGACGGTGTGGAGAAAGAGGCTGTGCAGGAGGACGCTCTGCAGAAGGCGCCTGTGCCCGAAGAGGCCGTGCCAGAGGCGGCTGTGCAGGAAGAGGCTGTGCAGGAGGAGGCTTTGCAGGTGAGGCCCGTGTAGGCCGAGTCTACCTGCAAAGCCTCCTCGTGCAAAGCCTTCTCCTGCACAGCCGGCTCTTCCGCAGCCTCCTCGAGAACAGCCTCGTCTTGCAAAGCCTCCCCCTGCAAGGCCCCTTCCTGTACAGTCTCTTCATGCACAGCGCGTCTTCCCGCAAGCCCCCCTACAGAATCCTCTGCAGATCCTCATTCTTCACAGCCTCTTCCTGCACAGCCGCCTCTTGCAGAGCCTCCTCAGGCACAGCCTCCGCCTGCAGAGCCTCCTCCTGCCGGGCCCCCTTCCTGCACATCGTCTCCATGCGCAATCTATTCCCGCAGGCCCCCTTTGCAAAATCCTCTGCAGGGCCTCCTTCTGCACAGTCTCTTCCTGCAGAGCCTCTTCCCGCACCGCCGCCTCTTGCAGAGCCTCCTCAGGCACATCCTCCTCCTACAGACGCCCTTTCTGCACACCGTCCTCATGCCCCGCACCTCTTCCCACGGGCCCTTCTTGCAGAATCCTCTGCAGGGCCTCCTCAAGCACAGCCTCTTCCTGCAAAGCCTCTTCCTGCAGAGCCGCCTGTTGCACACCCTCCTCAGTCACAGCCTCCTCCTACAGAGTCCATTCCTGCACAGCGTCCTCATCCACAGCCTCTTCCCGCAGGCCCGTCTGCAGAATCCTGCAGAGCCTCCTCTCTCACAGCCTCCTCAGGCACAGCCCCCTCCTGCAGACCCGCCTCCTGCAAGGCCCCTTCTTCCGCAGCCATGTTTTGCACAGCCTCCTGCCGCCGCCCACCCTGCAGATTCCTCCTGCACACCCCCTTCCTGTGAAACCTCATCCTGTGCAGCTTCCTTGTACACAACCTCACCCTCGACAGCCTCCTCCTGCAGAGCCTCCTCCTGCAAGGCCTCGTCCAGGCCCCTTTCTGGAACCTCTCCTGCGCAGCTTCTTCCTGCAGAGCATTTTCCTGCCAAGCCGCCTCTTGCGCCGCCTCCTCAAGCACAGCTTCCTCCTGCAGAGCCTCCTCCTGCAGGGACCCTTCCTGTGCAGGGTCATGAGTCATGAGATCCGGGCACTTAGGGTTTTCTGCCCGGGACCCAAATCTGGTCCCAAAAAGGGTCCCACATCTGGTCCCAAAATGGGGCCCAAATCTGGTCCCAAAATGGGGACCAGATTTGGGCCCCTCCCTATTAACTTTTCTTATTAAAGGTCCCAAATCTGGTCCCAGAACGGGTCCCACATCTGGTCCCAATTTGGGGACCCAATTTTGGGCCCAAAAATCTGGCAAGATTTGGGCTCCGATTTCAAAGAGCGAAAGACTTCTTGGAGTGGGTCCAGTGGCTCTGGGGTCAGACGCTGGCGGGCGCTTGACGAGACACTTTTGTACACGCAACTGCAGCCCACGAGCGGCTATGCTATCCATGCTCAGGCCAAGAGAAGTGACAAGTGTCGTGCAGTGGTCACAGGGATATCAAGGTGCGGCATGTCAACGCTGTTGGGGCGCGTGGTGAACGCCCCGGACCATCAGAGATACATGCCACAGTTCATATCAAACAACGACGACCTCGTAGCGAAACCAGAAAGCGAGCTCTTCGCGAGGCGTGCCCCGCCGATTCAATGGGTGCAGGGTGCAAAAGGCTGGGTGCCAGCTCAGAGCCAGCAGGGCCCCGTAGGTTTTTCGGTCTATGATGGCCCCAGCAGGATGGGTGAGACTGAGTTGGCTTGTGCATGGTTTGGCAGCCAATACACCATGATCGTAAACGCACAGGAGTGCACCACACCAAACCTTAGACCGCTTGCAACCGGCAAATTCAGAGCCATCCTCTTCGATGAGGGAGGCTGGGCTCTGTGCTGGCGAAACAAAGCAATGTTGCAAGCGAGCCCGCGGCCGGTGGTGCTGTCCCAAAGTCAGTGCAATGACAGAAGCTACCAAGTGTTGCTGTTCAGAGTTCCTATGATCGTGTGCTCGAATTCCTTTTGGGATGGATGCCAGGACGATGAGGCAAAGGATTGGATTAACAAAAACTCTGTGTTTGTTTCAGTGACAGAGCAAGTGTTTGAGTCCGCTGCTGGTCCATGAATTTGTTTGTAATTCACCGCCAGCACGAGGCGTTGCCCGGCTCGGCATGCACGTTTGTTTGTAGGGTGACTCATAATCATCAGAAAGGTTCCCAAGGGCTAGCCAGCCTGAGTCAAACCCACAAGGTATCTTCGTTGGAACCTCCTGTGATGATTCAGGGCCATGTTGGGTCAGGTCGCATGCATGTGGTTGTGTAGGTGATGGGTTGCAGCCAGTGCATGTGCAGTTTGTTTGTAGGATGTCTCAGAGACGTCTGAAAGGTCCAAAAAAATGAGTCCGACCCAAGCCAAGTTTCCGGAGATCGTGGATCAGCTGGTGTGCCATGATTCAGCTCGTGGGTGAGTCATGAAGCGTGCGTGTGCTTGGGCAGGAATGGTAGACAACAGTGCTCGAAATGGGTTGCTGCCTCTGGCATCAAACCGTGTGTGCTCATTCAGATCCTTGTGAGGTCATGAATACTACATGTGGTTGTTCAGGTGATGGTTGACGACAGACCCTGGCAGTGGTTCCCTGGTGTCACTTTCGGCTTTGAAAAAGTGTTGAAAATCACAAAGCGAAATGTGCAAAACACAGAGCAAAAAGCCCCGGAAATTCCTCCGGAAATGCGTTTTGCCTTGTGTTTTGAAAAACGACAAACCCCCGGAAATTCTTCCGGAAACGAATCGCTCGGGACATCCCCCAATTTCCGGAGAAAAACGCTTAAAAGATTAAAGTTATTAAGAGAAAAGAGCATTCTCCGGAAACTTTGCCATCCGGCTCTCGGATGCCCAGAAAATGCTGCCCACAGCAGCATTTCGTGAGCTGACGGCCCGAAAACACTGCCCACAATGGGACAATCGCACATCGAGGGCCACTTTCACCTCCTGCCGCGCCTCAAAGCTAATTTTAAGGGGGGGAGGGGGTGTTGTTGAAGACTTGCAGAGTGATTGTTTGTGTCAGTCCCGTCATGATTCAGTGTGTCGTAGGTTGTGTCAGACAGAGTCAATTGGATCAACGTAACACCTTCAGCCATCGATCATGTGTTGCTTTCTGGTGTCAATGGCTATCTCGGTCATCTGAGACATGTGTTCTCTAAGATTCCAGGGTGTGGGTTTTATTTATCTGATGCGGTCCTCATTCGACATAAGTATAATCTCACCAAGGTCGTGCCAGGCCAGACTTCGAGTTCTTTGGTGTTATACACTTTGTGAGTCATTAGCACCTTGTCTTGAACGTCATGTGTTTCGTAGTTGTGTCACCAGTGTGACAATCATATTGTGGGCCGTCGTCGTTTTGATGTCGAGCTGAGGCGCTATCGTGTGCTCGGCTTCGTTGTTGTCAGCAATGTCGGAACATTCAAAGAAAGCCCTTTCAACAGCAGATCCGACGTCGCAGCGTACCGAGGAGGAGAAGGATGATGCGGCAGCTTCGTGGGACCCGAAACCCGAAAAGACGTATGTTCCGCACGAGGCGTTGCCCGGCGGATCATCACCTCCAGAAATTGCA
>JAKMCX010000259.1 GCA_022428285.1 Flavobacteriales bacterium
CGGACGACTTGCGCCCTTCTGCGGCTCAGCTCCATATTGGCCCGTTCAGAACCTGTGGCGTCGCTGTGCCCCGTGACAAGCAGCCGCATATCGGGCCTGGCCACCATCCACTCTACCAATGTGTTGAGTCCGTATTCTGCACTCAGCCCCAATGCAGCGCTTCCGGAGGGAAACTGGATGGTGAGCGACTCGGGCATGCGGTCAGGCAGACCGGTCGCTGAACGACCCGGCATCCACTGGCCATCGGTTCCGGCCGATGGAAATCCGCCAGTAGGATTGCGGGCTGGACCATTGCCTGACCTGCGCTCGAGGGCATCGATGCGCGCAGTGAGGTTCCTCAAAGCTTCCACAAGTGCCTCATTGTCGGCCTCAGAACTGCCTGCAGCTCCTCCATTGTTTGTCCCTCCCAATCCATCGAGGGTGCTGTTGTCGCCTCCTGGCCCACCGAAATCGGGAAGCGGCTTGGTATCCAGTGGATCACTGCCCCCGCGAATCTGGGTCCAGTCGTTGTCCAACTCTGCCCGCGCCCTCACCCCCTGGGCCAGCGCCTTGTTGCTGAACACCCCCATGTCGAGCGCCACCAACAGCAACACGTTTTCCAAGGCTCCCTGAATCTGGAAGTAGCTCCACTCCTCTTGCTCCCATCCGCGCGGCGTCTCCGGAATCTGCCAACCATCCAAGGCGGCCAAAGCCTCTTTTACACGCGGCCGGAACCGCTTGAATTCCACCAAAGCGCCTTCCAAGTAATACGGGACAGACGCCTGTACAATCCTGCGCATGTCTTTCAATGTTCGCGAGGCAGGTGTCTTGAGGGCCACTTGGCCTTGTTGGAGTGTCACCTCGGAAGCCAACCTTTCGGTCAGCACTTCCATCACGACCTGTTCATACCTGTGGGCGGCTTCTGAAGGGTCGGGACCCTGTGCCGTGACCACCGAAACACCCCCACCACAAAGCAGCCCTGTCAGCGACAGAACGCACAGCAAGCGAAAGGTGGAGCGGCGCAACATGGCAACCGCAATTTAACACATTATCAGCGCACTGCGTGCTCCGCAGACGAATCCAAGAGGGTCATTTGCCCCGTCCCCGCAGGACAATCCAAACGGTGTAAGTCAGGATTTTGATGTCAAGCGCCAAGGACATGTTTTCCATGTAAATCAAATCGAAGCGGAGGCGCTGGACCATCTGCTCTACATTTTCTGCATAGCCGTATTTGACCTGCCCCCAAGAAGTGATGCCGGGCCGCACCTTGTGTAAATGGTGGTAATGAGACGCCCTCTCCGAGATCAAATCGATGTAATGTTGGCGCTCGGGACGCGGGCCCACAAGGGACATT
This sequence comes from Flavobacteriales bacterium, assembly GCA_022428285.1. Taxonomy (GTDB): domain Bacteria; phylum Bacteroidota; class Bacteroidia; order Flavobacteriales_D; family Sanyastnellaceae; genus UBA8752. The sequence continues at coordinate 1,334 of JAKMCX010000259.1, forward strand.
TCACCGATGAGGACATTGAAGAATTGGGGCAGTTCGTCGAAGCGGGACTTCCTCAAAAACCGCCCAACTGGAGTGATGCGCGGATCGTGATCGCTCGACAACTGCGGCCCATTGCGCTCCGACCCGACATACATCGACCGGAATTTGTGGATCATAAAAGGGGTGCCCCAGCGTCCTACACGCTCCTGGTGAAAGAAGACGGGCCCTTTGGAAGAGAGCTTCACCGCCAGTGCAATCGTCAACAACAAAGGCGCGAGGATCAAGAGCGCTATGATGCTGATCACAACGTCCATGCCCCGCTTGATGGCCACCTGCCAAGCCGGCATCATCTCCTTTCGAATGGCAATCAGAGGAGCGCCGAAGAGGCTCTGCATGCGCACCATTCCACTCAAGATGTCATAGATGTCCGGGATGATTTTGATGCCTACTCCTGTGCCTTCTAAACGGCTTATGATGGACTCCAGCTCACCGTGCTCCGAACTTCGGACCGCGAGGATGACCTCCTCGATGGCATGCTCCCCAATGAGCTCCCCCATCTCCTCGGTCGACCCCAGACAAGGGATTCCCTCCAGCGTTCTGCACCCTTCTTGGCCCACCTGAATCAAGCCGACAAACCTGAACCCGGGGTTGCGCCGGAGCGCCCGGATTTCGCGAATGGTAGAGACGGCCTGTTCATTGCACCCCACAATCAAGGTGTTAAATGCCAGCTCTCCCCTGTGGACCCGCTTGACGGTGCGGGTGGTGAGTGGCAAACGTGCCGCTATGACCAGCGCAGACTGGGCTGCAAACAACACCAACAACGACTGGTAGTACTGGGTGTAGCTGCTGATGGCATCGTCCAAAATCAAAACGAAAAACAAGATCAACGACCCCAACAGTGTCGTCAACAGCACTTGTCCGACCTCCATGGACCGGTGACGGCGGTATGGATTGCCATGCATGCCCGCCAAGCCATACAAGCCCAGCCAGAACATGGGGACGAACATCAGACCGTACCTGAAGTTGCCGTCCATCCACATGGTTTCTGGAAACCAAGTCTCGAGAAAAGCCGGAGCAAGTTCCAACTCCTGTTTGCGGTAGAGGTAGAGTGTGGTCCAAGCCATTGCCGAGGCCAAAACATCCCCCACAACGTACCGGACGGTCGCCCAATGGCGCGCCAACGTTGTAATGGGCTTGGCCAGCGTAGGGTTTGGAGTGGGCGAAACGACCATCAGTAGGTAAGAATACGCAAGTTGTCTACCCCGATTGACCCAGCGTCTCGTCCTGCTTCAAGGATGCATTCGAAATACACTTCGAAATGGTCCGCCGGCCCTTGGGCTGTCACATTGGAGGCCAAATCAACATAGAGTTTGTTCCAGACCACTGCCCCACCGACATCTTCGGTTGGATTGATCACCAAGGTCAAGTGCTTGGTCTCCTGTCCGTCCCGAAACCCATACAGGCCGACGGCAAAAGACTGGTCGCAACGGTAATCAAACTCCAAGAAAACGGGCACGCCCCCTTGAAGGTCATACTCCTGCTCGACGGTTCGAACCCTCACCAATGGCGCGTCTAAACTGACCTCAATCCTCCCTGATTTCTGGCCTTCAAACACCTCGTCTTCTGCCCCTGTGCGGTCCATGTCGCTGCCCGCCACCAGGCTGCCAAAGACGTTCGAATTCTCGAAATCCTCCACGGGTATGAACCGGACATTTTCTACCAGGGCAATCGAAGGGGACAGCGTATCCCGCGTGCCCGGTGCTCCATCGACCACGTGTTCCACGGTCGTGTAAAAGGGGTACGGCGAACGGCTGTTGCTGATGCCATTTTCACGGATGCCCGCGAGCAATGTGACAGGACTGCCATTGGCATCTGACGGCAGAATGGGAACCACGGCCGGAAGTGGAAATATCCCCACTACATCCGTGGCGCTGTAGACCCACAGATCGGTAATGTTGGTGGAGGCCGTGCCCTGGTTCTCGCCGGGCGTAAAGGACAGCTCAGGTACGATGAGGTAACTCGGAATGTCCTGCTTCGGATCCATCATGGAGCAGCCCCAAAGCCCCAAAAGGACCAAACTCAGCTGGAGGGGTGCAGAACAGACACGGAAAATGCGGCGAATGCGCATGTAGGCTCGGGTTATGGTGATCAGAATGCGCTCCATACCCACCGGGAGGAACTTCATTCTAGTGCCCGAACGCAACAGGCCCGCTGTTTCATGTGCACCTGTCCTGATAGTTTTCCACATCACCTTTCGTGAACAGCTTTGGTTCAACGGAGAATTTTGATGTGCCCCGTCTTTCTGATGATCTTCCGAACCAACGAAGTGGGATCCCGATACGTGACTTGGAACGCATAAATCCCGTCGCGCACAAAGAACAACTTCTCGTCCAATGGTCTCCCATCGGCCCGCGCCCCGCCCGTCCAATACTCTTCGGGGTTCTGGCTCTGCCAGACCAGGCCTCCCCAACGGTCAAAAATCTTGAGGGAATACTCTTCTGGCTCGCACTCAAAGACAGGGCGCCAAGCGTCGTTGATGAGATCGCCATCGGGTGTGAAACCAGAAGGCGCAAAGACGGCGCATCCACAGGGCACTTCGACCACCAAGATGGAGTCTGCCACGGTACCACAGTCGGTGGAATGGGTGGCCACATAGAGGCCGGACTCCGAAATGACGCGGATGCTCCCCGTCTCTCCATCGTCCCAAAACACCGGCTCTGGCGTTCCCGTATTGACGCTCTGGGATTGCCCTTCGCACAGCTCAATGTATTCCGGAAGACCCATGGGCGACAACGCCCCTGTTGGCACTGCAATGGCGCCTGCCACATCGCATCCGGACTCTGCTTCATTGGCCACGAAGAAATACACCCCTGGCTCTGTCACCGTGAGGCCCGTGGGGTCTGCGGCAGACCCATCCACTTCCCATGACTCCCAACCATTGGGCCACGGGATGAAAGCGAAGTCGCCTGGGCACAAAGGCGGCACCTCAAATTCCGGTGCATTGGTGTTTTGAGGCCAGACATATGTGCTGTCCTCCCCTGAACATTCGGGCAAGGGCGACACCGTCACGGTCTGCCAACCTGCAGCGTCTCCTGTCCAAGACCATCCGGTGGACCCATCGGACCATTGGGGATCGGACACACCCGCGAGCGGCACGATGTCCAAGGTCGCTTGCTGACCTGGGCACAACGAAATGGTGTCCGGCAGACCAGGATCGGGGGCTTGGTATACCGACACGGTGGTGGTCAAGGTAGAAGTGACCCCACAGACATCGGTGAGTGCCGCATCGTAGGCGGTGGTCGCAAGTGGCGTCGCAGTGGGCTGCTCTGCAGTGGCGTCATCCAGGCCTCCCGCGGGCGACCACAACACATTGGCTCCTGCTCCTGCATCGAGGAGCAAGCTCACTCCCGCTCCGGAGCATACCGCAAAGTCTGCTGGGAGTGTGGGAACGTCGGGAGTCAGCAAACCGATGGCGTAGTTGAGCTCAAGGGGACATCCGGTGCTCACGTCCACATAGTTCAGCACAAAAACGCCAGCCTCTGCATCCCACGGAGAAGCGACGGCCGTGCCATCGACGGTCCAATCTTGCGTTTCCGACGGCCATGGAATGGCCTCACTGGCTCCGGTGCACAAGGGGCCCAAAACAGGGAGAGATACCGGATTGGGGTAGAGCGCAGCAATGGTAATGCTCGCCGACCCTGTGCATCCGCCATCACCCGTGACCTCGACCGTCTGCACTCCTGTATCGGTGCCTGTCCAATTGCCCCCCAAGGTGCCATCGCTCCATTCTGCTGTGGCGCCAGGAGGCACTGTGACAGAAAGGGACACTTCTTCTCCTGGACAGAACTCAGCCGTGGAGGGAAGGGTGGGCTGAGGGACTGGCAAGACCTCAACGGTGGTCTCCTCGGTGAGCACATCTCCGCACACGTCGGTCCACACCACTTCGTAGTCTGTGGTCACCAGCGGTTGGGCATTGGTGATGGCGGCAGAGGGATCGGAAAGGCCATCTATTGGTGTCCATGCGATGGAGCCGCTTTGGGCGCCTTGCAACACCAAGTCAACGCCAGACCCTTCACAGACCGTGTGCTCAGGCGGAAGCCCCAGTGCAGATGTGGTCACGCAGACTTCTTGGGCATTGCTCGACCCTCCTGTAGAGCCAGTGAACCCCCACCAAACCTGGGTTTGGCCTTGAAATATCTCGGCCACCAAATCTCCTGTCCACGACAACCGCAAATCACAATCGAAGTAGACCTCGAACACCTGGGTCACCGGATCCCAGTCCACCTTGAATTGGTGGGGCTGGCCGTCTTCGATGTTGGCCCCATCGGACCGCGCCGAAACAGGGCCGTCGAGGTTGAAAAACGGGATGTTGTGGTTGTTGACCCCGTCCCTGAAAATGCAAACATGGTCCTGCGCCGGGTCTGCGAAATTTCCGTTTTGCCAAGTGTCAATTTCTACCCCAAGGCTGCTCCCCGGAACATCTGACCCCAAAAACTCATTGATTCCACCCAGTGCAAAAGGGCCGAACTCCTGCATGACAAAAGCGATGCCGTCGGCACCTGTCGCGTCCTGATTGCCTAAGTAAAGTTCGGCTCGGATGGTAAACTCTTGGGTCAGGTCCACTTGGTCGTTGAACCACACTGCGCCGACCTGTTGCAATACGTTCTCGGTAATGGCATAGCATCCATCACCAAGGCCCACCGCATCGCCTACAAAAGTGCAAACGTCTTGGGCCAAGGAAGCCGACCAAAAAACCAGGCCTGCCAAAAGCAAATACAAACGCGACTTCATGTTACAAATATGAACGCCACAGCCTGTGTTTCGTTGCTTCAGGCGGGAATTTACATCTCTGTTTTGTGGACTTACGCAGAGACAGCCGCAGCTGCTTTTGCATGGTCCGCAAGAAACTTCGCCAGACCACTGTCCGTGAGGGGGTGCTTGAGCAATCCTTTGATGGCACTGAGCGGGCCTGTCATGACATCTGCTCCGATTTCCGCACAATCGATGATGTGCATGGTATGCCGGACGCTGGCTGCCAAGATTTCTGTGTTGAACATGTAGTTGTCATAGATCCCACGGATCTGTTGAATCAACTGCACCCCATCGCTGGAAATGTCATCGAGGCGTCCGATGAAGGGACTGACATAATTGGCGCCTGCCTTGGCAGCGAGCAAAGCTTGACCGGCAGAAAAAATCAACGTGCAGTTGGTGCGTATGCCTTTGTCGGAGAAGTAGCGCAAAGCCTTGACCCCGTCCTCGATCATGGGAACCTTGACCACGATGTTCTCGTGGAGGGCAGCCAAAGCTTCCCCTTCCTTGATCATTTCTTCAAAGTTGGTGCTGATCACCTCAGCGCTGACATCGCCGTTTGTGATGTTGCAAATGTCCACGTAATGCTGGCGAACGGCTGCATCGTCCGAGATGCCTTCCTTGGCCATCAAACTGGGGTTGGTGGTCACACCGTCGAGTACACCGAGGGCTTCGGCTTCACGGATCTGGTCGAGGTTGGCGGTATCGATGAAAAACTTCATAGGGATGGGTTGAGGATCGGTCCGCTAAATTAGAAAGCCGACCTGCCAAGCAGGTGCGCTCAAGTGTCGGTTTTGTCCACGCGGAATACCGGGTTCAACGGACCACCCTCACCGCCTTCCAAAATCCACCACCGTGTCCCAACCACGCCCCTCCCACAGGGAGAACGGCCTCAAATCGTCCGCCGCCGTGGCCCCAAGCCTGCAACAGCCGCCCCAGGGCATCGCGGCATTCGATGCGTCCTGCGGGCACCTCCCAACGCACCATGCCCGTTGTTGGATTGGGGTAAGGAGTCCCCACCCCTCTGTTTTCGGGGACTTCAACGGAATTGTCTTCCTTCCACTTGGACAAGATCCAAGCGCTGGTCATCGGCGTGTCATCGGCGAGCGTGCCCGCGATATAGAGCGACGTTCCTTTTGAATGCACGGCTCCCACCCTGTGCTGCTCGAACTCTTGATCCTCCGTCCAGTACTCTGGCGTTCCAAAGGCCGACCCATAGGACGTCCACCACGCCGGGTGGCAGTCACCATCCCAAGCCACGACATCGCCCAAGGTCCCCACCGCCACTTGCTCATCTTCAAACTTCCAACCATAACCCCACGCCAGTCCTGCAGCCCTCAAGGGAGCCTGTACCGGCAGACCGGGATCCAAGGCGGCCGTTGGAGGATAAGAAACCTGGCCATGCAAGGGCATCCATCCCGCCGACATCGTCCCTGCCGCGAGGGTTTGTTCGCCCTGCGGCCCCCCTATTAACAGCTCGACTCCTGCCCCCACTTCGTACCAATTCCAGCGGTGTCGCATGTCGAGAACACCATGATTGACTGCAGCATCCTCGGTCCACTCCAGCACCCCACCGTTGCCAAAGTCGGCATCCAGGGAACCGTCGAAATGAAACCGCGCCACAAAGGGGTGAAAGCCCCCCGTGGTGGAGACCGTACCGCCTGCCAAAATCCGCATTTCAGTGGGGGGATTGAACGGCGTGCCACTCGAGGTTGGTGCAAAAATCACATCTGTAAAGCGGCCGCTCCATTCGTGGCGCACACTGTCTTCTACAAGCCACCCATCGGGATTGAGCACAATGCGTCCAGCCTCTCCAAACTCCGGATGGAAGGAACCGTCTTCGGTGCTCAGCAAGGCCAAGGCAGGCAATTCCCGGTGCGCGCAACAGCTGTCATAGGCCGCTCCTGCCACCACCATCCAAGGTCCAATCTGTTCGGCTTTGGAAGGCTCGTCTGTGGGGCCCACCATGTCCATTCCTCCTCCGTCGTGCCAAGGCCCCACGAAGCCCAGGTCCACACTGCCGCCCTCTCCCCAAGTGGTGTCCTGCGCATCCGACTCAAAGGCCCGAATGCGCCACACTTGTGTCCAAGCAGAATCCGCCCCGACTTGGGCTTCAGAAAACATGAACCAACGCCCTGCTGTGGCACTCGCTTTCAGGTCCACGGGCTGCTCCCCTTGGAACCCGGCATTGGACCACAGTGTACTCCCCGAAACTTGCGAAAAAGCCCGCCATCGGGACTCGGCAGTGCCGGCAGAATCGTAGGCTGCGCTCAACATCAATAACGACGTTGAAGTGTGGTCTAAGGCCACTGGAATTTCCCAGCGGTCCGACCCTTCGATCAGGCGTCCAGACCCATTCCATTGACCATCCAAAACCCATTGAGCATGGCCTGCCCAAGACCACCCAAGGCACAGCAACGCCAGAAGTGGGCGGAACATCATGGATGCAATATCAACACGGCATGCTGTCCCGTTTCCAG
>JAKMCX010000002.1 GCA_022428285.1 Flavobacteriales bacterium
GTGGACATGGTGGCCATGGATGGAACCTTGATTGCAGAGTTGTATGACGGCATTGCTGCTCCGAACGTGAACCACACGCTCGACATCGAAGCCAATGACCTCGACGCTGGCATGTACCAGATTCGACTCTCAAGTGCACAATACCTCGTGGTGAAGAAGCTGCTCGTTTCGCAGTAATCACCCGGTTTATTTCAGAAACAAAAAGGCCGCCTTCGGGCGGCCTTTTTCATGCCATAAATTTCACCTGGGGTTCAATGAAAGCTTCGCCGTGACTGGCCTTTAGGCCAATGCGCGCAAACCACAGGGCCGGCGACCGAGGGGCCTTTTGAACAGGTCGGTCTGGCCTAAAAATCGAGGGTCAGATGTGGAGCTGTCCTAGAATGGGAAGCCGATGCGCAGGAGCACAGGCGCCAACCATCGACCGTCCCGATGCTTCAGCTGCACCCGCAGGCATAGGGCTGGGCTGGCCAATCTGAAATCCAAGGATCTGGAGTGACCGCGGATTGATCCATCCCTTGGTTTCAACCGCGGCGAGCAGCTCAGCAAAAAGAGCCGAAGAGACTCAAAACGGAAAGGATATCACTTACGCCAACAATCCCATCGCCGTCTACATCCGCAGAGCACACAACAGGAAGGTCATCTTCGGTACAGCCAAACTGCGCAAGGGCCTGAAGGATGTCGTCCGTGCTGATCAGTCCGTCTCCATTGAGGTCTTCAGGACAGGTATTGGGTGCCGGAGCAAATTGGGCAGCGAAAAGGTGATTGGTCACCGCTGGGCCTGGAGCCACAATAAGCTGCAGGTAAACTTCGCCAGCGTCGAGAAGGGTTCCTTCGGGAGCGAGCGCATCGCCTGCCACATTGCCCTGGGCGTCGAGCCACGAGGCTTGAATCAATGCACCACCAAACCAAAGCGTATCCAGCGTAGCGAGGGTAGGAGCCTCCACAGCCAGGGCATAGACATCCCGGTCTTCGTTCGGATAAGGGGCGTCCGTGCCCTGCTGAGAACTGAATCCCATGATGGTTTGTCCGGACGCAATGGGGTAAGCCGTCTCGATGTCATCGGGTTCGTCCATGCCCCTGAGCGTGAGGGCGAGCTCGTCATTGAGCGAAGTGTGAAAGACACCGTTCACGAAGAACCGCTCCCGGTGGGTGGGGTTGTACATGGCGACCATGGCGTCTGAACTGAACGCGGAGACGACCCCATCGTCATAGGAAGTGATAAAGGCGAATTCGAGGTCGTCGGAAAGGGGCTTCTGGTTGAGCCCCACAATGTTGTCTCCCTCATCGCCGTCGCAATTCACATCTACGTTCCAGAAGTTCTGAAACAAGAAGTCCCACAAGACCCAGTTGTCTTCGACGCCACCAAACAGAAAAACGCCTGGATCACCGGAGTAGAAGTAGTCGGTCCTCAAGTCGCGGACGGCGTCGGAGCGCTGTTCAATGTCGAATCCAAAGAGGTCCCCCAAATCTTCTAGCCATCCCACCGAAAAGTTGCTGCCGTTGTGCGGGGTGCCCGAGGTGACGAGCTTGGCCACACGGTGGTGGGCCATGCCGTTCTCATCCACGGGCCAGTACTCGGGGTTTTGGAGGTACTCGCGTGCGGCCAGTCCCCCCATGGAGTGCCCGACCAATACGATTTTGGGCGCACCTGTGGCGTCGAGGATCTCGGCAATGGCATCGGCCACCGCGATGCCCTGCTTGGCCGCAGCAGCTTGTCCGCTGTAGATGCCATCGGAGTTGGAGCTGGAGTTGGACCAACAAGTGCCACCGGCATTGCACTCAAAGTTGAGCCGGAAAAAATCCGCGTATTGTGACGGAAGGGAGGTAAAGGGCAGCACTTCATCCAAGGTGGAGCTGTTCTCAGAGCCATCGCCGTTGAGGCAGTATTGGAGCTCTTGGCCCTCGGTCAGGCCTGCGTCATTGGAGAGCAATGCCGCCATGCCGCCCCAGCTGCTGGGGTCGCCGCTCATGCCATGAAGAAACAGAACGGGCAGCGGCAGTTGGGCGTTGTTGATGTCCACCTGTGCTTCCAGGCCCGACACTCCAAACGAGAGCATGCCTGCGCTCAAAAGCATGCCCGCTTTCCAAAAACTTGACGTCATGCTCCAATATACCGGTTTCGGTTTCTTCCCCGCCCACGAATCCAGCGGTGTACCTTGCAAACCATGGAGTTTGTCAAATTGGATGCCGCAGGAAATGACTTCATAGCCCTTGATTTGAGGGGGCAAGACGACGCGGAATGGACGCCGACTCCAGTACAAACTGCCCAGTGGTGCGACCGCAGGCATGGCGTTGGAGCCGATGGGGTGCTGTTGATGAAGCCAGGAGGAGCTGGGGCAGATTTCCACCTCACCTTCTTGAACCCCGATGGCAGCGAAGCATTCTGTGGCAATGGTGCCCGTGCTGCCTTTGCATGGTGGCGGAGTCTTTCTCAAAACGCATTCGACACGGCACATTTCACAGCGCTCGACGGCCTGCACGAAGGCCATTGGGTAGAGGGTGAGCCCTGTGTAGACCTGCAGCTGGCGGAATTGCCAAGGGATACCGCCCATGGCGCTTTTGTGCATTCGGGAACCGAGCACCTGATATTGGGAATGCCGGCAGAAGCACTGCCCGAATTGAACCTGGCGGCCTTGGCCCGTCCACTGCGGTACCATGGCGATTTTGCTCCCCAAGGGGTCAATGTGAACGTGGTGGCCACGTCATCTGATTCGGACGGTTTTTACGCCATGAGGACCTTTGAGAAAGGGGTAGAAGGAGAAACCTTGAGTTGTGGAAGCGGCACCGTGGCCGCTGCTGCAGTGCTCAGGTGGAGTTCAGGCGGAGAGGCGTTCAAGTTCCGAGCACCCGGTGGCACCTTGGGCGTGGTCTTTGCGGACGAAAAACGCGCTTGGTTGTCCGGACCTGTGGAGATGCCATATTCAGGCACCATCTTGCCGTCGTGAAGGAATTCTGGATCATTACTGCGTGTATGGCGCTCTTGTTTTCGGGGGCGGGACAATCGGTTCCTTTTCCACCGGATCCCGACGCTCCGTTGCGCGATTTTACCGATGCCGCAAAGGCCAGTGTCCTGACCTGCAGTCCCGGCAGTGAGCTTTACAGCGCCTTTGGACACACGGCCATTCGGGTGACCGATTTGGCCGCCAACCCTCCGCTGGACCGCGTCTACAATTTTGGCACCTTTCAGTTTAGCGATGGGTTTTACGGACGGTTCATCCAAGGTGAATTGATTTACTCCCTGAGCACCAGCACGTTTGGTGGTTTTTTGGAGGAATACATCCGCAGCGGAAGGGGCGTAAGCGAGCAGGAACTGGCCCTGTCAAACCAAGACATCGCGCGGCTCGACGCATACTTGCTCTCCAATGCGCACCCGGACCACAGAGACTACCGTTACTTGTTTCTGTATGACAACTGCGCTACGCGCGTCATCACCGTCCTTCAGAACGTATTTGGACCCCGGATCACTGTGGACTGTGTCGACCGCCAGGACAGCACGTTTAGGGACCTTCTCCGCGCCAAGTTGGGGGGCATTCCTCTGACGCGTTTCGGCATTGATCTGGTATTGGGCATGCCCGTTGACGCCCCGTTGGGGAAATGTGGCGCCGCCTTTTTGCCCGACCACCTCGCCGTGGAACTCAAAGGGGTGGTCATGGATGCGAACACCATGCAGGAGCGTCCTTTGATCCGCGCACAAAGGGAGCTGTTGCCCAGCATGTTGCCGGTGGCGCCCGACCGCGCAGGCTGGCCGGTTTCGGCAGCTTGGGTGATCATGCTGTGGTGTGGATTGGAAACGGTGCTCGGCAAGCGCTGGTTGCGCAGGGTTTTGCCTGTTTTGACAGGTTTGGTGGGGTGCTTGCTTGCTTTTTTATGGTTTGGAACAGACCATGCCGATACGCGTTACAACCTCAACCTTCTCTGGGCTTTCCCCTTGCAATTGATCGGGCCGGGGTTGGCCAGTAAGGCACCGCAATGGAAGCGCCATTTGGGCCGGGCCATGGGTTTTGCAGCGGGCGGCACAGCCCTCCTGAGCATGTCAGAGTTTACCATCAGCATGCAAGCCTTTCACCCTGCTGTTCTGCCTTTGGGGCTGGCTGTTTGTCTGTGCTTCGAGCCTTGGCGCAAAATCCAAGCCTCATGAGGAAAGATGTGCTCGTCTTGTGCGCAGGTGCAGTGCTCCTCCTGTGGGGATGCCGCAGTGAACCGGTCACCTGGAGGGCCCCCTTGCACGGCGTGATTTTTCTAAACGACACCCTCACTTGGGGTGAGCTGGTTCCCGACACCTTGTGGACAGAAGGCGATGCCGGCCTCGAGCTCAACGCCACCGGCCGCACGTCCCTGTTGGATGCCGACGCCTTGTTGCCCAACCTCGATACGAGCTGGACCACGGAATTGGTGCTGCCTTTCATCGGGGGGCCAATCCCGATCGCTCCCGGGGCCGAAGTGTGGTCCGAAGTGGAGACGGTCAACCTGTCTGTACCCGATGTGGACCTGCGCCGCGTGAGAATGGGGTCCGGTTCCCTGGTGCTCACAGCATCCAGCACGGTGCAGGGACCGTTGGAGCTCCGGTACAGCATCGAAGGGGCCGCATTTCCCCAGAGCACCAATGGCGGTAGCAACGAGGTGGTGTTGCAAATCATGCCTGAGGCGCCCACACAATTTTCCTTGCCTCTGGCTGGAGTGGAGCTTGATTTGGATGGCGACAACAACTTGGATTGGAGCCAGCTGTCTACGTCTTGGTCGGTAGGGGTGCCCGCCGGTGTGACCGAAGAGGTGGGACTTTTTGGCAGCGACATGTTGACCTTGAGTGTGGCGTTTGAGGGCTTAGAACTGGCCCAAGTAGAGGGGCGTTTCGGGACCCGTACACTCCAAGTCGAGGAATCCATGACGTTCGAAGGTCTCTACAATTTGCAGGACCTCGAAGTGGCCTGGTCCTCCCTTCAGTTGGGGGTGCAGTTCTACAACTGGGCCGGCATCGACCTCGCCATGACCTTGGAAGAAGTGCTGCGAACGGACGGCGAACAAGAGCCCGTCCAGACGGCCTTGGTGGACCCTGCGTTGTCTTCGACCATTTTGCTGCCACGCGCAACGGTCAGCGAAGTCCAAGGCATGGCGGGCTGGGAGATTGAAACCGCCGAGGCGGGCTATGTATTGGGAACAGGAGCGGGAAACTTACCGTCATTCCTGTCTACTGTGCCAGATGGGTTTGTGATCTCGGGCGCTGCAGAGGTCAATCCACTGGGCGATGTTTCGGGCGGTTACGACCGGATTGACCTCAATCGGTTGCCAGAAGTCGAATGGAGGCTGACGGCACCTCTCAACATTGGTGCTTCGCGCGCGGTGTGGCGCGACACGTTGACGCCAAACCTGCCCGATGGCATCGAATTCGATGGAGACCTGAACCTCACCATCGAAAACACGCTGCCCGTCGGCGCAAGCATAGAACTGTCTTGGGTCGATGTGCCCAGCCAACTGCAGTTGCTCGAGGGCGGCCTCGGCAGCACGTCGTTGTTTTCTTACCCAATGATAGAGGTCGCAGCAGGGAGCGGCGCTCCGAGCGAGCCGACTGTGTCGGAGGTCACCGTGCCCATTTTGCCCATTCAATTCACCGCGCTTCGGTTGGGGGCCAAACTACAAGTCGACGCGACGCTAGAGACCCCAGGGGACGGCGCCGCATTCAATGTAGAACACAGCATGGTCATCAGGGGGCACCTCGATGGCGAAGCCATTCTTTCTGTCGAATGAAGTGGGCTTTTCTCATACCGTTCCTTTGGGCGTCGGGGGTTTGGGCTCAATCGGAAAAGGACAGCCTTCAGGCGCCGCCCATCAGCCAGATGGAGCTCTATGCCGAGGGCCAATGGTCGTCCATCGCACTCAACAAATTCGTGCTGGCGGGTTTTGCCTTTGGTGGCGACATCTCATCTCCGGTGCGTTCCTTGGCCTCCCTCACCCAATGGAAGGACAAGGGCTTCGCAGGAGGGGTGACCCGGGCAGGTGTGCGATTGGTGCTGCCAGCCTTGGATTTGTTTGAGCTTGAAACTCAAGACCGTTGGCAGACGGTCATTGGATTGGAGACCTCACAATGGGCGTCGGCATTTTGGAGCCCGGCGGCCGCGACCTTGGCTTTTGGCCGGCACGGCATAGGAAATGACGGCAGTTTAGAAGGCACCCGCTACCATTTTACCGCAGCCACCTTACTCCGCATTGGAGGCATCCGAACGGTACAGAAAACCGTTCGTGGGATTCCCATGCTGTGGTCCGTGGAGTGGGGCGTGCGCATGGGGGAGTTGCACCGTTCTATTTCTGGAGGTGTGCAGCGCGACAGCGAGTACCTGTGGAATGGTGAAGTGGCAGAGGGCAGCCTCGACGCGATGCAGTTCCGAAACCTCTCTTCGGGCAGTGCCGTCGGCTTGGACCTGGCCATGGTCTGGGAGGAAGCCAAAGGGGGCCACGGCCGTCCCGACCGCTGGTCAGTGGCCCTGCGAAATGTTGGCAATGGAGGCCGCTGGCAAACCGAAGTGGCCACCATCGATACCGCATTCTCAAATTCTGGCTGGGCATTGTTGTCCGGCAACGGCCCCGACTTCTCGGGAGTGGTCCAGCGGGACACCTTGCTGCGCGGTTTCACGCGCCGGCTGCCCAGTACCCTTTCTTTCCGTTGGGACCGGCAGGCGATCCGAGTGCCGGGCGTGGTGTGGTCGCTTTCCGCAGAGAAGCTGTCCATTGCACCACGTTGGGAATGGTCGCTGATGAGACGCAGCGGCCGTGGCGCAGTTCAAACCGAAGTGGGCCTGGCCTATGGCGGATTTGGCGGTGCTTTCATTCCATTGAATTTCAATTTGCCTTCCAAATCAGTGCGCCAAGGACGCCCCGGAGGAGCCCTCGCCATCCAGACCCGGTGGCTCGCTTTGGCGGGCACAGGGGGGCGCATGGGACTTGGTGTTCATTGGCAACGCACCTTCTGAGCCTTTACGACCTTCGCACCATGGAACGCAACCTTCAGAATTCCGGTTGGACGGCAGGCGACCGCCTCCAAATCATCGCTGGCCCCTGTGCCATTGAGGGGGAGGAGATGGCCTTTCGCATCGCGGAATCCCTCGTCGAAACCTGCTCAGCGCTGGACCTGCCCCTGATTTTCAAGGGCAGCTACCGCAAGGCGAACCGATCGAGGGTGGACAGCTTTACAGGCATTGGTGATGGCCGCGCATTGGACATTCTGTCTCAGGTAAGGGCGCGTTTTGACATCCCGGTCACCACCGACATACACACTGCCGAAGAGGCCGCCATGGCCGCCGAGCATGTGGATGTACTGCAGATTCCAGCCTTTCTATGCCGCCAGACCGATTTGCTTCTGGCCGCAGCCAAAACAGGCAAGGTGGTCAACATCAAGAAAGGCCAATTCCTGAGCGCAGAATCCATGGAGCACGCTGTCAAAAAAGTCCACGAAGGGGGCAATCCGCAGGCTTGGGTAACGGAGCGCGGCACCACTTTTGGCTACCAGGACCTCGTGGTGGATTTCCGCGGTCTGGCAGTTATGCGGGGCTTTGGACCGACCATCATGGACCTGACCCACAGCTTGCAGCAGCCCAACCAGAGTTCCGGTGTGACCGGAGGGCGTCCAGAATTGATCGCCCACATGGCACGCACTGCAGTGGCCGCTGGCGCCGATGGGGTGTTCATCGAAACCCATCCCGATCCTGCTTCGGCCAAGAGCGACGGCGCCAATATGCTGGCCCTTGAGCGGTTTGCAGCACTGGCCCAACAGATGAAAACCATGCGCGGGGCCTACCTCGAAGCCACACGCTGATCCCCATGCGGCCCTTCCTCCTCTTGCTCGCTTTTTGGTGTTCTGCAGCCTGCGCACAGGCGCAGGACTCCGTGGAGGTGCGCGTTTTCGGAGCAGAGGGCATGGATGAAGCCACGGCGGTTTGGACCGATGCCAACGGCTGCATTCTCGCCGGAGAGACCACTTCTGCCATCTCCATGGCAGAAGGCCAAGCGACATGGGCACCGGATGGACCTGTCGGAAGGAAGGGATTCATCGCAGTGCTCGACACCGCCTTGAACCACGTGTGGTCATTTGCCTTTGCGGGTGACCCCGATGCGCCCATGGGGGCACCTTCAACCTTGGCCGTGCGCGATGTCGTGCGCACCGCCGATTCAACGGCTTGGGTGCTGTATGATGCGCCCAGAAACGGACAGTGGATGGGCCATTTGATGGGGGTGAACGCCGATGGTGGCGCTGTCACGGAGTTTGACCTCGGAGGCAACGGAGCAGTCAGCACTTGCGCCTTGGTTCCAGCAGGGGGGGAGACCTTTGTCGTTGTAGGCCACAGACAGGATGAGGCCGCGCCATCAACAATGCCCAACGGCCTGATGGCAGGACTGTGGACAGGCGATGCCTCGCCACCGGGTTGGGCACCGATTCCCGGCACAGAGGACATGGAGGCCGTCTGTGCCGATTGGCACGAGGACACCCTCTATGTGGCCGTTCACCGCAACGGTATTCCAGAAGCCCCGGCCGCAGTGCTGATCATCACCGCGGACAACGGCAACCCCCAGGTGGTGGGTGCCGCGCCTATTGTGGATCCTGCGGTGTCCCTTTCGGGCATCACGGCAGGCCCTTTGGGGGTCGCGTGGTCAGGTACTGTGGAATCTGGCGACGGCACACTTGATGCCATCTATGGCAAACTGGAAGACAGCGCCGACCCCACCAACCCCGATGCTTGGTCCCATGCTTGGATGGTGGAGACGGTCGGCGACGAAGACCGTCCAGGCCGCGGCATCCTCTGGACGGGCGTCATTCTCCAATGCGCGGGTCAGATCACCACAGAAGGCGACGAAGGATCTGGAGCGATCGTGCAGCGGCGGTTTGGCGAGACCGGGGCGTGGTTCGGCGCCCACATTTTTGGTGGCACCGGTGACGAGGACGTGAGGGACATGGCACGCGACGACCAAGGGCGGCTCTATGTGGTGGGATCGAGCAGCAGCTGGACCGATTTAAATGCGGCCAATGGCAGCCATGATGCCGTCTTGTTCAGGTCTTCTTCCTTCGAGTTGACCCCCGATTTTGCCTACGGCGATGCAGCGTCTCTGCTGCCTATCGACCTCGCTTTTGTGGGCGTACAGGGATTGAGTCCACCCGTTTCACGTCAGGTCACGGCGGTTCGCCGAGGCAGCCCCATGCCGGTCCTCCCAGGAGAAGACTGGAGGCTGTTCGATGTATCCGGGGCCCAGGTGGCCGCGGGGTCAGGAACCGCTCCTGCGCCCGGAAATACAGGGCTCTTACGCCTGTCAACAGCGGGCCATGAAGGCCTTGCGCACAGGTGGATTTGGGTGCTGGATTGACCTCCAAAACCGGGTTGGCGGTACCGATGAACCGACTATATTTGCGCTCCTGCTTCCGAAGGGAACGCAGGACCCAAATAGTGGAGGGGGTATAGCTCAGCTGGCTAGAGCGCTTGCATGGCATGCAAGAGGTCCGGGGTTCGAATCCCCGTATCTCCACAACAACCGGACGGTGCGCTTCCCGCGCACCGTTTTTTTCTGGCTCCGTAGTTCAATGGATAGAATAAGGGTTTCCGGTACCCTCGATGCAGGTTCGATTCCCGCCGGAGCTACCAGAGGAGGACATCCGATGAACAATGCAGGCCCGCCATTCGTGCGGGCCTTGTCATGGGCCTTAATTTGGTGGCATGCCAAAGCCAGTACTATGGGCATTGCTTGCCGTCTTCTTGCCGGCCTGCATTCCAATCAATGAAGACGTGATGGGCAGGTTCTCTTTGGATGAAGAGGCCAGCTGCGATGTTTGTGTGGATCGCGGTCCACGGGTCATGACCTTCCGCCAAGTTGAGGGTGAGGGTTCATTTCGATACCGCTTTGATTTTGAAGATGGGGGCGCTCATGCCGGCGCTTATCAATTCGTGGCCACGGACTCTTCGGACGTCAGTCTTACCCTCTATCCCGACAGCGCAGGCCCTTTTCATCAAGATTTGGTGGGCTCGGTACTCCTGACCCAATACACCTATCGATCTGGGGTGATGCGGGAGTCTTGTGGCGGACTGTTCAAGCAATGCAAGTGGAGACCATGAAGGGTGTGCTCTGCTTCAACGCGGGCTTGATTGCAGCCCTGCTGTTTTTGGCCAGTGGCGTTCGCCCCACAGAGGGCTACGAGGGTGTCACCCTCACCGTCTTGGGGAATGTGCAGGACGGAGGGTTCCCCCACATTGGATGCGAAAGGGCAGATTGTCGCAACCTATTCCTGCGTCCAGCCGGCCAGCACCAGGTGGTCTGTTTGGGTGTGGTCGATTCGCTCGAGGGCCAGCAGTTTCTATTTGAAGCGACACCCGATGCCGCGAGGCAAGCAGACCAACTGGCACATCTGCCCGGAGCGCATCAAGGCATGCCCGATGGCATTTTCTTGACCCATGCCCATTGGGGCCACTACACCGGCATAGGCTTGCTGGGGCGAGAAGCAAAAGGAGCGAATGGAGTGCGTGTCTATGCGATGCCATTGCTTCGAAAATTTATCGAGGAAAACGGCCCTTGGAGTCAATTGGTGGAGCTGGGCAACATCGCCCTCACCACGCTGTCGGCCGGCAAGGCCGTTCGTCCCACCCCTCAATTGACGGTCACTCCATTTCGGGTGCCGCACCGTGACGAGTTCTCCGAGACGGTCGGATACCGCATACAAGGGCCCAACAAAAGCGCACTGTTCATTCCAGACATCGACAAATGGGCGAAGTGGGACCGGGACCTCAGGACTGAGCTAGAATCTGTGGATCATGCCTTTATAGATGGGACCTTCCACGACGGAGAGGAGTTGGGCCACAGAGACATGTCAGAGGTGCCGCATCCATTCATTGTGGAGAGCCTCGCCCTCATGGAGGATTGGTCTCCCGCAGAGCGAGACAAGGTGCACTTCATCCATTTGAACCACACCAATGCCCTGCTTCATCCCGAATCAGAGGAAAGCAAAAACGTAGTGTTGTCGGGGTGCCACGTCGCCCGGTACGGAGACCGCTATCCCCTGTGAAATCTGGCTTTCTTGAGCGCTGAAGGCCTCCGGAATGGCAGCACTTTTGACAGCTTATCAAAACCAAATGGGCACCGTGGCGTCTCGTGCTTGTGCGCCAAATGGAAGGGGTCTTGCGGACGCTGTTCGTCCTCGGTTCCCGCTGTCACCCCGCGGGCAGCAG
>JAKMCX010000009.1 GCA_022428285.1 Flavobacteriales bacterium
CCAATGTGATTCCGGGCGTCGCCATCGCCACAGCCCTGATGCCTCCTCTGTGCACAGCAGGATATGGATTGGCCAACGGTGAATGGAACTTTCTGGCGGGCGGATTCTATCTGTTCCTGATCAACACAGCCCTGATTGCGCTCTCTACCTGGCTGGTAGTCCGGTACTTGAGGTTCCCCATCCTCCACTATGTAGAGCCAGCCTTGGAGCGCCGATACAAGCGGCTCTCCGCCCTTCTCTTCCTGGCGCTCCTCGGTCCTTCTGGCTACATTTTCTACAACATCGTTCAGGAAAGCAGGGAAAATGCGGCTTTGCAACTTTTCGTGCAGAGCAACATGGAAATCCCGGGCAACACGGTCGACTTGGAAATCAACAGGGACGTGACCCCCCCCGAGCTGGAGGTGTCCATTTACGGTTCCATGGTCACCGCCGAGCAAGAAGAGCAGTGGAAGCAACAGCTCGCTGCTGCCCACCCCAAATTCAACCTGAACCTCATCAACAACGGCATCAATGAAGCGGACATTGAGGAAATCCGGGAGCAGATGGCGTTTATGATGAGCAGCTTCTCCGACCTCACCGCCAAGGACCGACAGATTCAGCAACTCAATGCCGAACTGACCTTGACCAGCGGCCGCCTGCGACAATTGGAGTCGAAACTGCTCCCCGCCGGAATTGGCAATGAGCTCTACACAATCTGCCCCAATGCCACCCGCGTGAGGTGGGGACGGATCAACGAACAGGGCCGCAGCGCCCAGGTTCCAGAGACGTTCATGGCACAATTGGAAGTCACCTTAGATGCGCCTTTCCCCCGGCCTCAAATGGAAGACTCCCTTCGCAATGTGCTCACCAATTGGATTCAAGCCAGGCTGGCCTCGAACCACCGAATGGAGGTGTCCATCCAGTACGAGACCGCGTTGCCTTGAGAAAGTTTCTGAGACTGAGCCTTCAGGGGCTGCGCTGGCCCTTGGGGGCGGTGACCCTTTTTGGGCTTCCGGCAGCCCTCCGGGTCATTTGGACCGAAATCCACCCCATGCTGCGCACAGACCAGTGGCCATTTTGGGCGGGATTTGTGGGCACCTTGATCCTGTGGACCGCCTGGTGGAGGCACACGCGTTGGGCCCGGTTCATCACGACCATTGAGCACGAATCACTGCACGCCATTGTGGGCATGCTCACCCTGATTCCGGTTCGAGAACTCAAGGTGCGGGAGGATGGCAGCGGCCATGTGCTCTTCGAACCGCCCGGTCATTGGCTCCTGTACCTGTCGCCCTACTTCATCCCCCTGCTCCTGCTCATGGAAATCGGTCTCACGGGGTTGATGGGACTTCCCGTTTGGGCCGAGCGCGCTTTACTGGGCGCCCTCCTCGGAATGTCCATTGTGGGTCACTTGCGACAGATCCACCCGCGACAAACCGACTTCCGCCATGCGGGCAGGGTGTTCACCATATCATTTTTGCCCACAGCGTTTCTGCTGGCATACGGCGCCGCCTTTACCATGATTCAAACAGGCCAGCTCGGGGCCATTCCAGAATTCTTGGGGGCTTGGGTGCAAGGCCTGCTGCACGACGCACAGTGGGCATGGCTTCATTTGAGCCAGTGGTTGGCAGGCTAAGCCCCGGTCACTCCCAACGGGAAACGAAATCCGCCACGTCAGATTGGTGGCGCTTGTTCCAGCGGATCACCTTGATGATTTGCGTGGTGTAAATCAAACCCGCCAAACCAGCAGCACCCCATTTTGCTTGCTTGTAGGGCTGTGCCGCTTCTTCCGCAGAGGTTTCACTTCCAAAAGGACGTTCCAACTCCTCTTCATAGGCCTTGGTTTCCAGGTTGGACAGCAAGGCCGCCGCACCCCCAAAGATGGCGATGCTCCAAAAGTTACCGTTGCCTTTTTTGCGCTTTCGGTCGTTGTATTCCACCGTCCAGTTTTGGGATTCTCCGTAGGTGACGTAGGGAATTCCTGAGCCGGGCAGCAAAGCACTGCACAGCATGCCCACTGCGGCAGAGCGGTGTCGAAAACCCGTCAATTCCGCCGTGGAACTCACCCCCGAACCACTCAATTCATGGTGCATTTCAAAATCGTAATTGCCAGAAGGGGCTTTCATTTCGATGCCGTTCCAACCGGACACTTGGCGCAACCGGTAAGAAGCCAAGTCTTTGTCTTCGCCAAAGTCATCTGAAATGGCGGCCGGGACATTGAACCAATCGTCCCGGAACTTCATCGAAAAACCATAGTGCTCGCTGGTTTTCACCTTGAACCTGAAGCGGTCACCCCACAGCTCTTCCACCTCCTCGGCAAAGTTCCAAACGATTTTTCGCTTGCCGGGCATGACCCTCGGACCCACATCGCCAGAAACGGACTTGAGCGGCCCCCTCCACGTGTATCCATCGTCTTCGCTGAAATAGAGCTGCACGGTCAACGGGCGGTCTGCCTTGAGCTGATAACTGACCTCCAGCTCCTCCGCAAAGTCTTTAACATTCAGCTTGTTAACGCTCTGGGACGCTCCAACAATGGGCACCACGCACCACAGCACAGTCAGCAACTGAAAGGCAACACATCGGTTCGAATCCATCCTTTCCATCGTTTCAATCAATCGTCCAATCCCCACAAACGCCATTCATCGATGATGGTTGGCGCAACACGGACGGAAGGTTCTTGGTCTCGGCCGTCCCGATTGGACTGCAGTTTGACCTCTTTTCGGACACCGTCAAACATGTCCCCGTAATTCAGTTTCCCTTTGGATTCCTGCATGTACTTGAGCAGGAAATAAGTGAAGTAACCGTGCTCTTGGTCCTCGAAAACGCCGCTCGACTGGTTGCCAGAACTGGACGCAAAAACAACAGCATTGCCTCCTGCTTCCACCTCCTCTGGCACCCGCGCGAGCCCCTTCATGCCAGCAATCAGACTCTCATTGCGGGCACCACCCGAGAAACAAGCGTCCAAAAAGACCGTGGTCCTCTTGGTCGGCGTCTCGCCCAATTCCGCATACACCTGTTCCAATGAAAGCCCAAGTTCCGGGGCATCGCCGTCCACATCTACCGGAATCAAAAACGGCTCTTTGGTCGCCTCGGAAGGCAAGCCATGACCGCTGTAATAAAAAATCAATTCAGCCTCGCCTTCCAAGGCCTCGGCAAAGTTGGACAACTGCGCCAAAGCACGCTCCATCGTCACCTTCGTGGCATTGATTTCCAAAATGATGTTCTCTTCGGGAATGCCCCACAGTTTCTGGAGGTATTGCTGCATGATGTGCGCATCGGCTTCTGCAAACGGAACATTCTGAGTGGGGTTCAATCCCGGGTTGGACGTCGCATACTTTTCGTTTCCAATGATCAAAGCAAATCGCTGGTCCTGGACCTTTTTGACGGTTGGAATGTTGCGGTCAACATCAGAACCAAAGAAAACGGCACTGCCAGATCCGGACCCATCCGAAGTGGGCACCTGCCACATCGCTTGGTCCAACATCGCCTCCAGCGGCAAAGCACCAATAAAGGTCTCCGCATACCGGCCAAGCGACTCGTCCAAAACAACCTTGAACTGGACTTCCTGATGCGGGTAATCAGGCGGTACGATGACCGAAACCCACAGCTCTTTGACTTCGCCAGGTTCCATCTGATTGAACTTGAAGCTCTGGGTGGACAGCGGCTGCACGCCTTCGTCGAGAAGCTCCAATTCGCAGCGCACGTCATAGGCAAAGCCCGCCCCTTTGTTGCGCACCAAGAACTGGTAAGTGAAAGCCTGCCCCCGTATGATTTCCCCTTCCTTGACCCTGTGGTCCACCACCAATAGCTCAGGTTGCCTGAATTCTAGGGTGTTGATGTTCACCGAAGTTTCGGGGGGGCCAAAACCAAGGGGCTCCTGAATTTTCAGAAAGACCTTCAATTCACCATCCTTGGTTTTCATGGAAGACTGGATCGGCACCGCAAACTCCATGGTGGCCCCTCGGGGCAAATCGGCCAACCGAATCTGCTCCGAAACGGTCACGCCCGAAGACGCACCCTCC
The DNA here is from genome assembly GCA_022428285.1 of Flavobacteriales bacterium. Classification (GTDB taxonomy): domain Bacteria; phylum Bacteroidota; class Bacteroidia; order Flavobacteriales_D; family Sanyastnellaceae; genus UBA8752. Next base: position 3,999 of record JAKMCX010000009.1, read on the forward strand.
AATCGGATTTCACACACCATGCCTTGGGCATCCCCCAAAGCCGTTGGGGCATTGTTGAGTTTGTAGGTCAGCGTCGCCTGTTCGTTTGCGTCCAAGTATCCGTTGCCATTGTTGTCTTCGAACCGCACACTGCCCTCCACAATGGACAGCTGCGGCGGTGCAATGACCGGACGGCGCTGAATGGTCATGGCCCGCTTCGTCACCGCCTCGACTTGGGCATCCACTGCCCACGTGCCCGCAGCCAATGCTCCCAACAAACACACCACCCCTTGTATGACTCCCTTCATCAGTATCGTTGTTGAGGTTTAATCCGAATGAACACCCGCTGCATTTGAAAATGGTCCGAACGCCCTGAGTTCTGCTTGACCCACCGCTCAAACTCCTCCTTGCCCAGCGTCCACATCTGGTCCTCTTCCTGCCAATTCATAGCAGGTGGCGCAAAACTGTGCGTTGCAAAAGCACCCATCAAGATCGCCTGTGAGTCCATCTTGTCCTCATTGGTCACCTGAAACCCCCAGGCGTATCGGGCCATGCGGTTCAAGCCTTGCTGGGACGCCTCCACTTCCAACCACTCCGATTCATTGCTGAAGAGCGAATACACCTGCTGGCCCTTCACCTCTTCTGCAAACTCCGAGTTGTTGTTGGACAGCGCATAGACCAAGTCTTTCTCGAGGTAAAAGAACATCACATGCCCATCGACAGGCGACTGAAAACGGGCACGGACGCGGTCCCCAGCTTCCAAAAATGTCACCGGCCTGAGACCAAGGACATCCGAACACAGCTCCAACACCACATCGACTTTGTCCTCTTTGATGGGCTGCGCCTTTCCTTGGACCCTCACGGACCACCAGATTTCATTGTCACGCACCTCTGCAAAGGGGCCTTCAGTCTCCGTTGTTTCGATCCACTCGCCTTTGACTTGCAGCACGCTGAGCTCTGTAAAGGACCCGTCGGTCTGGCCATTGAAGTCCGAAGAAACCTGCACGGTTTCGCTGTTGATCCGGGTGCCAAATGCCGCCGCAATGGCCCTGATTTTGGCCTGTTCAACGACCCATTCTTTGGCCTGTTCAGTGGTCCTGCCTTGCGGGTTGGCGAAGTACTCCCAGCCCGAGTCCACCTTTTTTGTTTGCGCAAACAACACAACGCTTCCCCCGATCAAACAAAGGAGCAGAAAAGACCGGTAAGCCATCTGCAAGGGGAACGTGGAGCGCTTCATGACAAGTGAGGTCGCAATTTACCCAAGCCGGAGTAGATGAGGAGCATAAAGGCACCACCACCTTGCCACCGATGAAAAGCCGAACGCTCGAATCGAATGGCGTGCCTAATTTGCCGACATGAGGGCTGTCGTCCAAAGGGTAAGCCGCGCTGAAGTGCGGGTAGAAGGGAAAACCATCGGGTCCTGCGGCCGCGGCCTCATGGTCCTGCTCGGCGTGCATGCCGAAGACACACAAGCGGATGCAGAATGGCTGGCTGCGAAAGTGGCGGCGCTTCGGATTTTTTCCGACAGCGAAGGCAAGATGAATTTGTCCATCACAGACGTATCTGGCGGGGCATTGGTGGTCAGTCAATTTACCCTGCACGCCAAATACAAGAAGGGCACCCGCCCCAGCTTCATTCATGCAGCACGGCCAGAAACGGCCATTCCCCTCTACGAACACTTCGTGAAAAATCTAGAGGAACACCTCAAGAGACCCGTGGCGACCGGTAAGTTTGGTGCCACGATGGAAGTGGACCTGGTCAACGATGGTCCCGTCACGATCACCATGGACACCCAGCACAAGGAATGACCCCCGATTCGCCCAGCCTCGCAGAAGTCCAATCCACAGTAGACGAGTGGATCACCACCATTGGCGTTCGGTACTTCAGCGAATTGACCAACATGGCCATCCTCACCGAAGAAGTGGGCGAACTGGCCCGCATCATGGCCCGCCGCTATGGCGACCAAAGTGAAAAGCCCTCCGATGCCGGTCGTGACCTGGGCGATGAGATGGCCGACGTACTTTGGGTTTTGGCTGCTTTGGCCAACCAAACAGGCGTTGACTTGAGTGCCGCATTCCAGCGGAACCTCGAAAAGAAAACCACCCGCGATGCCGACCGGCACCGCAACAACCCCAAGCTCCGATGAGCCGCGCATTCCTAAACACCTGCTGCCTCCTCCCGTGCCTGCTGTTGGCCCTGACCGCTGCCGGTCAAAGGGGACGCAAGGGCGACATGATCGCGCCGACCACGGCCGAAGCGCGCCTCAATGTCACTGCAGCCCACGAAGCCTTAGATGCTGCCAGCTGGACGGCCGGCTTAGACCTGCGCAGTGTGGGGCCCACCGTGATGAGCGGTCGGGTGGTCGACCTTTCCGTCAACCCCGAGAACCCTGCGGAATTCGTCGTGGGCTACGCCACCGGCGGGCTTTGGCACACGACCGATCAAGGCACTTCCTTCGCGCCGCTGTTCGACCAAGGGCCCACCATGTTTGTGGGTGCCCTCGCCGTGAATTGGGAGCTCCGCCACCTTTGGGTCGGAACTGGAGAGGTCAATTCATCCCGCTCCAGCTATGCCGGTGTCGGGGTTTACCTCAGCGAGGACTGGGGCTCCTCTTGGGCCCATGCGGGCCTGTCCGAAAGCCACCACATTGGCCGCATTGTGCTTGATGAAGATGACGGCATCTACGTGGCCGCCCTCGGACCGCTCTACACCGAAGGCGGTTCCAATGCCCAACAAGGCGTGTTCCACAGCACCGACCGGGGTGCCACATGGCAGTTGCTGCTCGATGGAACCCAGGCCGGCAGGCCAAAGGCAGGCGCCGTCGACTTCATCATGGACCCCGACCGGTCAGACCACCTCTACGCTGCCTTGTGGGACCGCTCCCGCCGCTCCTGGGACTTTTCGGAAGGCGGGCCTGGCAGTGGCGTTTTTGAGTCCACGGATGCTGGAGCCACATGGGTGCACTTGTCTTCGGAGGAATTTGGATTTCCCGATGGCGACCACATTGGCCGAATGGGACTGGCTTACCATTCAGGAGCAGACCGGTTGTATGTCATCGTAGACAATCAAAACGCAAAACCCGAGGAGGACGAAGACCCAGACGGCGAGCGTGCCTTGGAAGCCAAAGCATTCAGAGGCATGTCCAAATCGGAGTTTGCCGGATTGGACACTACGGCTCTGGCGGATTTTCTCGAAGACAACAACTTCCCCGAGGAAGCCGATGCCGGTTCAATTTTTCGTCGGGTCGCCGATGGTTCGCTGAGCACAGAGGCCCTTGCCGATTTCTTGGGAGACGCCAATGCCGAGATGTTCGACCCGCCCATCATCGGGGCCGAAGTCTACCGCTGGGAAGGACAAGCCCTTCGCAGCGGCGAATCCACGCCGAAAGACAACGGTGCTGCGGGCGCCCAATGGGTCCGCACCCATGAAGAAGCCTTGGATGAAGTCTGCTACAGTTACTGTTACTATTTCGGACTGATCGCCGTGGATCCCAGCGATGCTGCCCGGCTTGTGATCGGTGGCGTGCCTTTGCTGGAAAGCACCGATGGCGGATCCACTTGGGCGTCCATCGCGCAAGACAATGTGCACGTTGACCACCACCACATTTGGATCAACCCCGACAACCCTCAGCACATCATCAATGGCAACGACGGTGGCATCAACGTCACCCTCGACGGAGGCGAACACTGGACCTCCTGCAATTCCCCCGCCGTGGGCCAATTCTATGCCATCGCCGTCGACAATGCCGAGCCCTATCGCATTTACGGTGGCCTCCAAGACAATGGCACATGGCGAGGGCCCAGCGGTTATGACGCCAGCCCGCGCTGGCACCAGACGGGCGACTATCCCTATGACCGGCTCAACGGCGGTGACGGAATGCGCATCGAGGTCGATACACGCGACAACGAAACGGTCTACACCGGTTACCAATTTGGCTGGTACAGCCGGTCCAACCGAAACACAGGGGACCGGGCGCGGCTGCATCCCGAGCACACCCTCGGTGAAACCCCGCTGCGCTGGAATTGGCAAACCCCCATCCACCTGTCCCGCCACCACCAAGACGTACTCTACATGGGGTCAAACCGGTTTCACCGGTCGTTGGACCGCGGAGACAATTTTGAGACCTTGTCCGATGACCTCACCCGGGGCACCATCAAAGGAAATGTACCCTACGGCACCCTCACCAGCGTGCACGAGAGTCCACTTCGGTTCGGCAGGTTGGCTGTTGGATCAGACGACGGACTCATCCACCTCAGTCCCGATGGAGGGTACACTTGGGAGAACCGGACGCCACCGGCACCTGCAGCCGCGCCCAACCGCATGCTGTGGGTCACAGAGGTCCTGTGGTCACACCATGCGCCCGACCGCCTTTATGCCGCACTCAACGGATACCGCCACGACCACTTTGCCCCCTATCTCTATGCTTCAGATGACAATGGACGGAATTGGACACGGCTGGGCGACGACGGCAGCGTGCGCAGCGGCCTGCCCATGGAACCCATCAACGCCCTCACCGAGTCAGCGGACGTCGAAGGGCTGCTGTTTTGCGGCACCGACGGCGGGCTCTACATCTCCATAGATGGAGGGTACACTAGGGCCATGGCACACCCCGATCTGCCCAAGGTTCCCGTGCACGACCTCGCCATTCAAGAGCGCGACAACGAACTCGTCATCGGCACACATGGGCGCAGCATCTGGGTGCTGGATTTGAACCCCCTCATCACAGGCTTGACCGCAGCGGGCAGCGCCGCACCGCAATCCCTCTCCCTGGACATCGACGGTCCCGAAGACCTCACTTGGCGCGAAGGATGGGGCGAACGTGGATACGGATGGGGCGACCCTTGGCAACCCGAAGTGGCCTTGCCAGTGTTCTTACCAGCGGATGGTTCCTACGTGCTCCAGGTTCTAGACAGCCTGGGCAACATCGCCAGCGAAACCGAATTCAACGGCATGCGCCGCGGCTGGCAATCCCTGGATTTCATTCCTACAAAGGCAGAAGATGAAGGTTACCTCGAACCCGGGAATTTCACGCTGAAGCTCTTGTCCTACCGCGAAGACAGCAACGGCAATGTGACGGTTGCAACTTCCGAGGAAGGGGCAGCGGCCGAATGGGCCATTGTCGAAGAAGACGATTGATCCTGCATCACCGCAGGCCGCACATCAGCCACCCAAAAAATAGCGGAGGCTCACTGTGGCGGGCAATTGGCGGGGGAAAGTGCGGGAAACCGCATCCACTTTGTGCAACCCAGCCTCGGCGGCCATAGCGTCATAAACAGGCACTTCAACGATGTACTGGTCCGAAAACCCATGGGTCGCATCGTACGCTGTGGCGGGCATCCGTCCGTGACGTTCTGCCGCATCTTCTGGAGACATGGTGTGGAGCTCAATCACCAACAAGCCGTGTTTCTCCACATGAGGCCGCCATTTCAGGAAGTGCTCCTTCAAGCTTTGCTCCACGTCGCGCGCCCGCAAGCGTTCACCGCGAAAAGCAAAGGCACCCGTGGTGAGCACTTGGGCATCTCGATGCCCTTCTGGCCGATTAAAAACACGGTTGTGGTCCAGAAAAGAACGGACATTGAGCAGTTCACCGAGGGCGATGCCGTGCCGGCCTTGTAAATCGCGGTCCAATCGATCGGGATCTCCAATGTCTCCCCAAAGGAAATGCCCATCGACCCCTTCTGACCGGAAATGGGTGGCCGTCGCATCAAGTGCAGCTTGATTAAAATCGGCACCAACCAAAACCAATGGATGGGAATCCAAATGCTGGCCTCTGAGCGTTTCTGAGCGGATGAATTCTTCCAAATGGAGCAGCAAAGCGCCATTGCCACAGCCCATATCGCAGAGCCCAACAGGTTGGTCCTCCAATGGTGCATCAAACACCGTTCTCACAACTTCGTCCAGGTGCAGGAAATAAGCGCCATGGGCACCGCCACTCCCCCAAACATTGAGGGTTCGGTCCACATGAATTTCGGCCTCACCCGGCGCAATGCGCCACAACCGACCTCCATCGCCAAAAGTGAGTTCATCGGCCCACAAAAACGTCCGGATATATGAAGTGGTCACCCCATATGCGGCTGAACGCGCCAAGAAGAAACCTCCCTTTTCGGTCCCCATAAAGTCCAAGGCGTTCAAGGCGCGCAACGCCGCTTTTCCGCGGGACGGGTGCAAGCGGGACAGCGCCACAGATACCGAAGCCCAATCAGCCAGCGGATCGGTTCCGTGCAAGGTGCCCAACGCCACAAACCAAGGAGCCGCTAGTGCGCCCTCGAGGTGCGCGCGCCAAGGCGAATCGCCCAAAGACTGCAACACCTCTATAAACGCCTCCATAGAAGCCTCCTCCGAGGAGGTCCAAGGCGCTTCAGGTCGGTTCCACATGCCTTCCGCGGCGCGCAACCATTCCTGGCCCTTTCGCGCAAACACCACACCTTGACGCCATGTCTTCCACCCCTCCTTTGAGGACCTTCGGTAACACACGGCATCACCATCGGTTTCGCGGATCAACCACCCTTGTGAGGCACACAACCGGCACAACACATTCAAATAGCCGGGGTTGGCACCAAGCGAAGCTGCCAACGCGTCCAAGTCGTGGGGCTCTTTTGATTCAAACGCATCCAGAACGCCATGCTCTTGAAGCATCGGAACCAAAATGGTGAGCGCGAGACCATCCAAGTGGTGAAAAAGTGATCCGCGCCAAAGCTTGGCATGGTCGGAATGGGGGGCCAAAAAGGCCCCATGTGGTAAACCTGTAGACATCGATTGGGGTGGCGGTACATTTCCGCTCTCGCCCCCCTACGAAAACCTACATGCTTAGGTTTCACTCAGCGCTCAGGACCTGCTGAACAGGTGCGGTGGCATTGTACACACCGGGATGGGGTCCATCTTGTGCCGGTTGGCCCGGTGATGGCCGGCGTAAATCTGCATGACTTGGTGCTCCCGAGAACCTTCGGGGAAATCTTGGGACAACCGGCCCGACTCCACTTGCTCCATGGCCCACTCGAGCTCGTCATAGCGCGCCCCGAGCTGGTCTTCGTCGGTGCGGTCGTCGCCCCAAAGCCCATCGGTAGGAGCAGCCTTCAAAATGGCTTCACCAATGCCGAGGACCCGGCCTAGCGCATACACCTCGCTTTTGAGCAGGTCAGCAATGGGGCTGAGGTCGACCCCGCCATCCCCGTATTTGGTGTAGAAGCCGACGCCAAAGTCCTCCACCTTATTGCCCGTTCCCGCCACCAAAGCCCGCCGTTCGGCAGCCACCGCATACAGCGTTGTCATGCGCAACCGCGCCCGGGCATTGGCCAAAGACAGCCCGCCAAACGGACCATCGGCAGCCGCAGACAGCGCCGCAGACAAACCGTCAAAGGAAGAAGTCAAATCAACCACGCATGAGGAAACATGGCCATGGGCGGCCTCCAAAGCCGCAATGTGATCGGCCCCCCTTTGGTCTTGATCCACAGCCTGGTGAATGGGCATCCGCAACAAGGTGGTGGGCTTCCCGGTAAGGGCGGCCAGGGCCGATGTCACCGCAGAGTCTATACCACCACTGACGCCGACGACCCAACCATCGAGGCCGGACCGGTCCAAGTATTCGGTCATCCACCCGACAATGTGTCGGGCCGCCCCATCGGCATCCAGAGAACGGGAGGTGTGCAACTTCATATCAGAACAACAATCCCAAACTAAAAAGGATGGCGTTGTCGACCATTTTTATGTCGTACCCCGCCGCGGCAGGGTCGAGCGAGCCGTCCGCAGCCGCTTGAATGTGCTCTTCAATGCGCTCGGGGCCGAAGTTTTTATTGCTCGCAACATTGAAGATGCCGTTGTTCAATGTCGCCCCCACAAGCAAGGCGGTTTTTCCACTCAGGTTGTACTCAATGCCCAGCCCCACAATCATCGCAGCGCGCAACAAAGCCACATCGTCTTCCACGGGCACATCCTCCAAGAGCACTATCCCTTCATTGTCAGCAGCAATGACCGTTTCCTCAGTCCATACGGTACCCTCTTCACCCTCTTGGCCCCTGTAGCGGTAGTCCAAAGCGTCCTTTGCAGTGCTGCGCAAATTGAGGCCCAGTCCAAGGCCAAATTGTCCCCAGTAGGTGATGTGTCCAATCTGGCGGGTCCGGAACTTAAAGCTGAGGGGCACTTCCACCCAATGCTGGGTCAACGTACGTTCTCTGCGCACAAGAAATGCCGTGCTGTCATTTGCGGCATCCTCCGGATCCCCCACTGTGCGGTCGAAATGAGAAATCTTGCCCCCATTTCGGAAAACATTCAGGCCTGTGCCCACCGCATAATTGTCGGCGAACATGATGTCAGCGGTAAAACCAAAACCGAAGCGCACCACACTCCCTTCTGAAGCGCTATGGGCGTCCCTCACATCCATCCAAGCCACAGATGGCAGCAGGTGCAGGCCCATTCTGAATTTGGGTTCACTGTATCGGGTGCGGCCACTGTTGGTCGATGAGGGGGCAGATGTCTGGGCCGACGCGGTCAGTGCAATGAAGCCCAACACGACTGCGGCGGAACGAAATATTGTTGTGGATACCATGTCTTAGAAATCAAACGTTCCTCAGAGAGCAAATTGCGTACCAAAGGCTAAAAATGGACCACCAACCGCTGCACTTTTGCACCATGCGTGTTCAGAGAGACAATCCCCCATGCTCCATTCGTGGGATACTCCCCCTCATCGGTGCGGTATTGGTGCTCACCGGTTGCCAAGGCCCAGACCCCTACGGGCCATTTGAGCGGTCACCGGAAAACAACGGCTCCACCCCTTCTGCAAGCTGGGAAAAAGTCCGCGACCGCGCTGAACTCTCCCCAGAAGAAACAGCCGAAAACTGGCACGGTGCGCTTGTGCGCGACATTCTTCAAATCGGACCCTGGCCTCCCGCATCCGAAAGCCAACAAACCGCCCTCGATTCCGCTTGGCAACAATTCACCGCCTTTGAAGGCACGCGCGCAGCCATCAACGGCATCGACAGCGCCCTCCAACGCACGGGAGCACTCGGTGCTGCGGCAGAAGACATCACCGACGCGCTCAGCCGCTTTCACCAACATTTCCCGGCCTCTCCCATCCCCCACGTCGACTTGGGATACACCGGTTACAACTACAGCGTTTACCCCACCGATGAACTGCTGTTGGTCGGGTGCGAATTTTTCATTGGCCCCGAGCATCCCGCGGTCAAAAACCTGCCACCGCACATCTATCCCGGATACATGCAAGAGCGGATGGTGCCTGAACACCTCACGGCGGATGCCCTCAGGGGGTGGCTGCTGGTCCAATTCCAACAAGAGCACTATCCCGCCCAGGGTCAACTTTCTCAGGAGCTGCTGTATTGGGGCAAAGTGTTGTTCATCACCCAGTGCATCGCCCCGGAGGTGGCACCACACGACCTCATGGATTGGTCACCCGAAGAATGGCAATGGGCCCAAGACCACGAGATGCAAACCTGGGTGGAATTGCGCAAGGAAGAGTTCCTGTACACCACCAAACGGATGGACATCCAGCGGTGGGTTGCGGATGCTCCATTTACCAAGGCTGGGGCGGTCCCACAGGAAAGTCCCGACAGGCTCGGTTGGTACATGGGACTGCGTTGGGTGGAAGACTACGCCGTCCGCCATCCAGAAATGTCACTGGCTCAGTTGATGGATCTGGAGGATGTGCTGCCCTTTTTGCAGTCATACAGGCCCAAGGGCTGACCGGGAACACCGAACTTGCATCCCATGGCCAACGACCGCACCTCCGACATCCATTTGACCGTCACGACGGACGACAACAAAGTGCCCACCTCCATCCGTTGGTCCGCTTCAGACGCCGGCATCGCCAACGCCGAGGCCAAAGCCTTCGCTTTGAGTGTCTGGAACGGCCGCGAAGCCTTGAGCATCGACCTCTGGGACAAGGACATGACCGTCGAGGAAATGAAAGTCTTTGTGTGCCAATCCATGATGACCCTGGCCGATGCACTCGAACGGTCTACTCAAGATGAGAGGGCTGCAGGCGCCATTCGGGGGTTCACCTCCGAACTCGCCGAACGGATCGGTGTGGGTCCCGGAAACGAAAACTAAAGCCGGGCCTCACTCCATCGGAGGAGGCTTCCTGTAGATGGGATTGGTCTGGGCGATGAAGCCGAGCACGTCTTGCCGGCCGTCTCCCTTGGCAGCCGAAGTCACAAAATGCGGCGGCATTGCCGACCACTGCTTCAACATGTGTGCCGTGTAACGCGGCAAAAATGCCTCGCGCTCCGCGATGGTAAGCTTGTCCACCTTCGTAAAGATCATCGCAAAAGACAGTCCGTTTTTTGCCATCCACACCATGAAATCCAGGTCGATTTTCTGAGGTGGGACACGGGAGTCGATGAGCATCATGATGCACATCAGGTTCTCCCGTTTGGTCAAGTATTCCCGCGAGGTGCGCTCCCAGGAGGCCCTGTCCTTCTTGGACACCTTGGCGTAACCGATGCCCGGCAAATCCACGAGGTACCAAGGCTTGCCTGCCGTGGTCATCTCAAAATGGTTGATCAGCTGGGTTTTTCCTGGCGTAGAGCTGGTTTTTGCCAGCGCCTTGCGGCCCGTCAACATGTTGATCAAGGAACTTTTGCCCACGTTGGACCTCCCGATAAACGTGTATTCGGGACGGTCTGCTTCGGGGCATTCCTGGAGTTTGGCGCTCGACTTCACGAACGCAGGGTCGTCAACTGAGTATTCCTCGACGCTCATACCAATCGCTCAAGATGCTGTTGAATTCCTCGGGGTGCTCCATCATGGGGGCATGGCCACATTGGTCGATCCAATGGAGGTCGGCATCTGGCAATAAAGCCTTGAACTCACCGGCCACCTCGGGTGGCGTAATGGTATCATTTCGACCCCAAATCAAGCAGGATGGCTGCTTCATGTGGGGCAGGTCTGCCGCCATGTTGTGCCGAATCGCACTCTTGGCAATCGCCAGAATGCGCAGGACACGGCTGCGGTCATTGACTATGGCAAAGCACTCATCCACCAAATCGTCGGTGGCATGCGTGGGGTCATAAAACGTCTCCCCCACTTTGTCGCGGATGAACTGCTTGTCTTCCCGCCTCGGAAAAGAACTGCCAAAGGCGTTCTCGTAAAGACCGCTGCTCGCCGTCAGCGACAATGACAATACGCGGTCTGGATTGCGCTTGGTGTAGATGAGGCCTACATGTCCTCCGAGAGAATTCCCGAGCAGGTGGACTTTTTCTAAACCGAGGTGGTCGATGAAGCCTTCTACGTGCTTGCACAATGTCTTGGCACTGGTCGTGGCCAAGGGCAAGTCATAGAGCGGGAGCATGGGGATGATCACCCGCATCTTCCCTGCAAAGTGATTGAACAGGTGCTCGAAGTTGCTCAATGCGCCAAACAACCCGTGCAGCAAAATCAAGGGCGTGCCTTCAGTGGCGCTTTGCACGTAGCGATAACGTCCGTCAGTGATGAGATTCTGCTCCATGGAATGGCCTATTCCTAATCCTACAAAGTAAGGCCCCCTTTGGTTCCTAACGTCCACATGATTTTACCGAGAATAAAAGCGCCTGTGTGAACAAGCACAGCCCCCTCCCATCCATTCTTCCATCAACACCCCATCAACACCCCACAATTCCCCACTTCCCAAAGCCCGGCCAAATACAGCTCATGAGTCGCTGTATATCAGCTATATAGAGCCATTGTTGAAAAAGTTGCCCATTCACAGTGGTCAGTAAATTTTCCACATTGTGTCAGATTGTGGGAGCCAGTGGGGAATCGTGGGATAAACCGGCTACTTTTGGATGGGCAAGACGCCCACAGAACCATGCTCAACCTCCTCGGGGAATACCACTGCCGGATCGACGCCAAAGGGCGCGTCAGCTTTCCGGCCAAGCTGCGCAAGCAGTTGGACCGCGTGCTGCACGACGGTTTGGTGGTCAACCGCGACATCTTCGAGGGTTGCTTGGTCCTTTACCCTAAGCCCGAGTGGGACAAGGTCAACGCCGAGATGGGCCAGCTCAGCCGTTACGATCGCCAGCACCAACTCTTCCAACGGAAATTCATGAAGGGGGCCACCCTCGTGGAATTGGATGGGTCTGGCCGCATGTTGTTGCCCAGCGCATTGCTGGGACACGCTGGACTGGAAGCCGGCAAAGCAGGCGACTGCGTGGTGACCGGTCTCGGCGAGAAGATCGAGGTATGGGCCAAGGACCGCTTCGAAAACCAAGTGCTCGGAGACGACGAAGACTTTGACTTCGGCGCCTTGGCAGAGCGCGTGCGTCAGGACATCGAGCCTGGCACCAACCCCAACGATTCCAGCCGCAACTGATGTCCACGACCTACCACGTTCCCGTGCTGTTTGACGCCGCCCTCGAAGGGCTCGACCTGCAGCCCGCTGGAACTTACGTGGACTGCACTTTTGGCGGAGGCGGACACAGCCGTGGCATCCTCGAAGCACTCGGCCCAGATGGGCGCCTGTTTGGCTTTGATTGCGATCCAGATGCAGAGCCCAATGTCCCCGATGACAGCCGGTTCACACTGATCCCAGAGAACTTCAGGTTTGCCGCCAATTTCTTGCGCCTGCACGGCGTGCAACAAGTGGACGGCATCCTCGCCGACCTGGGCGTGAGCTCGCACCAATTCGATGCCGCAGAACGCGGCTTCAGCATCCGCGGCGATGGCGCCTTGGACATGCGCATGGATCCCCGCCTGCCCGAAGGCGCCGACGACCTCATCCAACGCATGAGCGAACAGGAGCTCACCACACTGCTCCGGCAATACGGCGAACTCTCCCAAGCCCACCGCGCCGCAAGGGCCCTCCGAAAGGCCATCGAAGAAGATGGCGCCGAAGGCATTGCATCCACTGGCCGGCTACAGAGCATCCTGGCTCCATTGGCACCACCACAGAAGCGCAACCAATACCTCGCTCAAGCCTTTCAAGCGCTGCGCATTGCGGTCAACGACGAACTCGGCGCCCTTTCGGACCTGCTCAAGTCCAGCCTCCAATTGCTCAAGCCCAGTGGAAGACTGGTGGTCATCAGCTACCACAGCTTGGAAGACCGCATGGTCAAGCGCTTCATGCGGGCCGGAAACATGGAAGGGGAAATCAACAAGGATTTCCACGGCCGCTCCCTGGCTCCTTTCGACAAGGTCACCGGCAAGGCCATTGTGGCCGACGCCGAAGAAATGGAACGGAACCCCCGGTCCCGCAGCGCGCGCATGCGCATTGCGGCCCGCAACACCCTCGCCGCATGACCCGCCGTTCTTCCCGTTCCTCCTCCAACAGCCGGAAGGGCAACCGCCCGCTGTCTGCCGCAGAAAGGCTCGCGCGCAACATTGCGCAGGAGAACCGAAGTGAGCGCCCAAAGTCTGCCCGCCGCAAATCGGGCCACGCCAAGCCCCTTGAACCCGCAGGGCCCCGCGCCACTCCAAAGACCAAAAAACCCTCGCGCGTCCGTCAAAGGGTGGCCCGTGCCATCGCGCCTGTTCGCCAATCCCTGGCAGGAGAATGGCTCGGTGGACCAGAAGTGACGCGCCATCTGCCTTTTTTCGCATTCATCGTGGCCCTCATCTTGGGCTACACCTACCTCGAGTACCAATACGAGTACGACGAGCGCGCCATCAAAGAAGGCCGCAAAGAGCTGCGCGATCTGCGGCACCACGAACAAAGCCTCCGCGGACGCTTTGAATCTCAACTTCAGCGGAGCCGCCTCGACGAGGACATGGCCAACGTAGGATTGACCGCTCCATCGGCACCCCCTACCTCACTGCCGGCAAACTCCACCGCACCATGAAGAGCGCACAACACATTGCGACGCGGGCGTGGGTGCTCTTCGGGTTGTTCGCCCTCTGTGGCGTCACGATTCTATTGAGGATCGTGTTGATCCAGCTCGACCCGAGCCACGAGGACATGAGCGCCATGCTCCCTCAGGTGCGCACCATTGAACCAGAGCGCGGCCGCATCCTGTCGGCCGATGGACACCTGCTCGCGGCTTCCGTGCCCCGTTTCGACCTGCACTGGGACCCGTCTGTCATCGACACAGAAAAGGAAATCCAAGAATTCCTCAATGCCCTGCCCGCATTGGCCGAGGCCCTGGCCAAGGAGTTCGGGAACAAGAGTGCCCAAGGCTGGCGCAACTACCTCGTCGATGCCCACCGCTCCGGCAAAAGCCGGTACGTCGCCATTGCCCGCAACATCGCTTGGGACCGGCGCCAATCCGTGCAGTCCTTTCCCTGGATTGGCGACATGTCCCGCAACCGGTCTGGGTTCATGTTTTCCGAGAAGCCGCGCCGCGACAAGCCCTTTTCGCCACTGGCCAACCGCACCATCGGACTTCACCGTCCGAATGGCGGCAGCGTGGGCATTGAGGCCGCCTTTGATGAAGCCCTTTCGGGCAAATCTGGACAGCGCCTGATGCGCAGGATCCACGGCAACTACTGGATTCCCGCCACCGACGACTTCATTCAAGTACCAGAAATGGGGCGTGACGTGCGCACCACCATCGACCTGCGCACCCAAGATGTGGCCACCGACGCCCTCCGTGCACAATTGGACCACCATGCTGCCGAATGGGGATGCGCTGTGGTGATGGAGGTCCAAACAGGCCATGTCGTGGCCATCGCCAACCTCGTCCGCGATCCCGAGACTGGACGATGCTCGGAGTCCTACAACCATGCCATTGGCACGGCCGTAGAGCCGGGATCCACCTTCAAGTTGGCCAGCGTCATGGCGCTCTTGGAGTCCGGCAAAATGTCGGCCACGGACACCCTCTTCACGGGCGATGGCTCCTTCCGGCCCGCGCAAGGGTGCTCCAAGATGACCGACACCAGCGAGCCCGACGGCGGCTATGGTCCACTGCGGTTGGAAGAGGTGTTTGAGCGCAGCTCCAACGTCGGTACCGCAAAGGCCGTGCAACAGGTGTTTGGAGACAACCCCCAAGCATGGCTCGACGCCCTGGCCGACATCGGCTTGGGACAGCCCCTCGGCATCAGCTTGGCCGGTGAAGGCCAGCCTCAAATGCACGCCTCCACGACCGAAAAATCATGGAGCGCATGCTCGCTCACCTCCATGTCGATTGGCTATGAGGTTGCGATGACTCCACTCCAAACTGCGGCTTTTTACAACACCATCGCTGCAGACGGGCGGCTGATCCGCCCCCGTTTTGCAGACGCCTTGCTCGACGGAGACGAGGTCACTGCAACCTTCTCCAAAGAGGTCATTTCCGAGCGGATCGCCAGCCGCACCACCATCACAGCATTGCAATCCATGATGGAAAGGGTCTGTGCACCTGGAGGCCACGGCACCGCAGAGGATGTTTTCGATGACCGGCCATACCGCGTCGCGGGCAAGACAGGAACAGCAAGGGCAACGGTCCCCGGAGGCGGTTACCAGGGACACCGCGCCTCCTTTGCAGGATATTTCCCCGCCGAAAAGCCGGCCTTCACCATTGCAGTGGTCGTCCAACGGCCCACTGAACACGGGTATTACGGCGGCGTTGTGGCAGCACCTGTCTTCCGCGCCATCGCCGATCACCTTCACGGCACGCGCCCCGACTTGGTCGAAATGGAATCGGGTTTGTTGGCAGAGACGCCCCGTCTTCCCGTCTCCATGAATGGGTCGGCCAACACACTCACATCGCTCTACGAAACACTGGGCCTTCCCTTTGAGATTGACACCACCGAAAACGGAGAGACCCCCGCCTATGTCGCCGCATCCACAGGAGACGGCTTGGTCACCCTGACGGCGCGAACTGTCAGCGAATCCAGCATCCCCGATGTGCGGGGCATGTCGCTTCGGGACGCCGTCCGCCTGCTTGAAACAAGGGGCATGCACGTGGACATCAATGGCCGGGGCACGGTGCGCCGTCAAAGCATTGCTCCGGGAACAGCGCCCCGCCAAGGCCAAACCATTCTGCTCGAACTGTCATGAAGCTGTTGAAGGACATCTTGTACGGAACGCGCATCACAGAAGTGGTGGGCTCTACCCATGTTGCCATCGAATCCGTAGTGGCCGACAGCCGGCAGGTCAAACCCTTTGGCTGCTTTGTGGCCATCTCTGGAACTGCCGTTGACGGCCATGAGCACATACCCGGTGCTGCCCGCGCAGGCGCTGCGGCCATTGTTTGCGAACGCCTTCCAGAAGAAGGAGACCGCAAAGAGCATGTGGTCTATGTGCAGGTCGAGGATACCCGCGCTGCACTGGGCCACATCGCTGCGAACTTCCACGACAATCCCGGAGAGCGGCTCAAGGTCATCGCCATTACCGGCACCAATGGCAAGACCACAGTGGCCACACTGCTGCACCGCCTTGCACGGATGTTTGACCGCAAGGCTGGACTGGTCAGCACCGTGGAAAACCGCATTGTAGACAAGGTGGTTCCCGCCACCCACACCACACCGGATCCCGTAGGGCTGCAACGGCTCTTCGCCGACATGCTCGATGCCGGCTGCACCCATTGTTTCATGGAAGCCAGCTCGCACGCCCTTCACCAACACCGCCTCGCAGGCACGCCCATTGCAGGCGCTGTGTTCACCAACATCACACACGACCACCTCGATTACCACGGTGATTTCAACGGCTACATCGCCGCCAAGAAATCCCTGTTCGACGGACTCACCCCTGCGGCTTTTGCCCTGACCAACGCCGATGCCCGGCACCATGAGACCATGGTCGCTGGCACGAGAGGGCGCGTGGTGACTTACGGCACCCAACAGGTGGCCGACCACAAATCAAGGATCATCGAGAACGGATGGGGTGGACTCCAACTGCACATCGATGGCCAAGACCTGTACACCCGACTGATTGGGGACTTCAATGCATCCAACCTCACCGCTGTGTACGCCGTGGCACGCGAATTGGGGTGGGACATGATGGAGACCCTGACCCACCTCTCCTTGCTGAATGCGCCCGATGGCCGGATGCAGCAAATCCAATCCAAAGACGGCAGTGTGCACGCCATCGTCGACTACGCGCACACACCAGACGCCCTGCGCAAAGTCTTGGAAACCCTGAACGCCGTGCGCCAATCCGGTTCCGCCGCAGGCGCCACAGGCCAAGAATCACGCATCCTCTGCGTTGTGGGCTGCGGGGGTGACCGCGACCGCACCAAGCGTCCCGTCATGGCGCAAGTGGCGGCCGACCTCGCCGATCTGGTCATCCTGACCTCCGACAATCCACGCGGCGAAGATCCTGCGTCCATCATCGCCGAAATGCGCAACGGGCTGGATCCGATTCAAGCGCGCAAAGTGACGGCCAACCAAGACCGAGAAGAAGCCATTCGTTCGGCCTGCATCCAAGCGCGTCCAGGCGACGTGGTGCTCGTTGCAGGGAAAGGACACGAGAAGTACCAAGAAATCCAAGGTGAAAAGCAGCCCTTCGACGATGTCGCCGTGCTCACCGCATCACTCATGACCCACTAAATCCGAGACGATGCTGTACCACCTGTTCGATCAACTCCACCAGATTTCCGACATCCCCGGTGCCGGTCTGTTCCAATACATCTCGTTTCGGGCAGCTGCCGCAGCGCTCATTTCCTTGCTGGTCTCCATTGGAATTGGCCGCCGGATCATCGAGTGGCTGCAGCTGAAGCAGGTGGGCGAGATCGTGCGTGACCTCGGTTTGGAGGGGCAAATGCAGAAGCAGGGCACACCCACCATGGGGGGCATCATCATCCTGAGCGCCATCCTCATCCCCACGCTGCTGCTGGCCGACTTGACCAATGTGTACATCCAATGCATGCTCTTGGTCACCATCCTGCTGGGCGGCATAGGTTTCATCGATGACTACATCAAGGTTTTCAAGAAAAACAAGGAAGGCCTCGCAGGAAAGTTCAAGGTCATTGGCCAAATCGCAGCCAGCCTGCTCGTGGCGTCAATGCTGTTCTGGAACCCGCAAGTCCGGGTCAAGGAATTGGCGCCTGCCAACAGCACCGAAGCCATCGCCCAGCAATTGGAAGACACCGATGGAGACGGATGGGTGCGCGTGGAACACCGCTCCCAAAAGACCACCATACCCTTTGTAAAGGACAACGAGTTCGACTACGCCAAGCTCACCGAATGGGCCACAGACAGCCCCTGGGCACAGTTCGCGGTATTTGCCCTCATCGTGACCTTCATCGTGACAGCCGTCTCCAATGGCGCCAACCTCACCGACGGCATGGATGGACTCGCCACCGGGACCAGCGCCATCATCGGCATGACCCTGGCCATTCTGGCTTACGTCTCGGGCAACGCCGTTTTCTCTGATTACCTCAACGTGCTCTTCATTCCGGACTCGGGTGAGCTCGTGGTCTTCATCTCTGCCTTTGTCGGCGCCTGCATCGGGTTTTTGTGGTACAACGCCTATCCGGCTCAGGTCTTTATGGGAGACACCGGCAGCCTGGCACTTGGCGGCATCATCGCCACGTTTGCCATCGCCATCCGAAAGGAACTGCTCATCCCTGTTTTGTGCGGGATTTTCCTGATCGAAAACCTGAGCGTGGTGATCCAAGTCGCTTGGTTCCGACACACCAAAAAGAAGTATGGCGAAGGCCGGCGCGTTTTCAGAATGTCGCCCCTGCACCACCACTACCAAAAGGCAGGAATGCCCGAAAGCAAGATCACCGCTCGGTTCTGGATCGTTGGCATCCTGCTGGCCGTCATCACCATTGTCACCCTCAAGGTCCGTTGATGCGCGACACGGTGACCATACTCGGTGCCGGCGAAAGCGGTGAAGGAGCGGCCAAGCTGTGCCTCAGCCTTGGCATGTCCTGTCGCGTCAGCGATGCCGGTCAGGTGTCCGCAGAGCGCAAGGCCACCCTGGCATCTTTGGGCGTCGACTTGGAAGAGGGCGGGCACGACCGCAGCCTCATCGAAGCGGCAGCCCTCGTGGTCAAGTCACCCGGAATTCCCGCCACGGCAGCACCCGTTCAATGGGCCCAGAGTGCCGGAGTGGAAGTCATTGGCGAACTGGAGTTTGCAAGCCGCCACACCGAGGCCCGCATCGCTGCAGTCACCGGCACAAACGGCAAAACCACCACCACCGCACTGCTCCATCATTTGCTGCGCACTGGCGGAGTGGATGCGGGCTGTGCCGGCAACATCGGCACCAGTTTCGCGGGCGCCATTGCAGAGGCACAACAGAGGCCGGAGGGCGACCACGACATCTGGGTTGTCGAAGCGTCCAGCTTCCAATTGGAAGACACCACCGACTTCAGTCCCCACATCGCCATCCTGTTAAACATCACGCCAGACCACCTCGACCGCCACGGCGACGTGGAGGCCTACGGCGATGCCAAATGGAACGTCACCGCCCGGCAAACAGAAGCAGACCACCTCATCGTTTGCGGCGATGACCCCGGGCTCAGCGCCCTGCGGTCGCGCCAGAGTACCCGAGCCCAGCAGCACACCGTGCAGCTGACTCCCCCTACAGAACACACGCCAGAATTGGCAGCACACAGCATTGATCAACAACGATTCACATTCCTCAATCCCCCTTTCAACATGAGCATGCAGGAACTCGCCCTTCAAGGCAAACACAACCTCTACAATTCAATGGCCGCCGGCGTTGCCGCGCGCATCCTCGAAATCAACGATGCTGACATTCGCGCCGGCTTCACGCACTTCCGCAACATGGAACACCGCTTGGAGCACGTCTGCGACGTCAACAACATCAGCTTTATCAACGACAGCAAAGCCACCAACGTCAACGCCGCTTGGTACGCCCTCGACAGCATGACCAGTCCCACCATCTGGATTGCTGGCGGCGTCGACAAAGGCAACGACTACACCTCGCTGATTCCCCTCGTAGGAGACAAGGTGCACACCTTGATTTGCCTCGGAAAGGACAACACCAAGCTCAAGCAAACCTTTGCCACAGCCGTGACCCGCATCCTCGAGGTCGAAAGCGCCGAGGAAGCTGCACTGCTCGGTTACAACGTGGCACTGCCTGGGGACACCATCCTGCTTTCTCCGGCATGTGCCAGCTTCGACCTGTTCTCCAGCTACGAAGAGCGCGGTCACCGTTTCAAGGCCGGCGCACGCTCAATCTGAGGCCATGCCCAACAGGTTCGCCGACTTCCTCAACGACCACCTCCGTGGTGACCGCGCTACTTGGGTGGTGGCCATCTTATTGGTGCTCACCTCACTCGTGAGCGTGTATTCTGCAAGCGCGACGCTGGCTTGGAAACAGGGAGGCAATTCGGTGGGCATCCTGTTTCGCCATGGCACCTTTTTGGCCGTGGGATTGGGCTGCATGTGGGCCGTTCACCGCCTTCGGTTTGCTTGGTTTTCGCGGTTGAGCCAACTCGGCATCCACATCGCGCTGGTCCTGCTGCTGTTGACTGTGTTGGTCGGTTCAGAAATCAACGATGCCCGCAGGTGGATGGACATCGGCGGCTTTCGGTTCCAGCCTTCCGACATCGCAAAAGTTGCGCTGGTGGCTTTCGTGGCACGCATGCTCGACCGCAACCGTTTGGTGCTGCACGACTTTCACAAGGGCGTCAAGCCCATCGTGGGTTACATCGCACTCACCTGTGCGTTGATTTTGCCCGCAGACTTTTCGACCGCAGCCATGCTGGCCCTGGTTTGCTTTCTGATGATGGTCATCGCAGGGGTGACTTGGAAGCCCCTCGCCATCACAGCGGGATTGGGCGCAGGATCGGTTATGGCCGTGATTGGTTTGGCGACGGCGATGCCGGCATTGTTTCCACGAATGGGCACTTGGATCGCACGTGCCACTGGATTTCTAGGGGGCCGAGGGGGCTCCGACTCCAGCCAAATTGACTTTGCACTGCAAGCCATTCACCAAGGAGGACTGCTGCCACACGGACCGGGATCGAGCATGAGCCGCAACGCGATGCCTGTGGCATATGCCGATATGATCTATGCCTTCATCATTGAGGAATGGGGGGCCATACTCGGAGGATTCGGACTGATTCTGCTCTACCTCATTCTGTTTTCCCGCGCCATTCGCATCGGAACGCGTTGCCCCAAGCATTTTGGCGGCCTGTTGTCCATTGGACTTGGTCTGATGCTCACGCTTCAAGCCTTGGTCAACATGGGGGTGGCCGTGCGCCTCTTGCCCATGACCGGCCAACCCCTGCCCCTGGTATCCATGGGAGGTACGTCCATCATATTTACCTGCATCGCCATCGGCATGATCCTTTCGGTCAGCCGGAGTTTGACCGACCCAGATGCAGCAGCCCCTGTAGAACCCTCGGGAAGCAGGCACACCCGTCCACTCGAACCCAGCGCGCCCTGACACCATGGAGAAGGCACCGTTGCGCATTTTAATTTCGGGCGGAGGCACTGGCGGTCACATCCATCCTGCCATCGCCATCGCAGAGGGAATTCAAGCCCAACAACCCGACGCTCAAATCGAATTTGTGGGGGCCTTGGGCCGCATGGAAATGGACCGAATTCCGGCAGCCGGGTACACCATTACCGGACTCCCCATTACCGGCATTGACCGCAAGTTGAGCCGCCGCAACCTCGGCTTTCCACTGCGGCTCATCCGCTCGCTGATCTTGGCCCGGCGCATCATTCGACGTTTCCAACCCGATGTGGCCGTGGGCGTGGGAGGTTTCGCCAGCGGACCATTGCTTTGGATGGCATCAAAAGCGGGCATCCCCACCCTGATTCAAGAGCAAAACGGCTTTCCGGGCATCACCAACCGGCTGCTGGCCAAACGCGTCCAAAAGGTCTGCGCCGGTTTTCCTGGCCTCGAGCAGTGGTTTCCGGCCGACAAGATTGCCGAAACTGGCAACCCACTGAGGCGCAGCATTGTCGAGCGGTTGGAACTGTCCCAAAACGACCCATCCCACAACGTCACTTCTGCCCGCGCCCACTTTGGACTGCGCGAAGACAAGCCCGTGCTGCTCGTATTGGGCGGCAGCCTCGGTGCAGCATCGATGAATGCGGCAGTACGCCACCTGCTCTCAACAGGCCCCTTGGCCAAGAAAGGCTTCCAGGTGTTGTGGCAATGTGGTGGCCGCTATGAAAAAGAGCATACGGCATGGGCCGATGCCCACGGCGATCCATTTCTGGTGGTCAGGGGATTCATAGACCGAATGGACTTGGCCTATGATGCCGCCTCCATCATCGCCAGCAGGGCCGGCGCCATGTCCATCGCCGAGCTCGCCCTTGTGGGAAAGCCCAGCATACTCGTGCCTTCCCCCCATGTTGCGGAAGACCACCAAACCAAAAACGCGCGCTCAGTGGTAGACCGGCAAGGCGCCATCATGCTGTCAGACGACAGGGTGGTCCGCGATTTGGGCCAGGAAGTCCGCCATTTGCTCAACGACGCGGAAGGCTGTGCCAAGATGTCTCGGGCCCTGCGGGCAGCTGCCCGACCCGAAGCTGCCGCAACCGTCGCCCAAGCTGTGATTGAACTGGCGCGAACATGACGCAAAGCCTGTACTTCCTGGGCATTGGCGGCATTGGAATGAGCGCTTTGGCCCGCTGGTTCCAAGCCCAAGGAGCAGAGGTTGCAGGTTACGATCGCACAGCCACCGCCCTCACACAGGCCCTTCAATCAGAAGGAATCGCAGTGGACCACACCGGCGCAACCAGCGCCCTTCCCGAGGGCCTACAGCTCGACATGGCCAAGGGCAGAACCGACCGTTGGACCATTGTTTGGACCCCTGCCATTCCGGGTGAATTCCCCTTGCTCCAACAACTGCAGCAAACCGGATTCAACCTCTACAAACGGTCCGAAATATTGGGCCAACTCAGCGAAGACAGACCGTTATTGGCTGTGGCGGGCACCCATGGAAAAACCACCACAAGCACGCTGCTGGCCCACCTTTTAAACCACAGCGGGACACCCGTGGAAGCCTTCCTCGGCGGAATCGCCCGGGGACAAGAATCCAACCTGCTTTTGGCCGGTCTCGGCAACCCACGGCCTTGGATGGTGGCCGAAGCCGATGAGTACGACCGGAGCTTTTTGACCCTCCACCCCACTTGTGCTGCCATCACCTCTATTGATGCGGATCACTTGGACATTTATGGCTCCCATGATCAAATGCTCCAAGCCTTTGGTCAATTCTCAGCCCAAGTCAAACCTGGAGGGTTGCTGTGGCATGCCGATGTGGTCGCCCCCCTGCAAAAAGCTGTTCCTGCAGCCCGCAATCTGGCCCCAGAAGTCTACGGCGCATTGTCGTCCGACTCTTCCTTGTCAGACCTTGGGTGGGCAGCAGGCTATAAAGCGGTCGGTGCCTCAGAATCTGGAGTTTCTGGTGAAGCCCAGTTCGAGCTCCACCTCAAGGGGCACTCCCCCATGAAAGTCTCATGGCAGATGCCAGGACCACACAATGCCGCCAACGCCACGGCAGCGGCTTATCTGGCCTGTCGCGCAGGAATGGATCCCGAGACCATTCCCGACGCCTTGGCCGCATTTCCTGGGGTTGCTCGGCGCTTTGAGATCAAACACAAGAGCGGTGACAAAGCCATCATCGACGACTACGCTCACCACCCCACCGAGGTAGAAGGCGCCATTGCCGCAGCCCGTCAATCCTTCCCGGGACGACGGCTCACCGGCATCTTCCAACCCCACCTCTACAGCAGGACCCAAGACTTCATGGAGGGCTTTGCACAAGCCCTGTCTGCGCTCGACAACTGCATCCTTCTGCCCATCTATGCCGCACGCGAAAAACCCATACCCGGCGTGGATACACAGGGCATTGGGGAAAAGATGGTAGGGTGTCCAGTAGAATGTCCCTCAGAAATCCGGTTTTTGGATGCTTTAGAGCAAATGGACCCAGAGGTACTCCTCTTCATGGGCGCCGGGGACCTCGATCGTTGGATTGACCCCGCCTGGGACCGGATGAACAAAAACACAACCACGCCCTGAATCAACGTCCTTTGAGCCGCAGAACAACACCCCATCAGCCTATACCCGAGGCGACTTCCCGGCCCAACAGCCGTTGGAAGGTGTGGTGGACCATGCTGCTCATGGTACCCGTCGCTGTGGCTTTTACGGCCGCTGACCGCGCCACAGAGGCGGTTCCGTGTCTGGCCCTCGACATTGAAGTCGATCAGATGGAAGGGATGTTTTTTGTGGATGCTCCCACCCTGCATGCACTCGTCACGGAGGAGTTTAATCTGCTCAACAGGCCCATGGCCTCACTGCCCCTTGCCGCATTGCACCGGACCATCTCCGCGCAAAACGGGGTGGCCTCTTGCAGCTTGGAACCCACATTGGGCGGCGCATTGAAAGTGCAGGTCACCCAACAACGGCCGTTGGCCCGCGTTTGGCTGCCCGATACAGTGCTCTACATGGACGAATTGGGCAGCTCAATGGCACTGTCAAAGCGCTACACAGCAGATGTCCCCGTGTTGCACGCGCCCACCATCGAGGCGGCCCAATCCACCCTGCCCCTGCTGAGAAAATTGGACACCGCTCCATTTTGGGACCAACTCATCGACCAAATTGAAATCCAAGAAGACGGCACCATCGCCCTCCGACCTCGCATTGGCGATGTGTTGGTGGAATTGGGAGCCGCATCTCAATTGGAACAAGAGTTGAACGGCCGTTTAGAGCGGCTTTTGACCTTTTACACCGCATTGATTCAAAGGGGCGATCTCCGTCAATACCGGAAGATCAGCCTGCAGTACGACGGCCAATTGGTGGCCTCGAAATGAACCCCCACTCCCGCACAACTCCACACATGGAACAATTCCAACCCCATCAGGACATCGTCGTCGGACTCGACATCGGCACCACCAAAATTGCGTGCATCGTTGGACAAAAGAACACCCACGGCAAACTGGAAATCATCGGCTATGGCAAGAGTGAGTCCATAGGGGTAACCCGTGGCGTTGTCGCCAACATTGAGCACACCGTTCAATCCATTCGCACCGCTGTCGAAGCCGCGGAAAAGTCCGCGAATGTGAAGATTGAAGTGGTCAACGTGGGCATTGCAGGCCAGCACATCAAAAGCCTCCAGCACCGCGGCCAACTGATTCGAACGGAAACAGACGATGAGATCACACGCAGCGATGTGCAGCAACTCGTGGATGACATGCGCAAGCTCAAGGTCTTGCCCGGCGAAGAAATCCTGCACGTCCTGCCGCAAGAGTTCACGGTCGATGGCGAGCCCGGCATCAAAGAGCCTGTAGGCCACACTGGCGTTCGTCTTGAAGCCAATTTCCACATCATCACGGGTCAGACTTCAGCCGCCAAAAACATATACCGCTGCATCAAGCGGGCCGGCTTGCAAGTCGACCAATTGATCCTCGAGCCCATCGCCTCGAGCTCGGCCGTCCTGAGCGAAGAAGAAAAAGAAGCGGGAATCGCACTCGTGGACATCGGAGGTGGAACCACCGACATCGCGATCTTTCAAGAGGGCATCATCCGACACACGGCAGTGATCCCGTTCGGCGGCAACGCCATTACAGACGACATCAAGCAAGGATGCGGTGTACTCAAGAAGCACGCCGAAGCCCTCAAGAACAAGTTTGGATCCGCCCTTGAACGGGAGATGGCCGAGGACCAAATCGTGGTCATTCCTGGCTTGCCCGGACGCCCCCCTAAGGAAGTTTCTCGGCGCAACATCGCGGGCATCATCCAAGCCCGGATGTCGGAGATCATTGAGCACGTCCACTATGAAATCAAGAACAGCGGTCTGGAGCGTGAGCTCATTGGCGGCATCGTGGTGACGGGCGGCGGAAGCCAATTGAGCCATGTGCGTCAATTGTTTGAGTATGTCACCACCATGGACTGCCGCATCGGGTTCCCAAACACCCACTTGGCACAGGCACCCGACCGCAGCTTAACCGCCCCGACCTATGCCACAGGAATAGGCCTCGTTCTGCTCGGATTCGACAGTGAAGGCAATCCAGAAATGGAGGATTCGAGGCACCAGGAAGCCAAGGAAACCATGGCTGGACCCCGGCGCTTCCTCCAGAAAATCAAGGATTTCTTCGAAGACGAGATTCCTGAATAAGGCTCAAGCCAACAGCATCCAAATCCTCTTATCCACGACAAGACCGTGAACGGAAAGCCGACATCCACATCAAACCAAGGCATTCTTCGTTTTTCTTGACGTGTTCCTGCGAAAGGCTGAAAAGCCCGTAAACACGCAGCAGTAATCCACTCCAATAGGAAACCTCAGATGGAATTTGCACTCCCCATTACTTCTGGATCGCCCATCAAAGTCATTGGTGTAGGTGGCGGCGGCTCGAACGCCGTGAACTACATGCATGAGCAAGGCATTAAAGGCGTTGATTTCATTGTGTGCAACACCGACAATCAAGCCTTGGAGGCCTCCAATGTGCCCGTGCGCATCCAATTGGGAACTACCCTCACCGCAGGCCAAGGTGCAGGAAGCCGGCCTGAGATTGGAAAAAATGCCGCCATCGAAAACCTCGATGATGTGCTCAACAAATTGGAGGACAACACCACCATGGTTTTTGTGACCGCTGGAATGGGCGGTGGCACTGGAACAGGTGCAGCCCCAGTGATCGCACAGGCTTGTAAAGACCTTGGCATCCTCACCGTTGGCATCGTCACGGTACCATTCAACTTTGAAGGCAAACGCAGGGCCACCCAAGCCGGCGAAGGATTGGAAGCCATGCGCGCTGCCGTCGACACACTGCTGGTCATCCGCAACGACAAGCTTCGCGAACTGTTCGGCAACCTTGCCCTCAAGCAAGCCTTCTCCAACGCCGATGAAGTGCTGTGCACAGCAGCCAAAGGCATTGCCGAAGTGATCACCTTGACCGGGGACATCAACGTCGACATGAACGACGTCAAGACGGTCATGAGCGAATCGGGAGCCGCCATCATGGGCGCTGGCAGCGCCAGCGGAGAAGGCCGCGCCATGACAGCCGTCACCGAAGCTTTGGAAAGTCCCCTGTTGAACGACAGCGACATCACTGGCGCCAACTTTGTACTCCTCAACATCACTTACGGTACAGATGAAATCCTGATGGACGAGATTTCGGACATCACCGATTACATCCAAGACCAAGCCGGCGCTACTGCTGAAGTCATTTGGGGCTATGGCCACGATGCTGAGCTCGGAGAAAAGATTTGTGTGACCGTCATCGCCACTGGATTTGAAGCCTCTGCAGAATTGCCTGAGGGTCCAACGGTGTCCAAGCTGACCCTTCAAGACGAAGCCAGAGAAATCACTTCTCCGCTGAGTGGCCCAATGGGCGGTATGGCCATGGGGGACACCATGAACGACATGGGCCTCGCCAATCCCGAAGCCACGGAAGTGACGCCTCACCTCAAAAGCGATACCCCCATCGGCAACACCCTCGATCCACGCGAGACGCTGCTCGAAAACAGCTGGCATGCTGAGGACATCACAGGCGAAGAAAACGACAAAGCTCCCGATCTGTTCGGTGAAGCCACCTCTGCCTCGGAGGTGACCCTCGCCCACAAGGAGGCAGAACTGCCGACCCCGGCGCCCATCATTCTTCCCAAGACCGAAGTTCAAGAGCCCGCTGCGCCCGTCGAGCCTGCAGCGCCCATTGAGCCTGCTGCGCCCATCACTCCAGAGCCCACACGCATCGGTGAATTCAACGTCCTCGACCTCGATGAAGCTGGCGACGACAATCTGATCCCAGAAGAACTGAATGGTGTTGCGTTCACCAACGAGCAAGTCAACACCGAAGAGGCCATGCCTCCAGTGCCCGAAGCAGCAACCACTGCGCAGGCACAACCCGTCCCGACCCCTCAGCCTGCCCCTGAGAAGAAAAGGGTGGCACCCTCTGCACCCAAACCGCATATCCAGGAGACATCGGATTTGTCCGCACGGATTGCCAAGCGGCAAAACAGCATTGAGTCGTATACCAAACGGTTGCGGACCCCAAGCGGATTGACAGAGCTCGAAGACGAGCCCGCTTACAAGCGCCGCAACATTCAGCTGACACCCACACCCGCCAGCGATGAATCTCAGGCCACCCGCCTGAGCATTGACGAGGAGACCGGCAGCCTGAAGACCGACAATCCATACCTCCACGACAACGTCGATTAATTCGGAGCCAAGTGACGCTACAAGACCGCATCAGCGCAGACATGAAAGAGGCCATGAAGGCCCGGGACAAGGTGCGCCTTGCAGCCTTGCGCGACATCAAGTCCAAAATCATGCTCGCCTTGACGGAAACATCGGGTGAGGACACTTTGGATGACACCGCTGTCACGAAAATCCTGTCCAAGCAACTCAAACAGCGCGAGGACACGATGGTCATCTACAAAGACCAAGGAAGGGACGATTTGGTGGCCGAGGAAGAAGCTCAAGCGGCTGTCATCCGGGTGTATCTGCCACAACCCATGACCTCAGAAGAATTGGCACAAGCCGTGGCAGCATTGGTCGCTGAATTGGGAGCCACCTCGATGGCCGACATGGGACGGGTGATGGGAGCAGCATCCGCCAAATTTGCTGGAAGAGCCGATGGCAAAGCCATCAGTGCCCTTGTGCGCAGCCAACTCGGCTAAGCATCACCCCCGCTTCTTTCTTTAATTTCTTCTCTAAGTGCCGGATTGGTGTTGAACTCAACACCCCCTGAAATCTTCCTGCACCTGTAGGAAAGCACCTTATACCACCATGGATTGAACGAGTTGGGTTCCCAACTGTTGTGTCAAGGCGCGTTTACGTGCCACAACATTAAAACAACCCACCTCTATGAACACACTACTCCTCTCAGCCGCGCTGTTGCTCAACCCACTTTTTGGCTCACCCACCGGTGGCGAAGCCGAGCGTTCCACCATTGATCCAGCCTCCAGCAGCATCACATGGGAAGGCAAAAAAGTAACGGGAAGCCACAACGGCGACATCCAAGTCCAATCAGGATTCATCGACACCGAGAACGGCCTCATCACGGGTGCCACGGTGATCATCAATATGGCCACCATCAACACCACTGATTTGGAAGGAGGCAGCAAGGAAAGCCTCGATGGACACCTCATGAGCGATGACTTTTTTGGGGTAGAACAATTCCCGACAGCACAATTTGAACTGACCGGAATCAACCCCGTTCGGTCCGAAAACGGCATGAATTTCGTTGCCATGGGTACAGTGACAATCAAGGGGCGGACTGCTAATGTGTCTTTCCCCGTGATGGTCAACAACAGCAAATCAGAAACTTCTATTTCTGGAGAAGTGGTCCTAGACCGCTCAGATTTCGACGTGCGTTTCAGAAGCAAGTCCTTTTTTGACCCCGCAGAATTGGGCGACAAATTGATCTACGATGACTTCACCATCGGCTTCAGCTTGAACGCAAAATAACCTTTGCTTTAGAGAGACTAGAGCCCTCGGCACCCAGTGTGTCGGGGGCTTTTTTTGTTCGCACCCACCACCCCGTCTCCCTTTAAATCAATGAAGAATGAGACGGAGGTCCAGCGCCCACCAGCTGCCATCCAGCGATCGCTCCAAATTGCGCGAACTGACATCGGACTGCCCGACATTCCAGCGGGCCTTTAATTCTCCTTGAAACAGCGGCTGTATCAATGGACGCAACGCACCTCCAATGTGCAGGTCAGCATCTTCACCTTCCCGAACAATCCCAAGCTCCAGCCCCATCCCCCACCGGTTCCAATTGTAACGCAATGAACTGTGCTCCAACGCCAATACATTGCCCGACTCCTCGCTGCTCTCGGAGGTGAAGGCATTGGTTGGCAGAATTTCCATCACCACTCCTCCGCCAGCACCCAAGCGCCATCCCGGCGCCAAGGTGACCTCTGTTCGGTACAAGATGGGCATGGAGTAAGACGCCACAATCCAATCCATTCTGACCGTGGACAATGGCGCCGAATTCACCATCGGCATCCAATCTGCCTCTACGGTCCAAATCCTCCGCGTTTGCTCGAAACCAAAGGCCAGTTGTCCTATGGCACCGAGCCGGCGGCGCACTGACACCCCATAACTCCTCGTGCCTTGCTGCCCCCACCGGGCCAGCAAAGGACTGTCCACAGCTTGCAAAGGCTGTCCACGCCAACCTGAGCCCTCCCCCAATGCAGGACGGCCCAGCGGCAGCGATGTGAGCAAGCGCACATCCAATGTCCAGTTCTCTTGCTGTCCTTGGGCATTCACTGACGCCGCAACAACAGCGAGCAACAAGAAACAACGCGACAGCACCTTCATGACTGCATCCATCCCATCACAGCCAAACCCAACATACCCGCAGTGATCAACAGCATCGCCCATCTCAATCCCTGGTGGGCGATGAATGGCGCACGGTGGCGGCCGTGCAACAGGTGATTCACCCGGAGCGCCTCCTTGAAAACGGACCGGTGAACCCCGAATTGCAGCACCATGCCTTCGCCACCCTCCATCTGTTCTACGGGTGCCTTTTCAAACGCTATGCCCTCTTGGACAAGGTCGCGTTCGAATTCTCCAGCCATCTCAGCATCCCGAAACTCAAAAACATGGTACCGGTTGTCTGCAGGATGGGTATACCAATTGGTCAGACGCATGCTACTCGGTTTTCCAACGCGTTACATATTCGAGGGGCTTGCGGTGCCCCTTTGATGGCCAATCGCCTTCGGGATAGCCCATGTAAAACAGCCCCATGCCCTGAACACCTTCTTCATGGCCGAGCGCATCCAAAGCCAGGGGGTGGCTCAAAAATCCAGGCGTCGACCAAAACCCACCAATACCGTGAGCAGTGCACATGAGGTACATGTTTTGGACCGCAGCAGCCAAAGCAGCTTGGTCCTCCCACAATGGAAACCGTCCTTCTGAATCGTGGGCAAGTCCCAGTGCCACAATGGCATTGCAGCGCTGCCCCCGCATCCGGATTTTCTCCTCCTTTTTCTCCAATGCCGCATCCCCGGCATGGCTGCGATAAGCCTCAGCGAGGCTGTCCATCAAACCAACTGCTGCACCATCCATGAAAACATGAAACCGCCAGGGCTGGGTCAACCCGTGGTTGGGGGCCCAAGTGCCGTGCTGGAGCACTTCTTCTACAATCTCCCGATGCACCTTCCGGC
Source organism: Flavobacteriales bacterium (assembly GCA_022428285.1). Lineage (GTDB taxonomy): Bacteria > Bacteroidota > Bacteroidia > Flavobacteriales_D > Sanyastnellaceae > UBA8752. The sequence continues at coordinate 34,864 of JAKMCX010000009.1, forward strand.
CTGAGAACCGTTCAGGAGAAATGCTCCTTCGGTCGAGGATCAGTTGGCTGCTATCGCTGATGCTGTGTCGCATGATATTCAGTCGAGGTCATCGTAATTCAAACGGTCCAGCAAATACACCATGGAGGTCAACGCGGCCGCTCCCAACTTCAATTCGCGCTCGTGGACATTCTCAAAGACATCGCGGTCGCTGTGGTGGTAATCGAAATAGCGCTGTGAATTGGGACGCAAACCTACCATCAATGGGCGCTTCCCTGCAGGCTCCTCCTTTTTGAGCGGACCGATGTCGACCCCTGCCCCTCCCCGGCGCAAATCACCGACACCGTATTGAGACAAACCTTCCTTCCATGCGCGCACTGCCGCCGTGCCAGCATCTGTTGCATCTATAGAATAACCTCGGGGCGCATCTCCCCCCGCATCGCTCTCTACAGCAGCCACATGCCACTCTCCCTTTTCGCGTGCACGAAGCGCATAGGTCTTGCCTCCATTGTTACCATTCTCTTCATTGATGAAGAGCACCACCCGGAGGGTGTGTCGCGGACGATAGCCCAAAGCATGCAACGTGCGCAACACTTCAATGCTCTGGACGATTCCCGCACCATCGTCATGCGCTCCTTCGCCGATGTCCCAACTGTCCAAATGCCCCCCTACCACAATGTACCGGTCGGGGTATTCAGATCCTGTCCATTCGGCAATCACATTGGCTTGGGACTTGTCATCGTGCAACATGCAGCCCATGTTCAGACCTACACGCACCTCATGACCCTCTTGGACCAGCCCTGCAATGCGGCGCGCATCCACTGTGCTTAAAGCCGCGGCCGGGACCTGGACGACCTCCTCATCATACCTCATTCCGCCTGTATGGGGAAAAGTGTCCATGGCATGGGTGAGAGAACGAACCAATGCGGCCATGCCACCATGCCGCGCAGCTTCAACCGCACCCTTGGACCGCTGCTCATAAGCACCTCCATAGGCGCTTCCCGCATTGATCATCAAAGGGTCCATAGGGCGGTTAAAGAAAGCCAGGCGCCCGGCCAAACCCGCTTCACCCAAGCTGTCCAATTCAGCAAAATCCCTGAACACCACCACCTCACCTTCGAGGTCACCTTGGGTTCCAACACTGCCACCCAAAGCGGCGACACGCAACGGCTCCATCTCTCCACCATCAACCCGCAACCAAGCACGCTCCGGTCCTCCCCTCTCCCAATGCGGCACCACAACGGGCTGCATGCGCACATCACCCACTCCCACCTCCTGCAATGTCTTGCCCCCCCAAAGGATGGCGGCATCAGCCTCTGGTGAGCCACTCAGCCGAGGGCCAATATCCTTACAAAGGACCCGCAAGTCTTCATAACACTCCCCTTTGCCCAACACTTGCTCATGAATGCGGGCCACCATCGAAGAGTCCTCCTCTGACCACCCTCCTAATGGCGGGACATCCTGAGCCGACATAGCGAACGCAGCGGCCATAAAGAGCAACAACAACGCTCGAACACACAAAAACTCCATCCTTTCAAACTTATACCTCATGACATCCAGCTTCCATTGTTTAAGTCAAGTCCCTGTCCAGTGAACCCTTGCTGTTCCGGAGACATCAACCATGACACAAAATTGGCCACCTCCGAAGGTTGACTCATTCTGCCTGTTGGCAAGAGCGCACACTGCTGGCTATGGCACTCTTCATAAGACATGCCTTGACCGTCGGCCATGCGCTGAATCGACTCCTGCGCCATGGCCGTTTCCACCCATCCCGGACAAATGGCATTTACCAAAATCCCATCACCGCCCCATTCAACCGCCAAACTGCGCACCAATCCGAGCACTGCCGTCTTTGAAGTCACATAAGCCGACTGACCTGGCACTCCAAACCGCGCCAAGACACTGGACGTAACCACAGCATGTGTGATGGCCTGTTCAGCAGCTTTCAAATAAGGCAAAGCCGTCTGCAGCGTCACATAAACACCCGTCACATTGGCCATCATAATCTCTCCCCAACGGTCCTCCTCCTCATCCAAGGCATAACTGTTTCCGCCACCTATACCTGCATTTGCAAATACACCGATCAGCTCGCGATTTTTCCCCTCAGCCATAACCTCCGCAAGCCTATCGTGAAATACCAAACGATCAGAAACATCTAGGGCCAAACTCAGGTGATGTCCCGGTCCATCCAGCGAACGCATCGTCTCTTCTAACGGAGCCAAACGTCGGCCCACCAGAATCACATCAAAACCATCAGATGCAAACCGACAGGCCGAAGCCCTGCCTATGCCTGATCCCGCTCCTGTGACCAAAATTGCCTTCCTCATGCTGCTAAGATGGGGCCTGTCTAAATGAGAAAGGCCCGACTTGCGTCGGGCCTTTCCAATGTTTACGAAGAGCTTAGCCCTTCATCTGATAGATGATCAGCACTCAGTACCGAAGGCACCCAAGAAGATCAACAGGTCAGATGTGGTTGTCGTACCGTCTCCGTTCAAGTCCGTAGGACAAGGGTTGGCGATATCGAACGTACATCCACCATCATCGTTGGTAGCTGTCGGTTCGTAGTTAGATGCGTCTGGGTAAGTACAACCCATCACGTAGTTCTGGAAGTCACAAAGGTCATTGTTGACGACGTCAACACTGTCTGGATCCACATAGTTTGGAGCAAATGGCAAGCCACATCCTTCAGTACAAGGAGTACCCAGACCAACTTGGAAGGTTCCAGGACCTCCGCTAGTGGTGTTGAACGCATCACCTGAGATGCTCCATGAAACCTCACTTGGGAATCCTCCCTCAGTCACAATCAAAGTGTAGCAACCTGCGGCATCGAGACAAAGAGCGTCTGTGTCGAAGTCACCGCCGTTCTCAGTGGACAGCAATCCTCCCTCTGCGAGAAGGTTACCCTCAGAATCGTAGAAGCTGTAGGTTGCGTTGTTCCATCCGTCACCGAAGCTGTCGAACATATTGAACTCAATAGATGCGCCGAAGCAGCATGAGCCGTCATCCACAGAAGCGAATGGATCGTAGTTCACAGCCTCTGAGTTTGTGCAACCCAAGCAGCTGAAGTCACAAAGTGCGTTGTCCGCGAAGTCCACAGGGCCGTTGTAGTTACAAGCTGTAGTATCAGCACAACCTGTCGTTGGAGCAGGAGCACATGTGATAGACAAAGCGATAAAGAGGTCAGAACCAGACACACAACTCACTGAACCATCAGAGGTAAAGCTTACAGTCAAAGAGTCGGTACCGATGACAAGGCTCTCGTCAGGATCAACGTCGCTGTTGTAGAGGTTGGCACCCGTAGCAGCATCATCGATCACCAGTTCGTCCCAGTTCTGCTCGATGGATGTTCCCGTCAAATCCACCACGATGGTGCCTCCGTTCGGGTTCACCAGAGTGAAGCTCCAAGACTCGTTGCTATCGTAGCAGTATTCCCAAGACTCAGTTTCACAATCAAGGCAGCTTGTGAAGTCACAAGGATCATTGACGTCATCCACGTTTGCATCCACATTGTAGTTGCAAGCGAGTTCGTCCATACAACCGTATACAACTGGCTCGCAAGTAACGCTCATGTCGAACTCACCACCAAGCGATCCAGAACCTGCAGCTACGAGGATAGCGTAAGTGCTAGCCTGTGCGTCGCTGATGAACTGGAAGGTCTCACCATTGTCACATGTCTCTGACATGGTAACAGTGTTGTCACCCTGGTCCCAGCAAATCAAGCTAGAGCAGAGGCCAGTTCCACCAAAGATGGTAAAGGACTGCTCCACTGTTGCTCCGGCAGGGAAGTTGAACGGGCTAGCCTCCAATGTGAAGGCAAAGCTTGAGCCAGCACCATCAACGTCTCCCGCAACAACGAGGGCATCGCCACCAGCTGTGGTCACGTTGACGTCATCAGAACCAGTAGTGCCAATTCCGTCGCCGAAGCCATCCGCCACGTCCAACGTGTAACTACCTGCAGGCAGGCAGAGGGTCTCAGTATTGGTAGAGTTGGCAAATTCAGGAGCACCACTGGCGACTACTGAACCACTGCTATTGGTGATGGTCCAACTGGTCTCACTCGGGTAAAAGTCAGTGTTGATGCTCACATCGAAACACACCTGAGGATCAGTGGTACAATCACCGCTGCACAACAGATCCTGAGAGGAGCCGTCTGTAGAAATAACTTGAGCAGCAATGCCGTCCAATTCTGTACCCTCATTGGTGAAATACACCGTGTAGTCACCACCAGACAAACCGTAATAGAAGTCGTTGAAGACGGTCGGGAACAGGTCACCCGCAGGGATGGTCGCTACAGTGTCACCGTTGAATACGATAACGGCACTGATGTTTGAGTAGTTGTCGACATTCAAGCTGTTCACCTCGAGCGTAGCATCAGGTGCATCAACATCCTGGAAGACATCAAAGATCGTATTGACAGTGGAGCCACAAGTGCTCACTGTAATCAGCTGCTCCATCCCTCCGTTGTCAAGGGTGTACCAGATTCCAGATCCAGATCCTCCACAAGCATTGGTTCCACCAACACTAGTTGCACCACCGGTGTTACCCGCAATGGTCTCTCCACATGCTACAGCAATGGCATTGCTACAGCTGTCATTCGGCTGCGTTACTCCAACATAGAGGCAGTTGGCATTCACCGTTGCATCTGGGTTGTAGTTCGACGCAATGGGATCAGTACATCCTGAAATCTCAGCAGAAACGCTCACGTTATATGAACCACAATCATCCGTTTGGGTCGTCCACACGAACAAGTAGTAGCTGTTGTCATAGTTCGGAGAAGCAATTGAGACCACTGCTGGTCCTTCCACTTCGTTGCCGAAGTACTGGTTCATTTGCGTCTGAACAGATCCCTGAACAACACCTGAGGCCATGTCAGCCAAATCGGTGCAATCATCACCATTGTAGGTAGCGTAACCGATTGCTCCTGTTCCAGTAGCATCAACAGTGATGTTGTAGAGGTTATAGGGAGCTTCAACAGTGACTTGATACCAAACACCATAAGCTGTTGCAAAGGTGCTCAAGCTTGGCATGCCAAAGTCCTCATCTGGACCAGAGCAGCAAAGGCTACCGTCATATGATCCACCGTCAACCAATGGAAGTGCCAAAGTGCACAAATCGTCATTGTTAGGGAATCCATCAGGGCAAGAAGCACATGCCGCCTCGAGAACGATGCCTGTCTGGCTGCTCGTGGAACCATATGTACTGACACGTACGAGGTAGTTGTTACCCTGCTCAGCGTTGATGCTTACGATAGAGTTGAAAGTTCCAGTAGTTCCAGAACCACATCCAGCCACACCGGAGTCATCGTTGGTTGCGATTGCAGTGAGGGATCCGTCTGTGCCTACAGCGAAAACCACAACATCAGTATCGGTGATGCCATTGTCTACGTCTGCTGAAGCGCAAGTGTTAAAGGTGACCTGGTAGTCTTGGTCTGAGTTGAATTCATACCAAACAGCACCATTGGTAGCAAGAGCGTTACCCAAAACCGTGGTACCACCATACTCGTCAGAGTTGGCATTCTCCAATGTACCAGTCAAGATCAAACCACAAGCGATCGCCTGAGCGTCCTCCGGATTGTCATTTGCAGGTGGGAATTCACAGCTTCCATCATCCACAGAAGCAGAGATGTTGTAGTTGTTCGCGAGCATGTCAGTACATCCTCCGAAGGCACAATCCGTAACATCCAAGCCGCCAAATGCGACAGGGTATCCGTCTGTGGGACCATAAGTCAGCGCAGCGTATTCGTTACCCAAGTTGTCAGAGATGGCCCAACCTTCAGTGGTGAAAATGCTTCCTGTGCTGAAAGTGTAGCAACCAATGTCCAAGCAATTGATGACTTCAACCGTCGTAGCACCTGACTCCATCGTTCCCTCATAAATGGTATCGCCAGTCTCCTCGCTCACCAAGTAGTAATCGTTTCCTGGAGACCAGCCAGAAGCGAAGTCGTCCTGCAAGGTCAAGAAGAATCCAAGCTGACCATTGTCACACACAACACAAGAGCCATCATCAATGGTAGCATCTGCATTGTAGTTGATCGCTGCTGGCAGCGTACAACCGCTCAAGCAAGTGGCCTCTTCTGATCCAAAGCCGATGTCATACACACCCAAAGTACCGTCGTGAATCACGTTTCCAGCGAAGTCCAGGATGTACCAAGAAGCCTGTCCAAGAGGCGTACCGCCTCCACCAGAGAACTGAAGACATGCATCGTTAGGAATACAGAACTCCCAATATCCGTCCACCACTGTGGCCTCGAGATCTGGGGTGTACAAATCGTTGTTGTATCCAGCTGACAGCAGAGTGTCACCGGTGGAAGGATCATAGATATACGCCGCATTGTTTCCCCAGAACAGGTAAGTGTCGTGGTTCAAATACAAGATGTAAGACGTGCTATCCGCATTGCCAATGCAACTTGGAGAGAAGCAGCTTCCGTCATCAGCAGTTGCAGTCTCATCGTAGTTGAAGGCATTGCTGTCCGTACATCCACAAGTAACATCTCCTGTTGCAACACCAAACACTCCAAATCCATCGTTGGCAGTGAAGTCATAAAGGATTTCTCCAGTGTTGTAGTCAAAGATCTGCCACTCCTTTTCTCCAGGGTAGATGCCTCCAGAAATCTCGAGAACATAACATTCGGTAGTGGACAGACAGAAGAAGTCGTATCCCTGAGCACCTGGATCAACAGTGAACAAAGCATTGTCCAAAGAACCAGAGTTCAAAATCTCACCCGCTTGATTCGAGAGGGTATAGCTAGCGCCATCCCAACCGTCACCAAAGGTGTCATACATCATGAATTGAGCCAACACATCATCTGGGTTGTCACAACTTGGGAAAACACAGCTTCCATCATCGATGGTAGCCTCTCCGCTGTAGTTCAATGCCTCAACATCTGTACAACCGCAAACTTCTTCAGTCAGTCCGTAGTAGAACTCGACCGTACCACCGCCTGCATCAGCAGCAATGTTCTCGCCTGTGTAGACATTCACCATGGTCCATCCGATTTCACTGAGGAAGCTTCCGCCACCGCTCGTGACTTCATAACAAGCCCCCACTGGGATGCAGATGGTATCCTGTCCCGCGTTGAAGCCACCGCCAGAACCACCGGATCCTGTAGCAGAGGCATCCAATGATCCAGAAGCGATCAAAACATCGTCAGCATAGACTTCATAGGTATTGCCGTTCCAACCGTCTCCCCAGGAGTCAGTCATGTTGACAAACACCATGGTTTGCGCCTCATCTGGGCATGCATCGAAGAGGCATGAACCGTCATCGAGGGTTGCTGTATCGTCATAGTTCAAGGCGGCAGTATCCGTACAACCTGGAACGTCGCTCGTCAAGGAGAACACAAAAGTCGTACCACTACCCGAAACTGAACCGGCGCAATCACCAGCGCAGTTAAACGGAGACGCGTCAACAGCGATGGCCGTACCTCCGTCACCATAGGTGTCGTCGATAAAGACAGTATAGTCTCCAGCGCCATAGGAAGCGACGGAGTACACGTTTACATCACCGCCCCCATTAGGGAACAATGTTGCACCGTCTACGTTAAGAATGGTGTCCCCGTTGAAGGTGACAATACAAGTCGACACTTCGCCAGGCCAGTTGTCGGCCGTAAAAGTGATGGTCTGCGCCTGCAAGGACGCAAAGAGGGCCAAAGCAAACGTGCTTAGGGTGCCTCGGAGAATGAGATTTCTCAGGTTCATGATTAAGGTTTTTTCCAATTGCCGGAGCAATATAGCGGAAACGGAACCGAATCAAGAATAGATTGGAGGGGTAAATCTGTCTTCACCCCTGAGACCCGGCCCCACATTTAAATCAGGTCGCTGATTATCAGGGCTTCAAAAAGCAAACAGCCCCGAACGCTCAGGTCCGGGGCTGCTTATAGAGTCCATGAACAGCTCCAAAACAAATTTGTAGCCGTTCGGTCTTAGATGTCTTTACTCGGTACAAGGGTCGCCGAAACTGATCAAGAACGCGAGCAGGTCAGCGGTTGTAGTCGCACCGTCTTGGTTCAAATCAGTAGGGCAAGGACTCTGCAAGATGAATTCACAAGTGCCGTCATCCTGAATGGCATTCGGGTTGTAGTTCTCAGCGATGTCATACTTGCAGCCTCCACAGCCGTCAAAAATGCAATCCTCCAGAACCGTAATGTTGGCTTCAGGGTTGTAGTTACAAGCCACCGAGACCGTGCATCCAGAGACACAATCAGATTCGCCAACCTCAAAATACACGGGGCCGGCGGGTGCGCCTCCCGAGGTAATGCCACTTGAAGTACCCAACAAGGTCCATCCGACCTCCACCGGAATCACTCCCGCGGAAACTTCGAGGTAGTAACATCCATCTGCCAAGCAGAAGTTATCCGTGCCGCTGGTGCCTTCCGGGGTTACCGTAAACCCAACACTGGGAAGTCCTCCTTGAGCAAGCAACAATCCATCTACGCTATACAAGCTGTATTGAGCTCCGTTCCAACCATCCCCGAAGTCATCCGTCATTTGGATGCGAACACAGCTGTCGTAGCAACAATCATCTGTAGAGATGGTGGCCGTCTCATCATAATTGCAAGCCGTTGCATCGGTACAACCCGCGCAACTTTCATAATCACATGATCCATTGTCAGAAGTGGCAGCAGGATCAAAGTTGCAGGCTCCGGCATCCACACATCCGCACACCACACCTCCGAGAGAGAAGTTCACGGAGCCAATGGCGCCTGATACCACTTCACCATCTGCCGTAGAAAGCGTCCAAGTGATCTCCTCATCGAAGTCACCTCCGCCTACCGTCAGGGCGTAGCAACCCTCCACAAGGCAGAAGGTGTCAAAACCTTCGTCTCCACCCAGGAAATTGTCGACATCCAAAATGTATGCAGCACTGTCCAAGTTGCCAGAGAGCAAGGTGTCTCCACTGGCGTCTGTCAGGTAATAATCCGCACCATTCCAACCGTCACCAAAGCTGTCGAACATGTCCAACTTCAAAGCAATTCCATCGGTAGCTTCCTCTGGACATGCACAACTCAAGAAGTCACATGACCCGTCCTCAATGTTGGCCTCTACATCATAGTTGCAAGCCACATCATTGGTACATCCCTCCACTGCTGGGGCGCAGCTCAGGCTGATCTCAACAGTACCATTGTCATCGGTGATGGGGTCACCATCGGCGTCCTCTGCACTGACATATGCATAATAATGTCTGCCGGGCTCAGAAATGAACTGCACCCAAGCATCGTTTTGATCGAAGAAACCGCAATTGATGAAGTCGGCCTCTTCCGAAGCGTAAACCCCATCCTCTACCGTGAGCACACACTCAAACAACTGGGGAATACCTCCTGCACACACAGCATCACTCACATAGAGGTTGAGCTTGGAGTCAATGTTAGAACCACACAGACTCAGTGTATGCAAATCACCGGTACCCTCGAAGGTGTACCAAATTCCAGGTCCTGGAACGGGGTCACAACCATTGATCAAGTTGGGTGCACCGAGGTTCGTTGCGCCACCAGTAGAACCTGCCAAAGACGTATTGCAGTCCAAAGCTTCTGCCGTTCCGCATGTATTGTTAGAAGGCACCACTCCTGCGTAGTCGCAAGTGCCGTCGTCCATGGTCGCAGTGGGGTCATAATTGGGGGCCGCATCATCCATGCAACCCAAGTAGACGCCGTTGGTCAAGAATTGATACTGACCGCAGTCTTCGGGGTCTGTGGTAAACACATAGAACAAGTAGTCCGTGTTGGCTTGAAGCACCGTGAAGTCACTGATCTCACCTGCACATTGCTCGGAGACAAGACATCCAACCTGCGCCTCGAGGTCCCCACAAGAACCCACGTCGAAAATCGCAAGACCGATGTTGGCCGCATTCAAGTTCAGGAGGTCAAAGAAGAAAGTCTCGTAATCCAAGCTGTTGAACTGGTACCAAACACCATAACTGGTTTGGAATCCTGCCAAGAAACTTACGTCTACGTTGTCGGGGCTAGAGCAGCAGACGGAGCCGACGTGGGGCACACCATTCTGAAGTTCCAACGCACTGCTGCAATCGTCATTGATCGGAGCACCACTGGTGCAATCGACGCATTCTACTGACAGCAGGAATTCATCTCCACTGGTGTACTCACTAAATCGGGTGACATATATATAGTAGTCCTGGCCCTGCTCCACATTGAATGCGACTTCACTCATAAAGCCCTCCGAGCAACCATCGTCGTTGCCACCGAGGCACTCCAAGTTGTCGAGGTCTCCATCCGTTGCCGCAAAGACAAACACTTGAGAGTCAAACAAGGGGTTACCAGCTGGGTTAAACGCATCCGTGCCGCATGTGGAAAGCACCATCTGTTGATCAGACTGTGCATTGAACACATACCAAACACCCGCAGCGCTGATTTCTTGACCCGAGCAAGTCGTTCCGTTCAGGCCTTCGCCGTCGACCGCGTAGGTCAACGTCCCCGCGATTTGAGCGCCACACTGCACCGCTTGTGCACTGTAAGCATAGTTGTTGTTGGGGGGACACTCGCAACTGCCGTCATCGTCGGTAGCACTTGGGTTGTAGTTCAAGCAGAAGGGATCTGTACATCCCAAGAATGAGCAAGAACCGGTCTCACCAAAGTCGACACCAAAGCTGGAAACTTCATCGACTCCTGTGCCATAAAAATTACCGACCACGTCTTCGAGGTACCAACCGATGTCGTCCGAATCATCGCCGGGCGTGATGTCAAACACATAACATCCAGGCTGCAAGCACACGAGGTCAACACCACTGGTCAGACCATCGCCTTGATCCGAATTGTCCAAGGTTCCCGTCGCCGCAATGTCACCGTTCAAATCAGAAATGTAATAGACACCGCCATTCCAGCCATCGCCAAACGCGTCTGTCATGGTGACTTCGAGGATGAGCTCACCGCCAGCGCAATAGACACATGTCCCATCGTCAATGGAGGCTGAAGGCGTAAAGTTGGTCGCGTTGAAGTCGGTACAACCGTAGCAAGAGAAATTACAGAAGCCACTGTCGAAGACAGCATTCGAACTGAAGTTACAGGCCGTGGGGTCTGTACAGCCCACGGGGCAGCTCACGCCTCCAAGGGTTATCCTGTCTGCACCGCTGATCAATTGATCACCGAATTCAGCTTCATCCAAAGAACCGGTGTACACCACCTGCCCATCAAACGTGCTGAACGTATAGATTCCATTGTTCCAGCCGTCCTGGAAACTGTCGAACATCTCGAAGTTGTAGCATCCCTCTGGCAGACAAACAGCATGAGAGCCTGCGCCACCAAAGTCGACCACGGTGTTGGTTTCCATGTTTCGGATGTTCCAGCTGATTTCGCCGTCCCAGCTTCCACCACCTACTTCGAGAAAGAAGAAGTACTCCTCATAGCAGCATGTTCCATCATCATAAATGGCCGCGTCGTCATAATTGACCGCATCAGCCTCCGTACAACCGTAACAACTGTAATCACAATCTCCATTGGAAATGGTAGCGTTCTGGTCGTAGTTACAGGCCGTAGGGTCTGTGCAACCTTGGCAAGACAAGTACTCACAGCTTCCATCATTGAAGTTTGCAGCTGGATCATAATTACAGGCACCAGTAATGGTGCACCCCTCATTCAAACACTCTGGGTTTCCTACATAGAAGAACTCTTGAATGGTGCCGCCAGCAACTCCCGGGCCTCCTTCCAAAATCAACTGTTCTCCGAGGTATATCTCCCATGAAGCCTCCACCGCGAGGTTGTCGAACTGCAATTCCAAGACGTAGCAATCATCCACCAAACAGAGGTCGAGCTCAGCCACACCTCCTTCTGTGAACTCGATGCTTCCCAATTCCTGGCCCGCCAGATTGCCCACTGCTGCGCCTCCAATATTGCCTTGACTGTCTACCCATCCATTGGAAAAGGCGTCATACAAACGCACCGTTACGCAAGAATCGAAGCAACACGAACCGTCATTGAATCCAGCTTCGGGGTCGTAGTTACAGGCCGTAGGGTCTGTGCAACCTTGGCAAGACAA